>NZ_CP133319.1:310909-621818 GCF_038811545.1 Rhodoligotrophos sp. CJ14
AGGAAATGGCCGCGCGTCTCGCCTTCCGTCTGCGCCGTCTGCAGGGGGTGCGCGAGGCAACCGCAGCGCTCTTTGCCCGCGACAAACTGGGGGAAGAGGTGTTCGGCCGGCCTGCCGCCGCGGATGCGACCCTGAGTGGCGCAGCGCGAGTGATCCACGAGGACACCTTATTCGATCTCTTGCAGGCCTATGCCACCCGCCGGCAGAAATCGGCATCCTTCCGCTCCTACAGCATCAAGCAGCCGGCCATTATTCCGCTCAAGGAAGCGCGCGACCTGCTCGAGCGCCTTGTCGGCGGACTTGCCGATTGGGCAAGGCTCGACGCGCTGCTCCTGCGCTATTTGGCCCGCCCGGGCCAGGAGCGCAGCGCGCTGGCCTCGAGCTTCAGCGCCAGCCTCGAAATGGCCCGCGACGGCCACATCGACATGCGCCAGGATGGGCATTTCGCGCCGATCTATATGCGCGCCCGCCCCACCACCATGGGTCCAGGAGTCGTTCGGACATGATCCTGTCTCGCTGCAAACCGGATCTGCCCCTTGAGCAAGCCGGCGATCACGACAATGTCACCCATCTTCGCCACGCCGATCGCACGCGGCATCTGCGCATTCTGGAAGCCTTGATCTTCACCAGCACCGAACCGGTCTCAGCGGCCGATCTTGGCCGCAGCCTGCCCGAGGGGTGTAATGTCCAGGGCTTGCTCGGTGAATTGCAGGGACTTTATGCGGGCCGAGGCATCAATCTTGTCCAGGTCGCGGGCAAGTGGACATTCCGCTCAGCGCCGGATCTTGCCGACGTCTTGCGGACGGAGAGCGTCGAGCGGCGCAAGCTGTCGCGCGCGGCCATGGAAACTCTTGGCATCATTGCCTATCACCAGCCAGTGACGCGCGGCGAGATCGAGGACATCCGCGGCGTTTCCCTCTCGAAGGGCACCCTCGATACCCTGATGGAGCTTGGCTGGGTGCGCATGCGCGGGCGCCGGCGCACACCCGGGCGCCCGGTCACCTATGGCACCACCGAAACGTTCCTCATTCATTTCGGGCTAAACTCACTCAGCGATCTGCCGGGACTTGCGGAGCTCAAGGGCGCGGGCTTGCTCGATGCCGCGCTTCCGCCCGATTTCGACATTCCCTTGCCTGGTGAAGAAGACAGCTTGGCTGCAGACGAGGATCCGTTGGAGGATGGTTTCGAGCACGCATTGGAGCTTGAGCTGGCACAGGAGTCTTGAGGTTTGCACGGTCAAGGCGAGCGCGCGACATCCCGCTCCATCCGAAAAATCTGTCAAGTCGCGTGAAAGTTGCTAGGGTCCGCCCCATGACCTTGCACACCAATATCCGAGGGGGCGAACCTGCGGGTTCACGCGCAGCCCCAATGCCGGAGGATCGCGCAGTCCGCCAAGGTGCCGCGCTCACCTTCGAACATGTGAGCCACGCTTACGGTGATGTTCTGGCTCTTTCCGATGTCTCCTTCGCGCTTGCGCCGCAGGAGATCGTTTGCCTGCTGGGACCTTCGGGCTGTGGCAAGACCACTTTGCTGCGCATAGCCGCGGGGCTCGAGCATCCGACATCGGGCTCGGTCCGGCTGGGCTCACGTGAATTGACGGGACCCGGCGTGATGATCTCGCCGGAGCAGCGTGGCATTGGCCTGATGTTCCAAGATTACGCGCTGTTTCCTCATATGAACATCCTTGAGAATGTTGCCTATGGGCTGAAGCGCCTTGGCCGCGATGCCGCCCGTCGTGAGGCGCTTCTGGCCCTGGAGCGCGTCGGCATGCGCAGCTTCGCCAAGGCTTACCCTCATGAGATCTCGGGAGGTGAGCAGCAGCGTGTGGCTCTTGCGCGTGCCATCGCACCCAAGCCCGGCGTCCTTCTCATGGATGAACCCTTCTCCGGCCTCGATCAGCGTCTGCGGGATGCGGTGCGCAGCGAGACGCTGGCGTTGCTCAAGGAGATCGGCGCGAGCGCGTTGCTTGTCACCCATGATCCCATGGAGGCCATGCGCGTTGCCGACCGCATTGCATTGCTGCGTGCAGGCCGATTGATCCAGATCGATCATCCCGAGGCCTTCTATCGCCGCCCGGCAGATGCGCAGACCGCGCGCTTTTTCAGTGATGTCAACGAGCTTATCGGCACGGTCAGAAACGGACGCGTTGAAACCGCGCTCGGGCACTTCGCGACGAATTTGCCGGAGGGCGCCGCAGCTCAAGTGCTCATCAGGCCGCAAGGCATCAAACTTGCATCGGACGAACCGGGATCTGCGGACCGAGCTGCCGAGCCGCAGGCGCAAGTGGCTGATCTGCGCTTCTTCGGTGACGTGAACCTGGTCACCCTTGCGGTTGCCGGCCTTGATGCACCGTTGATTGCAAGGCTTCCCGCGGAGCAGGCGGTCAGCAAGGGCGAACGGGTCCGGCTGCGCTTCCGCGACCAGCATGTGCTGGTCTTCCCAAGCAGCGCGTGAGGTTTGCGCAGAGCCGGAGTGGAGGCTTGCCTATGCCACCATGTCGCAGCGGGCTCTGCGAGTTGCGGAGCCAGAGCCGATCCGCGATAATATGACAGCGCGGCGGGTGGCACTGGCTGACGGCTCTGCGTCAAGGTAAGCAAGGACATGTTTGAAATCAGTGCGACCGAACTCCTGGTGATTGCCGCGGTGGCGCTCGTGGTTATCGGGCCCAAGGATCTGCCCGACATGCTGCGCGGGCTAGGGCGCTTCGTGCGCAAGCTGCGCAACATGGCCGGCGATTTCCAACGTCAGCTCGACCAGGCGGGCTTTGAAGATGTGCGCAAGGGCTTCGAAGAGGTCCGCAGCCTGACCTCGCCCTCCGGCGCCATCGCCCGCACCATCGCCTCGTCTCTCGAACAGGCCGATGCAAAGACCACCGTGGAGCAGAAGGCCCTAGGGCCGGCGCAGTCATCCACCGAGACGGACGGCACCTCGGCACAAAGCCCGGCGACACAGGCGGGGGTAACCACGACGCTCGCGCGGGTTTCCGAAGCGGGGACTGCCGGCATTACGGATGCGGGTAGCGCAGGTGCGAGCACCGGCGCTGAGAACACCCCAGCAGCGAGCGCCGCGCCGGGACAGGCAACGGCTGCAACCGGAACCTACCAGGGCACGACGGCAGAGCCTGCCAGCGCGACGGCGCAGGACAATTCCATGGCCGCATCCCCGCCTGAGAGCGTCGCGCCAGTAAGCTCGCCACAAGCACAAGCGGAGCGCGAGACCGCGCAAGCCCGGGCCAGCGCGGCAGCTTCTGATCCGGTCACGGCAAATTCGGGCTCCGCACCAGGTACCGCTTGAGGCGAACGGGTTTCCATGACCAAAGACGATATTGACGCCACGCAGGCTCCACTGCTCGACCATCTGATCGAGTTGCGATCGCGCTTGATTAAGTCGCTGCTCGGCTTGCTGGTCGCCTTCCTGGTCTGCTTCTATTTCGCAACCACCATCTTCAACATCCTGATTTGGCCCTATGAATGGGCGGTAGGGGATTCAACCCAGGTGCGCCTGATCTATACGGCGCCGCAGGAATATTTCTTCACCCAGTTGAAGATCGCGCTCTGGGGCGGCGTCTTTCTGGCTTTCCCGGTGATTGCCTCCCAGATCTACATGTTCGTGGCGCCGGGCCTTTATAAGAACGAGCGCCAGGCCTTTCTGCCCTTCCTCGTGGCGACCCCCTTCCTGTTCCTGCTTGGGGCGGGGCTCGTCTATTTCTTCGTGCTCCCCATGGCGCTGGCATTCTTTGCCAGCTTTCAGCAGATGGGCGGGGGCGATGCCATTATCGAACTCTTGCCGAAGGTGAGCGAGTATCTCGACCTCATCATGACCCTGATGCTCGCCTTTGGCATGTGCTTCCAGCTGCCGGTGATCCTCACCCTGCTTGTCAAGGTGGGGCTGCTGAGCGCCGAGACGCTGCGCTCGAAGCGCCGCTATGCCATTGTCGTAGCCTTTGTCCTGGCCGCCGTGCTGACACCGCCCGATCCCTTCAGCCAGGTCGGTCTCGCTCTGCCGCTCATCGGCCTCTACGAGGTCTCGGTTCAAGTGGCGCGCATGATCGAAAAGCGCAGGGACGCTGAGGCTGCGGCCCGGGAAGCCAATGAGGCGGGGGAGGCCTGAGCGTCAGGCGCTCCCCATCATGCCGGCTCGATGGGCTTGTCCTTCGGCTCAGCTTGCCGGGCTGACCAGGCTTTGCGCGGCATCATCCCACCGCCAGCAGCGTTGGTTGGTCAGATGGGTGCCGCCCCACCAGCGGTCTATCTCATTCTCGACCACGTGATCAGCTTGCCCTTCCAGCACCGCCCGCCCGAAATCGGTGAGCGAGAGCTCCGCGAAGAAATAGGCGTTCAGCCGGTCGGCATCCGGGGCCTGTGGGATCATGATTTCCGGTGTGAAGCTGTCAGACATCTCGCAATGAATATCACGGAAGCGCTCGGGTATTCCTGCGATCAGCGGTTCGGCCGTGAAGCACAGTCCGTCGAGCCGGCTCCAGAAACTCCAATCGCCCAGGAAAACGGCCGTCTCGCTGCGCTGATTGTCGAGGAACAACGACTGCGGTGTCGTATGGCCTTCCGCAAGCGCCTGCAGCATGCGCCGCTCCGTGCGGCTGAGCCCATCCCTGGTGCCCGGCAATTCTTCGATCGCGCGCAACATCGCCGAGCGCAGGAAGGGAAAGCGCGCGAGGTCGGGATCCGTCGACAAAGCCGCCCAGGCCTCGGGGGTCGAACTGCAATAGGCAGTCCACACCTGGCTTGCGATCTCGAAATCGGTTTCGGTCAGGCTGCGCTTGGCCCCGGCAAAGCGGATGATCGTCTCCGCCGCGTGGCGCCCCAGATAGTCATTGGCCTGAACGAGATGCACATTGGTCACCGCCCCCCTGCGGTTTAGCGCATCGAGCGTTTGAAAGAGCTGGAGCTGATCATAGAGATCATGCTCGAACCACAATTCCACGGGCTGTCCCGGCGTGATTGCCTCGAGCTGTTCGCGACGCGCAGCGAATTCGTCTTCGATCTCGTGCAGAGGCACCGCAAAAGCATCGCTCAGAAAGGCCGCCCGGATCTCATCCAGCGTCGCAAGATCGCTCGTCAGCGGAACGGGGCCATCGACCAGCGTGTCCCGCCAGGGAACGATGGTGGTGGCGATCCCTGCCGTCTTCAACGTATCCGCGACGATGTCGCCGTTGGTGATGATCAACGTCATTCACTGAACCTCTTTGTCCATGGGGTTCGTGACAATGACGGGAAAATGCGACCATTCCGCGGCTTCTTGCACGTCCTGAAAGGAGCAGCGCAGACGTCCCGCGCAAAACTTGCAAGGTCCACGGCCTGTTCCCCTTCACCGATCCACTCGCCACCGTTATAGAGACCCCTTGAGCGATCCCAATTGCTGGAGTTCCCATGACCGCCATCATTGATGTTACAGCGCGCGAGATCCTGGATAGCCGCGGAAATCCGACCGTCGAAGTCGATGTGGTTCTTGAGGATGGATCCTTTGGGCGCGCGGCCGTTCCCTCAGGCGCATCCACTGGCGCGCATGAGGCGGTCGAGCTTCGCGACGGCGATGCGGCGCGTTATGGTGGCAAAGGTGTCACCAAGGCGGTTGCGGCCGTGAATGGGGAGATCTTTGAGGCGATCGCCAATTTCGATGCCGAGGATCAGATCGATATCGACCGTACGCTGATCGAGCTGGACGGGACCGACAATAAATCCCGCCTGGGCGCCAATGCCATTTTGGGGGTGTCGCTTGCCGTCGCGCGCGCCGCGGCTGAGGCAAGCGGGCTGCCTCTTTATCGCTATGTCGGCGGGGCATCGGCGCGCACCTTGCCCGTACCGATGATGAATATCGTGAATGGCGGGGCTCATGCGGACAATCCCATCGACATCCAGGAATTCATGATCATGCCCGTGGGCGCGCCGAGCTTCTCTGAGGCGTTGCGGGCCGGCGCCGAGATCTTCCACCGGCTGCGCAAGGAGCTGAAGGACGCCGGCCACAACACCAATGTGGGCGATGAGGGCGGATTTGCGCCCGACCTGTCATCGACCGAGGAGGCCCTCGGCTTCATCATGCGGGCGATCGAGATTGCCGGCTATAAGCCGGGCGATGATGTGTTCCTGGCACTCGACTGTGCCTCGACCGAGTTCTATCGGGATGGCCGCTATCATCTGGAAGGCGAGGGGAAGGTGCTAGATGTCGGTGGCATGACCGACTATCTCGCCGATCTCGTCTCGCGCTTCCCGATCATCTCGATCGAGGACGGCATGGCTGAAGACGATTGGGAAGGCTGGCAGGCCCTGACCAAGCGCCTCGGCGAGACGGTGCAGCTCGTGGGCGATGATCTGTTCGTCACCAATCCCGCCCGTCTGCGCGATGGCATCGCCGCCGGCACCGCCAATGCCATTCTGGTCAAGGTCAACCAGATCGGCACCTTGACCGAGACGCTCGAGGCGGTCGAGATCGCGCATAAGGCATCCTATCGTGCGGTGATGTCCCATCGCTCCGGCGAGACGGAGGACAACACCATTGCCGATCTCGCCGTTGCCACCAATTGCGGACAGATCAAGACAGGATCCCTCGCGCGCAGCGATCGGCTGGCGAAATACAATCAGCTCCTGCGCATTGAACAGCAGCTCGGGACGGCCGCAACCTATGCCGGACGCTCCGTGCTCAAGGCCCGCTCTTAAGACTGCGAAGGGCAGGGGCGGCCTGCCCTTCGCCTATCATGTTCCTAGATCAACGCCCCCACAGGCCGTCCCCGTGATGATGGGCATCATAGGCCGGCGGCTCCTCCAAACGGAGCGAGCCAGTATGATATGCCGGCGGCGGATTATGGTAGCCCAATTCTAGCGGAGGCGCACTCGGCGCCGGGTGAAAAGCCGGGCGCGGTGCGGTGACCGACTCGCTCAGGGGCCGATAGGCCCCGGGGGTACCTAGTGAGCTTCCGCCATGTGTGGAAAAGGAATAACTTCCTGAACTGCCGAATAGCATAGAGTGGACCTCGTCAATACAACTGTTCCCGCGGTCACCTATTGCGAGCCTCGACGCGAGTTAGGGCTGCACGAATAGAGTATGCCGGGGCGAAATGGCGCCGCCTCGACCTCCGGACCCGCATTGGGCGGGGCTTTGGGGTGGCGGCAGGTGCGAACCTGGGAAGGATCCGTGGCGGCCCTTCCCAGCGATCCGTTTAGACGGTCAGCGGTGGCCCCACAGCCCATCATTGTTATGATGAGCGGTTTGGGTCACAGAGTGGGCATTGCGATCGAAATAAGCGAAGTCGCTGTGGCCGTGGTCCGTAACAGGATGAGCATTCGCGATCGCTCGCACATCCAGCGGTTTGTTCATCATCTCACGGGTGGCGTCGGACAGTTGGAAGTTAAATGGGTTTTTACCTGAAAACATCGTAAATTTCCTTTTAAATGTGACCTTCATCAAGTCGTTTGGTAGCTTTACTGTTCAAAGTGGTTCGATAGACCTTTGAAACAGTGGGCAGTTACTATGAAATCTGCCTGGTTTATGCATGTTAATATTTTGTCACTTGTTATCTGTTCACTTTTCGACGAGCGACCAGCGAGATTTGCCGGCAAACCCATTTTGCCATCCAGCCGCAAGTGAAGCGCGGACATATTGCCCGCTAGGTTTCGAGCCCCGCGCTCGCACCGACGGCGGTGGCACGCCAGAATTTGCTGCTTGAAAGCGCGGCTGCTAGCCGAAGGACCCGCCAACATCCCTTGCCCGTAGAGTCCGAAATGATCGGCATGGTGCGAGGACCCGGCAGGCTCCGACCAGAGACCACCTCCATGTCCGCTCTGACGGGAAAACAGTCCATGCCCGCCGCTATTCTGATTGTGAGAGTGAAGCACTTGGTAGGACGGTGGCAACAAGGCCTTCGAGGACTTCTCATCGTCATAGGAGGGTGGCGCGCCAAACAACCCCAGCACTTTCGATTTGTCATAGGTAGGCGCGGCCGACTTCATTCTTTCACTCTGGTCGGGATGATCCTTCATAAAGACGTAGCGCGGATAGAGCGGTTGTCCTGTGGGGCCTGTGGAAGGTGGTGGACATGATCATCATTTACTGACGGGCGAGTGCTCGAGGAAGATCCGCCCGCCACCAAGGACGCCGCATACTGAAAAAACGCAATGCTGATTTCCTTTCAACGACAGCCAATGCCACGCTCATCGAACCTGAAGGCTGCCCCTCTCGATCGTCGTGGGCAGCACGAAGGCGGTATGGGTGGAGAAGGGGAAATATGCGCTGCCGAATGAATGCACAACTTAAAATTGTGTAAAGGGTCGATCCCATGCCCCACCTCGATAACGGCTTGCTAACCCTGTGCTGGTATTGAAACCTGGTCCTCCTCAGCGTCTGTGTGCCATGCGTTTCAAATCCAAATCGGCAATCCTGTTCATGCTGGCTGCGATCGGCACCTTGGGATATTTTACCTGGCATGGCCTCCACGGCAGCCGTGGCGTCGAGAGGGTGGCTGAGCTCAGGCTTAAGGTTGAGCGCCTGGAAGGCGAGCTCGCTCAGCTGAAGGAGCAGCGTCTGGCTCTCGAGCGGCGCGTCGTTTTGCTTCGTCCAGAGAGTATCGATCCTGACATGCTCGATGAGGAAGCGCGAGCATTGCTCGGCTTCGTTCACGAGAATGACCGATCGATTCCCCTCGACCGCAGCGGTGGCGTGGCTGCCTTTGCCGAATAACCTTAATCCAGTTAATCTGAAAATATACAGCAGAATCAGCAGCTTGATCTGATTTGAACAGGCCTACATCCCTATAGCTTTGAAGCATCGAAGGCGCTATCCTCTCGCCACGATTATCGCTTGGGAGATGTCGATGGTGGCGCGCAAGGCCAAACCTGCAAGCACAACCCGCGAAGCCAAGAGCGAAGCGAGGAAGCCGGCCAGAAGCACGAGGACAGCGAAGACTACGCAGCCCCAGCCTCCCTTCGGCGTTGCTGACCTCACCCGGGATCAAGAGCTTCAGGCCCTGACCGATATGCTTCTGATCCGGCGTTTCGAGGAGAAGGCCGGACAGCTCTATGGCATGGGCTATATCGGCGGCTTCTGCCATCTCTATATCGGCCAGGAGGCCGTGGTCGTCGGCATGCAAATGGCGCTGAAGCCGGGCGATCAGGTCATCACCTCCTATCGCGATCACGGCCATATGCTGGCAACCGGCATGGACCCGAAAGGCGTGATGGCCGAACTCACCGGCCGCCACAGCGGCTATTCCAAGGGCAAGGGCGGCTCCATGCATATGTTCAGCCGCGAGAAGGCCTTCTTCGGCGGCCATGGTATTGTCGGCGCCCAGGTGCCGATTGGCACCGGGCTCGCTTTCGCCAATAAA
This sequence comes from Rhodoligotrophos sp. CJ14, assembly GCF_038811545.1. GTDB lineage: Bacteria > Pseudomonadota > Alphaproteobacteria > Rhizobiales > Im1 > Rhodoligotrophos > Rhodoligotrophos ferricapiens. Next base: position 320,244 of record NZ_CP133319.1, read on the forward strand.
TACCGGAATTCCGACGCGGTCTCGCTCACCTATTTCGGTGAAGGTGCCGCGAACCAGGGCCAGGTCTATGAAAGCTTCAACATGGCCTCCCTCTGGAAGCTGCCGGTGGTCTACATCATCGAGAATAACCAATATGCCATGGGCACCTCGGTCAGTCGGGCCGCGGCACATGCCGAGGAGCTTTGCCTCCGCGGCACGGCCTTCGGCATTCCCGGCGAGCGGGTCGATGGCATGGATGTGCGCGCCGTGAAGGCGGCTGGCGATTACGCGGTCGACTACTGCCGGTCGGGCAAGGGGCCGATCATCCTGGAGATGCGCACCTATCGCTACCGCGGCCATTCCATGTCGGACCCTGCGAAATACCGCACCCGCGACGAGGTGCAGCGTATGCGGCAGGAGCATGACCCGATCGAGCAGGTGCGCAAGCGCCTCCTTGAAAAAGGCCTCGCAACCGAGGACGACCTGAAGGAGATCGACCGCAAGGTTCGCGAGCGCGTCACCGAGGCTGCCGAATTTGCGCAATCTGCGCCCGAGCCGGATCCATCGGAGCTTTGGACGGATGTCTATGTCGAGAGCGCTTGATGCGGGGTCGATGGGCGGGCATTGTCCCAAGGCTCATGCCGCGCCCCGGCATTCGCCGCCTTTCGGTGCCCCGCAGGATCGAACCTCACACAGGCGCGGATTTCTCCCGCGCTGAAGCCGCCACCCCCAATTGTCTGTCGGCAGGATAATCCGCATGCCCATTCCTGTTCTGATGCCGGCCCTCTCTCCGACCATGGAAGAGGGCACCCTCGCAAAATGGCTGGTCAAGGAAGGTGACAAGGTCTCATCGGGCGATGTCATCGCCGAAATCGAAACCGACAAGGCCACTATGGAGGTCGAGGCGGTGGATGAAGGGACCGTCGGCAAGATCCTCGTGGCCGCCGGCACCGAGGGCGTCAAGGTGAACACCCCGATCGCCGTGCTGGTGGCGGAGGGGGAGGATGCATCAGCGCCTCTGCCTGAACGCGATGCTCCCAAGCCAGCCGATGAGCCGTCGACCGCCTCGCCGGAAGCGGTGGTGGAAAAGGCACCCTCCGAGGGCTCGGGCTCACGCCCCGTTGCGGAAAGCCACGGCCGGCCGGCCGCCCCCGGTGGGGAAGCGCGCATTGGAGCGGCAGTTGCCGGTGATCCCGAGATCCCTGAGGGAACCGAGCTCGTCTCGATGACCGTGCGCGAGGCGTTGCGGGATGCGATGGCGGAAGAGATGCGGGCCGATGATACGGTCTTCGTCATCGGTGAGGAGGTCGCCGAATATCAGGGCGCCTATAAGGTCACGCAAGGCCTGCTCGATGAGTTCGGTGCGCGCCGGGTGATCGATACGCCGATCACCGAGCATGGCTTCACGGGCCTCGCGGTCGGGGCGGCCTTCGGCGGATTGAAGCCGATCGTCGAGTTCATGACCTTCAATTTCGCCATGCAGGCCATGGACCAGATCATCAATTCCGCGGCGAAGACCCTTTACATGTCCGGCGGCCAGATGGGTGCGCATATGGTGTTTCGCGGGCCCAATGGCGCAGCCGCGCGCGTTGCCGCCCAGCACAGCCAGGACTTCTCGTCCTGGTATGCGCATATCCCCGGTCTCAAGGTGATCGCGCCCTATACGGCAGCGGATGCGAAGGGATTGCTCAAAGCCGCCATTCGCGATCCCAATCCTGTGGTCTTCCTTGAGAACGAGCTGCTCTATGGCCGTGCTTTCGAGGTGCCGAAACTCGATGATTGGGTGCTGCCCATCGGCAAGGCGCGCATCGCCAGGCAGGGCAAGGACGTCACTCTCGTTTCCTATTCGATCGGCATGCAATATGCGCTCGAAGCCGCCGAGAAGCTGAGCGCCGATGGTATCGAGGCCGAGGTGATCGATCTGCGCAGCCTGCGCCCGCTCGATATCGACACGGTGATTGCCAGCGTGAAGAAGACCAATCGCTGTGTCACCGTCGAGGAAGGCTGGCCGGTCTGCTCGATCGGCTCGGAGATCGCCGCCCAGCTCATGGACAAGGCCTTCGACTGGCTGGACGCCCCGGTGCTGCGGGTCAATGGCAAGGACGTGCCCATGCCCTATGCTGCCAATCTCGAGAAGCTGGCACTGCCTTCGGTCGACGAGGTGATCGAGGCCGTGCACAAGGTCATCTATCGCTGATATCCCTCTTCGCTCAGGACGCTGCCCATGCCCACGCCCATTCTCATGCCAGCGCTCTCCCCCACCATGGAAGAGGGAAAGCTCGCGAAATGGCTCGTCAAGGAAGGCGACAAGGTTGCCTCTGGCGACGTGATTGCGGAAATCGAGACCGACAAGGCCACCATGGAGGTCGAGGCGGTGGACGAGGGCACAATGGGCAAGATCCTCGTTCCCGCCGGCACCGAAGGGGTAAAGGTCAATGCGCCGATCGCGGTCCTTATCGCTGAGGGTGAGAGCGCGGATGATATTGGTGAGGTTGCTGGACAAGGGAAGGCGGAGGCCGCACCGAAGCCCGAACCGGCCGCCGCGGCCCCGCAACGCAGCGAGCCGCAACCAAGCGCGCGCGCTCCGGCAGCACCGACACAATCGCGGCGGCAAGAACCCGTTTCCCAGCCGGAAAAGGCGGAAGCGCCCAACAAGCCCAGCGCGGCCGCGCCGCAAGAGCATGACGGCCACGAGCGCATCTTTGCCTCACCTCTGGCGCGCCGCCTCGCCCGGGAAGCCGGCCTTGACCTTGCAACCCTCAAGGGATCGGGACCTCATGGCCGCATCGTGAAAGCGGATATCGAGCTTGCCGCCCGCGGAGGCCCCCTCGCAAGGCAGCCCGCCGAGGCTCCGGGCGAGCCGGCCACTGGCGCACCGGCTCCCGCAAAAGCGTCAAGCGCGGTCCCGAGCATGTCCGATGCGGAGATCCGCAGGCTGTACGAGGAGGGCTCCTACGAGCTCGTTCCCCATGACAGCATGCGCCGGACGATCGCGCGCAGGCTCACCCAGGCCAAGCAGACCATCCCGCATTTCTATCTGACGGTGGATGTCATCATCGATGCGCTGCTCGAAACCCGTACCCGCCTGAACGCGCGCGCGCCGAAGAACAAGGAGGGGTCGCCCGCTTACAAGATCTCGGTCAATGACTTCGTCATCAAAGCGCTCGGCGTTGCCCTGCAGCAGGTGCCCGATGCCAATGTGACCTGGACCGAGGAGGGGCTTCTCAAGCATCGCAGGTCCGATGTGGGTGTGGCGGTTGCCATTCCCGGCGGGCTGATCACGCCGGTCGTGCGCAATGTGGAGGCGAAGGGGCTCGCGACCATCTCTCAGGAGATGAAGGACTATGCCGCCCGCGCGCGGGCCCGCAGGCTCAAGCCCGAGGAATATCAGGGCGGCACCACGGCGGTCTCCAATCTCGGCATGTATGGCGTGAAGGACTTCGCGGCAGTGATCAACCCGCCGCACGCGACCATTCTCGCGGTGGGGGAGGGCGAGAAGCGGCCGGTCATTGTCGATGACGAGATTGTCATTCGCACCGTCATGTCGCTCACCCTGTCGACCGACCATCGCGCTGTCGATGGTGCGCTCGGGGCAGAATTCCTGCAGGTCATCAAGTCCCTGCTCGAAGACCCCACCATGATGCTGGTATAGGATGAAGCCCATGGCCGAGACTGCCTTCGACGTCATCATCATCGGCTCCGGGCCCGGGGGCTATGTCACCGCCATTCGCTCCGCCCAGCTCGGCTTCAAGACGGCGGTGATCGAGGAAAAGCATCTCGGCGGCATCTGCCTCAACTGGGGCTGCATTCCCACCAAGGCGCTCTTGCGGTCTGCCGAGGTCTATCACCTCATGCAGCACCCCGGCGATTATGGCTTGTCGGCGGAAAAAGTGAGCTTTGATCCGGCCGCGGTGGTGAAACGCTCGCGCAACGTGGCTGGACAGCTCAACCGCGGCGTCGCCCATCTCCTGAAGAAGAACAAGGTGACCGTCATCGATGGCCACGGCCGGCTCGATGGCCCAGGCAAGGTCATTGTCTCGAAGGATGGCAAGGAGCAAGGCCGCTATATCGCCAAGCATATCATCCTGGCAACGGGTGCCCGGCCACGGGCATTGCCGGGGCTCGAACCTGACCAGAAGCTGATCTGGACCTATTTCGAGGCCATGGTGCCGCAAGAGATCCCGAAGTCGCTCCTGGTCATCGGCTCTGGCGCGATCGGCATCGAATTCGCATCCTTCTACCGGACTATGGGTGCAGACGTCACCGTCGTTGAAGTTCTGCCGCAGATCTTGCCGGCGGAAGATGCCGAGATCGCTGCCCATGCGCGCAAACGCTTCGAGAAGCAGGGCATCAAGATCATCACCTCTGCGAAAGTCGAGAGCCTCAAGAAGGGCCAGAACACTGTGACGGCGGTGATCGATGACGGCAAGAACCGCCAGGAGGTCACCGTTGATCGGGCGATTTCGGCGGTTGGCGTCATCGGCAATGTTGAGGATATCGGCCTCGAGACCACCAAGGTGAAGACCGAGCGCGGCATCATTCTCTGTGACGGCTTCGGGCGCACCGCTGAGCCGGGCATCTATGCCATCGGCGATGTGGCAGGTCCGCCTATGCTTGCCCATAAGGCCGAGCATGAGGGGGTGGTCTGTATCGAGAAGATCGCCGGGCTCGACCCGCATCCCCTGGACAAGCTCAAGATCCCCGGCTGCACCTATTGCTATCCGCAGGTTGCTTCCGTCGGCCTTACCGAAGCCAAGGCCAAGGAGCACGGGTTCGATCTGCGCATCGGCCGCTTTCCCTTCGTCGGCAATGGCAAGGCCATAGCGCTCGGTGAACCGGAGGGAATGGTTAAGACCATCTTTGACAAGGCCACGGGCCAGCTGCTCGGCGCGCACATGGTCGGCGCGGAAGTTACCGAGCTGATTCAAGGCTTTGTCATAGCCATGACCCTGGAGACCACGGAGGAAGAGCTGATGCACACGGTCTTCCCCCATCCGACCCTGTCTGAGATGATGCACGAGTCGGTGCTTGACGCTTATGGACGGGTCATCCACATGTGACCCTGGCGTTTGCGACGCAGGGTCACAAGCCTCGATGCGTCACATGCGCCATGCGCAACACCGTCACGGGCATGAACCGTGGCATGGGATATGCTTGAAGAGAGGAGCGGGGGTGATGGAGGGCGTCGGTTGGATCTCCTGGATCATTATCGGCATCATAGCGGGCTGGATTGCGGAAAAGGTCATGGACCGCAGCCATGGCCTGTTCACCAATTTCCTCGTTGGCGTGATCGGCGCCGTGATCGGCGGCTGGATTGCCCGCACCGCAGGCCTTCAAATCGCCCCCGGCTGGATCAGCTCGCTCATCGTGGCCACGATCGGCGCGATCATTCTGCTGTTCCTGCTCGGCATCTTCTTCCGCAAGCGATAGCAACCCGCGCGGCACATTGAATGGTTACACTCGTCAATACACTGGAGCGGCAGACGGCGCGGCACCCGGAAAAGGTGCATCGCCCTGACAATCCGGTTCTGCGCAAGCCCGACTGGATAAGGGTGCGGGCGCCTGGCTCGCCCGTCTACCAGGAAACGCGGGCGATCGTGCGAGAGAACAAGCTGGTCACCGTATGCGAGGAGGCCGGCTGTCCCAATATCGGCGAGTGCTGGTCGAAGAAGCACGCAACCTTCATGATCATGGGTGAGATCTGCACCCGTGCTTGCGGGTTCTGCAACGTGCGCACCGGGCTGCCTCTGGCCCTTGATCCGGAGGAGCCCGCTCATGTCGCCGATGCGGTCTTCAAGCTCGGGCTCTCCCATGTGGTGATCACCTCGGTCGACCGGGACGACCTGCCCGATGGTGGCGCACGCCATTTCGCCGAAGTAGTCCGGGCGGTTCGCGCCCGCAATCCCGCGACCACCATCGAGATCCTGACGCCTGATTTCCTGCGCAAGGATGGCGCGCTCGAAATCGTCGTCGCGGCGCGGCCCGACGTGTTCAACCACAATCTCGAGACAGTGCCGGCCCGCTATCTGCGGGTGCGGCCAGGCGCCCGCTATTTCCACTCGTTGCGGCTTTTGCAGCAGGTGAAGGAGCTCGATCCTTCGATCTTCACCAAGTCCGGCATCATGGTGGGCTTAGGGGAGACCCGCGACGAGGTGCTCCAGGTGATGGACGATATGCGGGCAGCAGATGTTGATTTCATCACCATCGGGCAGTATCTGCAGCCGACTCGCAAGCATATCGCGGTCGACCGCTTTGTGACGCCTGACGAGTTCAAGGCCTATGAGCAGGTGGCCTATGCCAAGGGTTTCCTGATGGTCTCATCGAGCCCGCTCACCCGCTCCTCTCATCATGCCGGTGAGGATTTCGTGCGGCTCCGCGCCGCGCGAAATGCCAAGCTCGCCCGCAAGCCCGAAGCGGGCCCCAGGCCCGAAGCGAAGCTGATCTGATGCGCCACTTCAAGACCAGCTACCGGATGCCCTACAGCGCGGACCACATGTTCGCGCTGGCCGCCGATATCGAGAGCTATCCGGAATTCGTGCCGCTTTGCGAAAAGGCGGTCATTCACAGTCGCGCGCCCTTGGGCGAAGGACGCGAGATCCTTAGGGCCTCCCTCAGCGTGGGCTATGAGAAGCTGCATCTCAACGAGACCTTCCTGAGCGACGTGACGCTCGACCCCGATCGCGGCCATATCCGCTCGGTCTCCTCGACCGGTCCCGTCAAGCAGCTTGAGGCCGACTGGCTGTTCGTGCCTCTCACCGAGACAGCCTCCCGCATCGATTTCAACCTGTCCTACCAGATGCGGTCCATGGCCTTGCAGATGCTGATGTCGATGATGTTCGACAAAGCCTTTCAGCGCATCGCGCATGCCTTCCGCTCGCGCGCTGATCAGATCTATGGCAACAGGCTGAAGCCCCAGGTCGCGAGCGTCTGAAGCGACTTGCGCACGCCCGGTCACGCGGTGGCGCTGGTCTCGCGTAGCTGCTCGGCAATGAGCACCAGGGCAGTCCTCACGCTCAGGATGCGGATGCGATGGCGTCCCTGGTTTCCAAACAACATGCGCCGATGGAGCGTTGGCTTGCCCTTGGCCGCGCAGGCCAGGTGAACGAGGCCCACCGGCTTGGCCTCGCTGCCGCCGTCGGGCCCTGCAATGCCGGTGACGCTCACCGCAATATCCGCGTGGGATCGCTCGAGCGCACCCTCCGCCATGGCCCGCGCCACCTGCTCGCTCACCGCGCCATGGGCCTCGATCATGTCGGCGGGAACGCCAAGCAAACCAATCTTTGCTTCGTTGGAATAGGTCACGAAGCCACAATCCATATAGGTTGAGGCGCCCGGAAGTTCCGTGAGGCAGGCGGCAATCAGCCCGCCTGTGCAGGATTCGGCGGTGGCAAGCATCATGCGCCGGCTGGCGCATTGCTCAATCACGGCCTGTGCCTCGCGAACGACCTCATCCTCGAACATGCTCATCTCTTCACCTCAGCGGCAACCGAACCAATGCGGTTGCATAGGCTACCATGCCTTCTTTGCGTCCGATGAAACCCATTTCTTCATTTGTCGTTGCCTTGATCCCGACGCGGTCGGTGGTCACGCCCAGCATGCGGGCAACCGCCTCCTTCATTTCTGCCAGATGTGGCTTGATCTTCGGGGCTTCGCTCACCAGCGTGATGTCGCAATTGGCGATAAGCCCGCCGAGCGCCTTCACCTTGCGCACGGCCTCCTCGACGAACACCGAGGAAGCGGCCCCCTTCCACTGGGGATCGCTGGGTGGGAAATGAACGCCGATATCGCCTTCGCCGATCGCACCGAAGATCGCGTCGGTGAGGGCATGCAGCGCCACATCCGCGTCTGAATGGCCCACAAGCCCGTGGCTGTGCGGGATGCGCACGCCGCACAGGGTCACATGATCGCCCGGGCCGAACTGGTGGACATCAAACCCATGGCCCACGCGGATATCGGCCAGTGCCGCCCATTGTTCCTGGCGCAAGCGGGCATCCGCTGATGCGATGTCTTCCGAGGTGGTGAGTTTCACGTTCTGCCTTTCTCCGGAAATGACCGCGACGGGAATGCCGGCCCATTCGGCAAGAGATGCATCATCCGTGAAATCGCGGTGTTCACTTCTTTTGGCGCGGTCATGGATCTCGATGATGGCGTTGTAGCGAAAACCCTGGGGCGTCTGGGCCCCCCACAGGCCGTCCCGGTCGATGGTTGCCACAATTGTCCCATCGCGCGTGACCCGCTTGATGGTCTCCGCGATCGGTAAGGCAGGGATGACAGCTGTGTGCTCGCGCAGGGCTGCCACCACGTTTGAGATCAAAGCCGGGCTCACGAAGGGCCGCGCCCCGTCATGGATGAGCACGCCGTCCGGAGCATAGGGCTCCAGCGCGCTCAGCCCGTTGTGGACCGAGCCTTGGCGAGTATCCGCACCCGTCACGAAAGGCAACAGATCGAGCCCGCTGAGTGCGTCCTGGCAGATGGGCAAATGGTCCTTGCCAATCACCACCTGCACCTGACTGATTTCGGGATGATCGAGGAAGGCCTGAACCGTGTGGCGCAGCACCGGCACCGCACCGATCTCCTGATATTGCTTGGGCAGGGGGCCGCCGGCACGAATGCCTGAACCTGCAGCGACGATGAGGGCAGCAATGACCATGGGTCTAAGACATGCCTTTCCTAGAACAGACGAGACTGAGGCTTTATACGATCTGGCGCAAAAGTCGACCGGTGCGACGAGCAAACCGCTCTGCGGCATGGCGCCCCCGGGCCAGGCCATCCATCGCTCGCGACTTGCTCTTCCCACGCAATTGCTGCAGATTGCTCACCAGTTAATCGGGACTGCCAGTTGCATAAAATATGAGCATTCGTATCGGGCCTCTTCAGCTGCGCAACCGGGTGCTCCTCGCCCCGATGTCGGGGGTCACAGATCTTCCCTTTCGCCGCCTTGCCTGCCGGCTCGGCGCGGGTCTCGTCGTCTCCGAAATGGTGGCGAGCGAGGCCTTGGCGCTCTCGAATGCCGAAACCCTGCGCCGGGCTGCGGGCGCGGGTGAGGTCTCTCCGCTCGTCATCCAACTTGCCGGGCGTGAGGAGCGCTGGATGGGGGAGGGGGCCCGCATTGCGGAAAGCCTCGGCGCCGATGTGATCGACATCAATATGGGCTGTCCCGCCCGCAAGGTGACGAACGGTCTATGCGGCTCGGCCCTGATGCGCGATCTTGATCATGCGATACGGCTGGTGCGCGCAACCATCGCGGCAACCAGCCGGCCGGTGACCCTGAAGATGCGCCTCGGTTGGGATGAGGCCAGCATCAATGCGCCCGAGCTTGCGCGCCGGGCCGAGGCTGAAGGCGTGGCGCTGGTGACCGTCCATGGCCGCACCCGCTGCCAATTCTACACGGGCCGGGCCAATTGGGCGGCCATTCGCGCTGTCAAAGAGGCCGTGTCGATCCCCGTGATCGCCAATGGCGATGTCGGCACCATCGAGGATGTGCGCCTCATGCTTGATCAGTCCGGCGCAGACGGAGTGATGATCGGCCGCGGCGCCTATGGGCGTCCCTGGGCACCCGGCGTTCTTGCCGAGGCGCTCGATCCCGGCCGCGGCCGGCCGATGCCGAGCCTTGCCGAACAGCACGCGCTGATTGCCGAGCACTATGAGGCGATGCTCGAGCATTACGGACGCGAGATGGGCATTCGCTGCGCCCGCAAGCATCTGGGCTGGATGGTGGAGGTGCTGCGGGACGCAGGCTATGTCTCCGAGGGTGGAGCGGCAATGTGGCGCCAACGGCTCTGCAGCGCTACAGATCCGGCCGCTGTCCGTGACGGGTTGGCGGCGCTCTACGGCGAGCTCCCGGGCAGGAAAGCCGCGGCATGATCGCAAGGAGCGCCAAGACTCTGCCGCAGCGGGAGGCGACGGAAGCCGATATTCTGCTGAGCGCCTTGCCCGATCCCTTGCTCACGGTCGATCAAGACGGGCGGGTGCTGTTTGCCAATGTTGCCGCGGAAGGCTTCTTCCAGACCAGCACCCTGCTCCTGAAGCGTCATACCTTGGCCGAGCTCGTGCCGTTTGCAAGCCCGCTACTAGCCTTGGTCGAGCAGGTGCGCCAGACCGGCGCGAGCATCCGCGAATATGCGGTCGATGTCGGCACCCCGCGAACGGGCGGCGAGCGGCTGGTCGACCTGCAGGTCGCACCAGTGCCCGAGCGTGCAGGCGTGGTGATGATCGTCCTGCAGCCGCGCTCCATGGCCCATAAGATCGACCGTCAGCTCACCCATCGCAATGCGGCCCGCTCCGTGACCGGCATGGCCTCCATGCTGGCGCACGAGATCAAAAACCCGCTCTCGGGGATCCGGGGCGCCGCCCAGCTCCTGGAACCGGGCCTGTCCGACGAGGACCGCGCATTGACACGGCTCATCTGCGAGGAGACCGACCGGATCTGCACGCTCGTTGATCAGATGGAGGAATTTGCCGATGAGCGGCCGGTCGAGCGCGCGCCGGTGAATATCCACGCCGTGCTCGATCATGTGAAGGCGGTCGCGCTCAGCGGCTTTGCCCGCGGGCTCAAGATCAGCGAGGAATACGACCCCTCGCTGCCGCCGGTCCTCGCCAATCGTGATCAGCTCGTGCAGGTCTTCATGAACCTGGTGAAGAATGCCGCCGAGGCGATCAAATCCGAAGGCGGCTCAGGTGATATCATCTTGTCCACCGCCTTCCGTCCCGGCATGCGCCTCAAAGTGCCGGGAACGTCGGAACGGGTGACCTTGCCGCTGGAATATTGCGTCCACGACACCGGCCCGGGCATCCCGGAAGAGCTGATGCCGCATCTCTTCGACCCGTTCGTCACCACCAAGCCGTCTGGCAAGGGCCTCGGCCTCGCCCTCGTCGCCAAGATCATCCGCGACCATGGCGGCATCGTCGAATGCACCTCCCAGGATGGACGCACCACCTTCCGCATTCTTATGCCCATGCACCATCAACCGCGCCGCGAGGAGGGCTGAGGCGTAATGCCCGCCAAGACCATTCTGCTTGCTGATGATGACACCGCGATCCGGACTGTGCTGAACCAGGCCCTGGGGCGCGCCGGCTATATCGTGCGCTCGACCGGCAATATCGGCACGCTGTGGAAATGGACGGCGGAGGGTCAGGGCGATCTCGTCATCTCCGATGTGATGCTGCCCGATGGCAATGCCTTCGACATGCTGGTCCGGGTGAAGCGCCACAGGCCCGATCTGCCGGTCATTCTCATGAGCGCCAAGAACACCATCATGACCGCGATCACGGCGGCTGAGCGGGGCGCCTATGAATACCTGCCCAAGCCCTTTGACCTGAACGAGCTTCTGGCGGTGACCGCCCGAGCGCTTGACCAGAGCAAGCGCAAGCCGGCGCAGACCGACGCTGTCCTGAGCGAGGAGAAGCTGCCGATCATCGGCCGCTCCCAGGCGATGCAGGAGATCTACCGGATCATCGCCCGTCTCACCCAGACCGATCTCACCGTCATGATCATGGGCGAATCCGGCACGGGCAAGGAGCTGGTCGCCCGGGCGCTGCACGATTACGGCCGCAGGCGCAAAGGCCCTTTCGTTGCGGTGAATATGGCGGCAATTCCGCGCGAGCTCATCGAATCCGAGCTGTTTGGCCATGAGAAGGGGTCATTCACCGGCGCGCTGACCCGTTATGCCGGCCGGTTCGAGCAGGCTCAGGGCGGTACGCTGTTCCTCGACGAGATCGGCGACATGCCCATGGAGGCGCAGACGCGGCTGCTGCGCGTCCTGCAGCAGGGCGAGTTCACGACCGTCGGTGGCACCCATCCGATCAAGGTGAACATCCGCATTATCGCCGCCACTCACCGCGACCTCAAGGCTCAGATCGCGCAAGGTCTGTTCCGCGAGGATCTCTATTTCCGCCTGAATGTGGTGCCCTTGCGCCTGCCGCCCTTGCGCGAGCGGCTGGAGGATATCCCCGACCTCGTTCACCACTTCCTCGGCCTTGCCGAACAGCAGGGCTTGCCGGCGAAGCAGATCGAACCCGAAGCCATGGAGCGGCTGAAGGCCTATCGCTGGCCGGGCAATATTCGCGAGCTTGAGAACCTCGTACGGCGAATAAGCGCGATCTATGTGGATGAAGCGATCACCGCGCGCATGATCGAGCAGGAACTGGCCGATGTGGAGGAGCCGCAAGGGCCATCCCCCGTCCGCGAGGCCCAGAGCCTGTCCGAATATGTCGAAAATCATCTATCGGAATATTTCGCACGCTATCGCAACGGCTCACCGCCGCCCGGCCTCTATAATCGCTTCCTGGCGGAGGTCGAGCCGCCTTTGATCAGCGCCTCACTTGCCGCGACCAATGGCAATCAGATCCGCGCCGCCGAACTGCTCGGCATCAACCGCAACACCCTGCGCAAGAAGATCAGGGACTACGGGATCACCGTGGTGAGGTCCCCCTTGCCCCAGCGCTGAGGCGAGCCGCAACAGCGCGCAACGCGCGCCCCCTGCTCACGCTTCTGTGGCATGAGCGCAACAATACTGTTGGATTTTCGCAACAGAATCGTCTATGACCTTGCCTTGGGGACGGGGCCGATTCAAAACTGCGGGAACAGGGGCAAATCGGCAGGGCACTGAGCAGCGTCATACGTTGGCGCCGTAAGTTACTCGTGCCTCCGAGCATGCGCGGAACGTGCGCTTTGCACCCTCGCAATCAGAGCGAGGTTCATGGTCGTCGGGGTCGAAACAGCGAGACTGCCTGCTGCGGATTCACCGCGTCGTCAGGTCAAGATCGAGGCAGCGCCTAACCAGCGCCGGATCCCAGCCAAGCTGGGCATCTTCCTGGTGGTCACCTCGATCATCACCGGTCTTGTCACCTATTCCATACTCACCGGGCTGACGCCGCTCGAGCCCACGCCGGACCTCATTGTCACACTGCTGGGGGTGAACCTCCTGCTGGTCGGCACCATGGCTGGCATGATCGCTTGGCAGGCCTATGTGCTCTGGCAGGCGCGCCGGCAGGGGATCGCCGGGGCGAGCCTTCATATCCGCATCGTCTCGCTGTTCTCGATCATCGCCGCCCTGCCGGCGATCATCGTGGCCCTGTTTGCGACCGTCACCCTCAATCGGGGGCTCGATACCTGGTTCTCCGACCGCACGCGCCAGATCGTCGATACGGCCGTGAACGTGGCCGAGACCTATATTGCCGAACATGGCGAGGTGATCAGGGGCGATGTGGCCGCGATCGCCTCCGACCTCAGCCGCAGGCGTGCCGAGTTCGACAGCGATCGGGAGCAGTTCACGCGCCGGCTGGCGACCCATGTGGCCATTCGCGGGCTCGCGGCTGCCTATGTCATCGACAGCGATCGCCGGCGCATCGAATCAAGCGTCACCATCAATGATCAGATCCAGTTCCAGCCGCCGACGGAGATGGAGCTGTCGAAGGCCGCGCAAGGTGATCTGGTGGTGGATGGTCCCGGCCGCAGCAATGTCATTCGTGCGCTTCTCAAGCTCGATGGCTTCAACAATTCCTATCTCTACGTGCTGCGACTGGTGAACCCCAAGGTCATCGAGCATTTGCAGCGCACCCGCGAAGGGGTCATCGCCTACGAGGCGATGCAGAACCAGCGCACCGGTGTGCAGGTGACCTTCGCGCTCATGTATATCGGCGTCTCCTTCATCTTCCTTTTGGCCGCGGTATGGCTGGGCCTGTGGCTCTCTGACAGGCTCGTCGAGCCCATCGTGCGGCTGGTGGATGCGGCGCGGCGCGTGTCATTGGGCGAGCTCGATGTGAAGGTTCCGGTCAAGCGCTCGGAGGGCGATCTCGCAACGCTCGGGCGCACCTTCAATCGCATGACGCGTCAGCTCAAGTCGCAGCATGGCGAACTGATCAATGCGAATGTGCAGCTTGATCTGCGGCGACGCTTCACTGAAGCCGTGCTCTCCGGCATCAGCGCCGGCGTGCTCGGGGTTGATCGGACCGGCTACATCACCCTCGCCAATAGCGCGGCCCAGAGCCTTCTCCATAAGAGCGAAGACGAGCTGACCGGAACCCTAGTCACCGATGCGTTGCCCGAGCTCGACGAGCTGTTCAGAAAAGCCTTGAAGAAGCGCTCGGGCTCAGCCGAAGGGCACATCAACACCCGTGTGGATGGGGAAGAGCGCAATCTGTTCGTCCGCATCACCACGGAGCGCGCCCGCGAGGACGAGCAGGGCTATGTGGTGACGATCGACGATGTGACAGAACTGGTCTCTGCCCAGCGCAATACCGCCTGGTCCGATATTGCCCGCCGCATCGCCCATGAGATCAAGAATCCGCTGACGCCCATCCAGCTCTCGGCCGAACGCCTGCGCCGGAAATATGCCAAGGAGATCAGAACCGATCCCCAGGTCTTCGAGCAATGCACCGAGACCATCATCCGCCAGGTTGGTGATATCGGCCGCATGATCGATGAATTCTCGGCCTTTGCGCGCATGCCGAAGGCGGAGCTCGAGACCGCCGATCTTGCCACGGCCGTCAAGGAGGCCATGGTCCTGCAGCGGGTATCGAGCAGCGACATCGATATCGATGTCATTGTTCCCGACGAGCCGCTGCTGGTCGGCTTTGACAGGCGCCTGATCACCCAGGCGATCACCAATCTCGTCAAGAATGCGCGCGAGGCGGTCGAGGCCAGGCTGCAGAAAGACCCGCGCCATCGTGGCCGCATCGACGTGAGGCTCGGGCGCGAGGGCGATCATGTGGTCATTGGGGTCGCGGATAACGGCATCGGGCTGCCCAAGGATAACCGGCAGCGGCTGCTTGAGCCTTACATGACCACACGGCAGAAGGGTACGGGTCTCGGCCTTGCCATCGTCAAACGCATCATGGAAGAGCATGGCGGACAGATCACCCTGTCCGATGCTCCCGCCGATTACGACGGCGGCGCATTGGTGAAGCTCATCCTGCCCGCGCAGGGAGCCACATCAGCCGTCACAGCAGAACTGCAGGCGGAAGCACACACATACGACCCGCAGATCGTGCCATTAGCCGTGCCGTTGAATGAACAGGAGCAGATGCCAGTCGCGACAGATCCGCAGACGGCGCTGCTTGAAGCCTCGCCAGCCGAGGCCATCGAGTGGAGAGAGAAGAGCGTGACAGGGGCGGTCAATCGAGAAACCGAGAACGAGAGGGACCAATAGATGGCTTCGGATATTCTCGTCGTGGATGATGAGGCCGACATTCGGAATCTAATTGCCGGCATTCTGGAAGATGAAGGGTATGAGGCACGTCTCGCGCATGACAGCGACAGTGCATTGGCAGCGATCCAGGATCGGCGACCATCGCTGATCATCCTGGATATCTGGCTGCAGGGCTCGAAACTGGATGGGCTTGATCTTCTGAACGTGATCAAGAAGAACCATCCCGACCTGCCGGTCGTGATCATTTCGGGGCACGGCAATATCGAAACGGCGGTTTCCGCAATCAAACGCGGGGCCTACGAATATATCGAGAAGCCTTTCAAGGCCGACCGGCTCATTCTGGTTGTCGGCCGGGCGCTCGAGGCGAGCCGTTTGCGCCGCGAGAACGAAGAGTTGAAGGAGCGGGCAGGGGCCTTGGCCGAGCTGATCGGCGAGTCCGGCGTCATGCGGCAGCTGCGCCAGCTCGTGAAGAAGGTGGCGCCCACCAACAGCCGCGTGATGATCTCAGGCCCCCTTGGATCAGGCAAGGAGCTGACCGCGCGCGTGCTGCATGCCTGGTCCCATCGTGCAAATGGACCATTTGTGATCCTGCCGGCCGCGACCATGGCGCCCGAACGCATGGAGGAAGAGCTGTTCGGGGTGGAAAATCCCGATGGCACCCTCGCCCGGGTGGGTGCGCTGGAGGAGGCCCATGGCGGCACCTTGTTCATTGACGAGGTGGCGGACATGCCGATCGAGACCCAGGGCAAGATCCTGCGCGTCCTGGTCGATCAGAGCTTCCAGCGGGTGAACGGCTCGAAGCGGGTGAGGGTGGATGTGCGCGTCGTGTCATCGACCTCCCGCGACTTGCCGCGGCTGATCGAGCAGGGCCTGTTCCGCGAGGATCTCTATCACCGGCTGAACGTGGTGCCTATCCGGGTGCCCTCGCTTGGCGAGCGGCGCGATGATATTCCGGCGCTGGTCCATAGCTTTTCCCGTCAATATTCCGCAATCTCGGGACAGCCGCTGCGCGAGATCGCGGAGGATGCGCTCGCGATCCTGCAGACCCTGGACTGGCCTGGCAACGTGCGCCAGCTCCGCAACAATGTGGAGCGGCTCATGATCCTCGCCGGCGGCGAGCCGGGCACGGAGATCAACGCCTCCATGTTGCCATCCGAGCTCGGGGGCGTGATGCCGCCCTTGGCCAATGGCAACGGCGCCGAGCAGCTCATGTCGCTGCCGCTGAGGGAGGCGCGTGAGATTTTCGAGCGGGAATATCTTGCAGCCCAGATCGCGCGATTCGGCGGCAATATCTCCAAGACGGCAACCTTTGTCGGCATGGAGCGCTCGGCGCTGCACCGCAAGCTCAAGCTTCTCGGCGTGGGCGAGAAGACGCTCGAGTTGCATTGATAGAGCGGAGCGGGCGGGTCCCACTCGCCCGCCCGAGGCCGTTCTGGCCCCAAGCCGCAGTGGAGCATGATCGCGAGACGCGAGGCTTGTCGATCATGCTCGAACAGGACACATTCCCTACATGAAAATCCTAATTTGCGGCGCCGGGCAGGTCGGTCGCGGCATTGCCGAGCGCTTGGCCAATGAAGATAACGACGTTACCATCATTGACCATTCTCCAGGTCTCATCCAGGCAGTCACCGACAATCTGGATGTCCAAGGCATTGTAGGCCATGGCTCGCATCCCGATACGCTGGAGCGGGCAGGGGCTCGGGATGCCGACATGATCATCGCCGTCACCTTCACCGATGAGGTGAACATGATGGCGTGTCAGATTGCCCATTCCTTGTTCGATATCCCCACCAAGATCGCGCGGGTGAGGGCTCAGGCCTATCTCGACCCGCAATGGCGCAACCTCTATTCCCGTGAAAATCTCCCCATCGACGTCATCATCTCGCCCGAGACGGCGGTAGGCGAGATGGTCCTGCGCCGGCTCGCCCTGCCCGGCGCCTTCGAGGCGGTCCATTTCGTCGACGAGCTTGTCATCGCGCTCGCCATTCGCCTCAACGACAATTGTCCGGTGGTCGACACGCCGCTCAAGCAGCTGACCGAGCTCTTCCCCGATCTGCAGGCGACTGTTGTCGGCATCGTCCGCAACGGCAAGCTGTTCGTGCCGCATGGGGCCGACCAGATGCTTGTGGGGGATGATGTCTATGTCATTGCCGACCGGACTCAGTCTGAACGGGTCCTTGGGCTGTTTGGCCATGAAGAAAAGCCGGCGCGCCGCGTCGTCATTGCCGGCGGTGGCAATATCGGACTGTACGTCGCGCGCAAGCTCGAAGAGCGCTATGGCCGTTCCGTCCACGTCAAGATCATCGAGAAGGACCGCTCACGCGCCGATTTCATCGCCGAGGATCTCAAGCGCACCATGGTCCTCTATGGCAATTCGCTCGAGCAGGAATTGCTGCTGGAAGCCGGTGCCCAGGATGCGGATGCCTTCGTTGCGCTCACCAATGATGACAAGGTGAACATCCTCTCGGCGGTGCTGGCCAAGAACGAGGGGGCCGAGCAGAGCTTCTGTCTGGTCTCCAGCGCCGATTTCAATCCGATCCTCGGGACGCTGGGCATCGACACCTATATCAGCCCGCGCGCGGTCACGGTCTCGAGCATTCTCCGCCATGTACGGCGCGGCCGCATTCGCGGAGTGCACCCGATTCAAAGCGGGGATGGCGAGATTCTCGAAGCCGAAGCGCTCGAGACCTCGCCAGTGGTTGGCAAGGCGGTCCGCGACGCCGGGTTGCCGGATGGCGTGCGAATCGGCGCCATCGTGCGTAATGGCAAGGTGTTCATCCCCAATGGCGCCACCGAGATCAGGCCGCGCGACCGTATCGTCATTTTCGCCATGGCTGGCCTAGTGCGCGATGTCGAGCACCTCTTCCGGGTGAGCCTCGAGTATTTTTGAGGCGGAATGCCCGATGCTGCGGCAGTGTGCTCTGTTGCGGATCGTGGCGCTCATCTATTTATGTTAGCCTCATTCGGGCTTTTGCCCCAATGCCGACAGCCTTTTTGTTTAGGCGTCGAAAAGGACGAGCACGACGTGTGTGTGTGCGGCATCGTCTTCAACATTACGCGGGAACGACAATGGCATCAGAAAAGCAGCAAAACCTGCAAGACGTTTTCCTCAACAAGGTTCGGAAGGAACATATTCCGCTCACGATCTTTCTAGTGAATGGCGTTAAGCTGCAAGGAAAGATCGTGTGGTTTGATAATTTCTGTGTGCTGCTGCGCCGGGACGACCAGTCTCAGCTCGTGTACAAGCATGCGATTTCGACCATTATGCCGAGCGCGCCGATTAAACTGTACGAGGAAGGCAACGGCGGTAGTGACGACTAGAGGCGGACGAAGACATGGCGGAGACGGGCGCGGTGAGCCCGTCTCCTTCCAGATCGAAACACCCGAGGCCACACGGGCCTATGTGGTGCATGTCGGCTTCAGGCACAGGGCAGGGGAGCTGTCCAGCAGCGCCAGCGGTTTGCGCGACGAAACGGAACGTTTCGAGGAAGCCTGCGGCTTGGCCGCTGCCATCGATCTGGAAATTGTCGGCGCCACCAGTGTCACATTGTCGAAAGTCGTGCCCGCAACCCTGATCGGCGGCGGCAAGGTGGCCGAGATCGGTGAGGCGGTCAAGGCGCGCGAAGTCGAGCTGGTCGTGGTCAATGCCGCCTTGACGCCGGTTCAGCAGCGCAATCTCGAACGCGCCTGGGCGGCCAAGGTGCTCGACCGTACCGGCCTCATTCTGGAGATCTTCGGCCGCCGTGCCCGAACGCGGGAAGGGCGGCTGCAGGTCGAGCTTGCTCACCTCACCTATCAGAAGAGCCGGCTGGTCCGCTCCTGGACCCATCTTGAGCGGCAACGCGGCGGCTTCGGTTTTCTCGGCGGCCCCGGCGAAACCCAGATCGAGGCAGACCGGCGCGTCATCCAGGAGCGCATCACCAAGATCAAGGCCGAGCTCGAGAAGGTCAAAGCGCGGCGCGAGCTGCACCGTCAGAACCGCCGCAGGGTGCCTTACCCCGTCGTGGCCTTGGTGGGCTATACCAACGCGGGCAAGTCGACGCTGTTCAATCGCCTGACACGGGCGAGGGTGCTCGCGGAAGACATGCTGTTTGCGACCCTCGACCCCACCATGCGCCGCCTGAACCTACCCCATGGCCGCACGGTCATTCTCTCCGATACGGTCGGCTTCATCTCGGAACTCCCGACGGATCTCGTCGCGGCCTTCCGCGCAACCCTGGAAGAGGTGCTGGAAGCAACCCTTATCCTGCATGTGCGGGATATCAGCCATGCGGAAAGCGACGCCCAGGCCGCTGACGTGCTTCATGTGCTGAGCGCGCTTGGCATTGACGAGGAGCGCTCGGACAGCATCATCGAGGTCTGGAACAAGATCGACCGGCTGGATGATGCAGACCGTTCGGCGCTCGCCAATCAGGCTGCCCGCCGCGATGATGTGGCCATGGTCTCGGCTCTGACCGGTGACGGCCTCCCGGACCTCCTCAATCTCATCGAAGCCCGCCTTGCCAGCACCGCCGATATTCTCGAACTCAGGCTTGGCGCAGGCGAGGGGGCAAGGCTTGCCTGGCTCTATGAGACCGGTGAGGTGCTCTCGCGCGATGATCTGGAGGATGGCTCCGTGGCGGTCACCGTGCGTGTCCCGGTCGAAAAGGCAGGGCTGGTGCGCGCCCGCTATCAGGATGCTGTGCTGCGGCCAGCGGCAGAATAGCCCTCGCTCTGTGGTCTATAGGCCCTTCGCCTTGGCCTCATCCCACAGGGCGTCCATACCTTCGAGGCCAGCAGCCTCAGGCGACTGGCCCATGGCTTCAAGTTTATCCTCTATATAGTTGAAACGACGCGTAAATTTCGCGTTTGCCGATCGAAGCGCCTCCTCCGGGTCAACCTTGAGATGCCGCGCGACATTGGCGATCACAAAGAGGAGATCGCCGAGTTCCTCGGCCATATCGGCAGGATCGCCACGGCCAATCGCTTCCTTGAGCTCGCCCAGCTCCTCTGCGGCCTTGTCGAATACGGGCGTCAGCGACGGCCAGTCGAACCCGACCCGTGCGGCGCGCGCCTGCAGCTTCACCGCGCGGCTGAGCGCAGGCAGGGCCATGGGCACGTCATCGAGCAGGCTAGGGGCCTTGCCATCATCAACGACTGGCTCCGCATCAAGCTCGCCTGCCCGCTCGAGCGTTCGTTCCTCGGACGCCCCGGACTTCGCGGCCCGCTCCTGCGCCTTGATTGCCTCCCAGAAGCCAGGCTGGACGCCAGCCGCACGCGCCGCCGCATCGCCAAACACATGCGGATGCCGGCGGATCATCTTGGTGGTGATGGCCTCGATCACATCCGCGAAGGTGAAGCTGCCGGCCTCCGCGGCAAGTTGTGCGTGATAGGCCACTTGCAGTTGCAGGTCGCCGAGCTCGTCGCGGAGATCATGCATGCTGCCGCGCGCGATGGCATCCGCGACTTCATAGGCTTCCTCGATCGTATAAGGCGCGATCGTCGCAAAGCTCTGCTGGAGATCCCAGGGGCAGCCCGTATCGGGATCGCGTAGGGCTCTCATGATCGCCAGCAGAGTATCGACCGAGCGGGGATCACCCAGCGGCCCATTGTCGTGGGCAGCGGCAGGACCGTCTGGCGATGTCTCATCCGTCATGTGGCCCTCCGGCATCGGCAAGTCGCATAATTTATATTATGGAAACTAAGACAGCCCCTGAAACGTCACCGGCAGCCGCATGCCGTCATATGCCGGCTCGATGTCATCCGGAAGGCTCTGGCGCAGCGCCTCGTAATCGAGGTCGATATGCATATTCGTGAGCACCGCATGGCGTGGCCGCATCCGCTTGACCCAGGCCAGCGCTTCCTCCACGTGGAAATGGGTCGGGTGCGGCGCCGGCCGCAGCGCATCGATCACCCAGGTATCGAGATTGGCGAGCGCCGGCAGCGCCGCCTCGGGAATGGCGCTCACATCGGGCGTATAGGCGAGGCCGCCAATGCGCAGGCCCAGGGCGATGATATCCCCATGGACGAGCTCGAAGGCCAGCACCTCAATCGGCCCACCGGCGCCATCAATGGTGACGGGCGCTCCGGCAACCAGCCGATGCCCTTGCAAGATCGGCGGATAGCTCGATCCCGCCGGTGTTTCGAAGCAATAGCCGAACCGGTGCAGAAGTTCACGCATGGTGCGATCATCGGCCCAGACCGGCACGCGCCGCCGGGCATTGATGGCGACCGCGCGCAATTCATCGATCCCGTGGCAGTGATCCGCATGCTCATGGGTAAAGATGACCCCGTCGAGCAGCCCGACATCGGCCGAGAGAAGCTGCTCGCGCACATCGGGTGTCGTATCCACCAGCACACGGGTCACGCCGCCCTCGCCTTCGCGCTCTATCAGGATCGAGCAGCGCCTGCGGCGGTTCTTCGGGTTCTTGGGATCACAAGCCCCCCAATGATTGCCGATACGCGGCACACCGGCTGATGAGCCACAGCCGAGAATCGTCACGGTGCCGCGGACAGGTTCAGGTGATGCGGTGGTCATGAGCGCGGCACCTTCGCGAACAGGCGGTGGAAATTCGCTGTTGTGATGTCAGCCATCTCCTGCACGGCAACGCCTTTGACCTCGGCGAGAACTTTCAGCGTGTGCACGACAAAGGCGGGCTCGTTGACCTTGCCGCGCATCGGCACCGGCGCCAGATATGGCGCATCCGTCTCGACCAGCAGCCGATCCATCGGGACGAAGGCTGCCACATCGCGCAAAGCCTGCGCCGTCTTGAACGAGATGATGCCGGAAAAGGAGACATAGGCGCCGAGGGCGAGCCCGCGCTCGGCAAGCCGCCCCTCGGAGGAAAAGCAGTGGAGGAGGGGCGTGAAAGCCCCCTTCCCCATTTCCTCCTCGATCACCCTGGCCGTGTCGTCCTCCGCCGAGCGGCTATGGATCACCAGTGGCAGGCCTGTTCGCCGCGCTGCCTCGATATGGGTGCGAAAGCCCGCGAGCTGGTTCTCGCGCTTGGCATAATCATAGTGATAGTCGAGCCCGGCCTCGCCGATGCCGATCACCTTCGGATGCCGGGATAGGGCCACGAGCGTCTCGACGCTGATGTCCACCTCCTCATCAGCATTGTGCGGATGGGTGCCGACCGTGCAAAAGATATCGTCGTAACTTTCTGCAATGGCTTTGATTTTGTCGAACTGCCGCACCCGTGTCGAGATCGTCACCATCTTGGCGACGCCCGCATCGCGGGCGCGCGCCACCACGGCGTGAAGCTCGGCAAATTCCGGGAAATCGAGATGGCAATGGCTATCGACGACGCCGGATACGGAGATGGTCATTGCGCGCCCTTGCCGTCCTCTTCCTTCTCCACATAGCGCGGGAACAGTCCCTGCGGTGGCGGCAGCGCCGTGCCGGCCGCAAGCGGCGCCTCGAAATCGGCAAATCCGCGTGTATTGGGCGGCACGCCGAGCAAGTCCAGAAGCTTCGCCGCAGAATCGGGCATGAAGGGCTGAATGAGGATGCCGATCCGGCGCAACAGCTCCGCCGTCACATAGAGCACTGTCCCCATCCGCTCAGGATCACTCTTGCGCAAGGCCCAGGGCTCCTGCCGGGCGAAATAGCGGTTGGCCTCCGCCACGACCCGCCAGATCGCATCGAGGGCCTTATGGACCGCCTGCTCATCCATATGGGGTCGGATTTCCTGAAGCAGCCGCCCACTTTCATCGAGCATCGCCTGATCATCGGCTGATAGTGCGCCGCGCTGTGGCACCCGGCCTTCGCAATTCTTGGCGATCATCGACAGCGAGCGCTGGGCGAGATTGCCAAGATCATTCGCGAGATCCGCATTGATCCGGTTGACGATCGCATCATGGCTGTAATTGCCATCCTGGCCGAATGGCACCTCGCGCATGAAGAAATAGCGCACCGGGTCGAGCCCGTAATGGTCGATCAGCGCCTGCGGGTCGATGACATTGCCCACCGACTTCGACATCTTCTCGCCCCTGTTGAACAGGAAGCCATGACCGAAGATGCGCTTGGGCAAGGGAATGCCGGCTGACATCAGGAAGGCCGGCCAATAGATCGCGTGGAAACGCACGATATCCTTGCCGATCACGTGCACATCCGCCGGCCAGAACTGCTTGAACTGATCGGATTGCTCGTGGGGAAACCCAACGCCGGTGATGTAATTTGTGAGCGCATCGACCCAAACATACATCACGTGCTTCGGATTATCCGGAACCGGAACGCCCCAGTCGAACGTGGTGCGCGAAATCGACAGATCGCGCAAACCGCCCTTGACGAAGCTGATCACCTCGTTGCGCCGAGTCTCCGGCCCGATGAATTGCGGATTGGCCTCGTAATGGGCAAGCAGCCGGTCCTGATAGGCGGAAAGCCTGAAGAAATAGCTCTCCTCCTCCACCCACTCGACCGGTGTCCCTTGCGGGGAAAGCCGTTGCCCATCAGGGCCTTCGCTCAATTCGCTTTCATCGTAATAGGCTTCATCGCGCACCGAGTACCAGCCGGAATAGCTGGACAGATAGATATCGCCATTCGCCTCCATGCGCCGCCAGATCTCCTGGCAGGACGCGTAATGACGCTGTTCGGTGGTCCGGATGAAATCGTCATTCGAGCAGTTGAGCGCCGCCACCATCTTCTGGAAGAGGGGGGTGTTGCGGTCTGCGAGCTCACGCGCGGTAAGCCCTTCCCTGCCCGCGGTCTGCAGCATTTTGATGCCATGTTCGTCGGTGCCGGTCAGGAAGAACACGTTATAGCCGTCCAGCCGCTTGAAACGGGCGAGCGCGTCGGTGACCAGCGCCTCATAGGCATGCCCGATATGCGGTGCGCCATTGGGGTAGGAAATGGCCGTGGTGATATAGAAGTGCTTCTCGGACATCGGCTTTTTGTTTCCTCGGCAGTCAGGCGCCGGCGGCAGTGTCGATCAGGCGCAAGGCCTGGATGATCACCTCGCGGCGATCGAGGTTTAGGGCATTTGCGCGCCCGATGGAATGGACGATTGATTGATGGATGTCGCTCCATCGTCCCAATCGGTGCGGCGCCATGCGGCCGTTCCAGTCGTTAAGTCCGCGGGCGGCTTCACGAATGCGGCGCGACAGCCACTGCTCCATCAGGTCGGTGAACAGCCGGTAGTCGTCAAGCGCCTGTGCGCCACGCAGGCGGTCTGCGAAATCGAAAACGCGCGCATAGTCGAGCCCCGGCACCTGCTCAACAAGTGCCGAAAAATCCTTGAACAGCTTGAGCCCGCCGCCCTGCAGCAGTTGCAGTGCCCGGCCCGGGCTCCCCTCGGCCAATGCGATGGCGAGCGCCCGTTGCTCGGCCGCCGCGCCTGAACCGGGCTCGAGAACCGTGTCGAGCACCCTCTCCATTTCAGCCTCGCTGAGCGGTCCCATATCAAGCCTGAGGCAGCGGGAGCGAATGGTCGACAGCAGCCGGCCCGAAGCATGGCTCACCAGCAGGAACACCGTGCGCGGCGGCGGCTCCTCCAGGCTTTTGAGCAGCGCATTGGCAGCGTTCGTGGTGAGTTCATCGGCCGCATCGACGATCACCACCCGCCAGCCGCCCTCGCCTGCTGTACGAGCGAGGAAATGGCTTGCCTGGCGCGCCTCATCAACCCCGATCTCCGCCTTGAGGCGCTTGCTGCGCGTATCCCACACACGGGCAATGGTGATGAGATCGGCATGGCCCTGCGCTGCCACCCGATGGAAGACGGGATCATTGGGCTCGATCGCGCAGGTCTCGCAATGCTCGCCGATCATCCGCGGCTCGGGATAGCGCAGCAGAAAGCGGGCGAACCGATAGGCAAGTGTTGCCTTGCCGATGCCGCGCGGGCCACTCAGGATCCAGCCGTGATGGAGCTTGCCCGAGCGGTAGGCATCGAGCAGCCGGCGCTCGGTGCGATCATGCCCGATGAGCACGGCGCGTTGCCGCGGATGCAGCCGGTCCTCGGTACCTTGTGCCAGATCATCGCTCATGAGGGCGGGCGTATCAGGCGAGTCCTCGTGACGCAACCACTTGCCAGATGCGCTCGGCCACCACCTCGATCGCATCCTCGGCATTGATCACCACGCAGCGCTGAGGCTCGGCCCTTGCCCGCTCGAGAAACGTTTGGCGCAGCGCATTGTGATAGGAAAGATCTTTGGCCTCGAACCGTCCCTCGCCGGACCGGCGGGAGGCCGCTCGGGCAAGGCCGATCGTCGGCTCGATATCGAGCACCAGGGTGAGACCCGGCCAAGTCTCACCGATGATGATCGTCTCCAAACTGTCGAGCAGGGCCGGATCAACACCACCGCCCGCGCCCTGATAGGCGCGGGTGGAATCAGCAAACCGGTCGCAGACGACAAAGGCGCCCCGTTCGAGGGCCGGCCGGATCACCCGCCGCAAATGATCATCACGGGCCGCGTAATTGAGCAGCGCTTCCGCCGTTGCCGACCAACGGTCGGTGCTGCCATTGACCAGCAATGCGCGGATCGCCTCGGCTCCGTCCGTACCGCCCGGCTCGCGAGTGAGCAGCACTTCACGGCCCGTGTCGCGGGCCAACCGGTCGGCCAGCAGCCGGGCCTGGGTGGACTTGCCCGTGCCCTCCCCGCCTTCGAAGGTGATGAACCGCTGTTGTCCCATCAACCTTTGCTCGCCGGTCTCAGCTGCCGAAGACCATGAGGCTCAGCGTATCGACGGCGCGGCGAAGCATGCCCTCGGCCGGCAAGACCTCATTTCCGGCATAGAGCGGCACCTGGACCAAGAGCTTGCCATCAAGGCTGAAGCGGATGATGCCGATCTCGTCACCCACGTTGACCGGCGCGTAGAGTGGCCCCTTATAGACGATCTGAGCGGTCGTGCGCGCGCGCTCATTATTGGTGAGCATCAGGCGGATGGGCTCATGCGCCACCAGGCTCACCCAGCTGCGATCTCCCCCCCAGACGCGCGCCTTGCCGACCGCCTCCTCGCTCTGGAAAAGGGTCCAGGTCTTGTAATGACCAAAGCCCCAGGCCAGAAGCTTACTGGCCTCGGCTTCGCGGTCCCGTGCTGTCTTCAAGCCCGCCACCACCAGAATGAGGCGGCGTCCGTTGCGCTCGGCAGAAGCGACGAGGCCAAAGCCGGCCTCCTTTGTGTGTCCAGTCTTGAGGCCATCGACCCCTGGCACCACCCCGAGCAACGGATTGCGGTTATGCTGCCTGATCTTGTTCCAGGTGAATTCTGGCCTGCCGAAATATGTCCGATACTCCTCCGGATAGGTCCTGATTATGTAGCGCGCCATCTCGGCAAGCTCGCGCGCCGTTGTTCTCATCTGCGGATCAGGAAGCCCAGTGGCATTGGTGAAGACCGATCGGTTGAGACCGAGTGCGCGCGCCCGCTCCGTCATCTGGGTGGCGAAGGCCTCTTCCGAACCGGCGATCCCCTCGGCCAGGGCTATGCAGGCGTCATTGCCGGAGATGGTCAGCGCCCCCATCAACAGATTGTGAACCGAAATGCTCGAATTCACCTCCGCGTACATCGTGGAGCTGCCGGAAGGTGCCCCACCCTTCCGCCAGGCATTGACCGAGATCGGAAATTCCTGCTCCGGGGTGATGTTCTTGTTTTTCAGCGCATCAAAGGCAAGGATCGCGGTCATGAGCTTGGCCATGCTCGCAGGTGCGAACAGGCTATCGGCGTCCTTTTCGTAGATCGTCTCGCCGGACGCGGCATCGATCAGGATGGCATGGGGCGCCGCCGAAACATATTCGCTGCGGTCCTCCGCTTCGGAATCGGTTGCCGAAGGCTGCGCTGCGCTGACCACTGCGGTCATGAGCAGCCCGGCCATGCCTGCCACCCAGCATAGCAGCCAACCGCGCATCGCTGGCGTCATCTTTTGCGTTGCCTCACGTCTCTCCCGGGGTGGACTTTTAACAGTCCCCTTCGGGCTCCTGCCGCCGCTGAATTAACGTAACGAGCCGAGCGCTCGAAATCAATAAACCCGCGGTTAACGGATCAAATGTTCACTGACGAAAGGCTACGATTTCGGTGCGACGTCTCAATAAGACGCCGCAGGCACGATGATCGCATCAGGATAGCCGGCCGCGATAACCCCCTGCAGAGCCGAGTCGGCCGAGCCCGGGTCGCTGATCGGGCCGATCCTGACGCGGAACAGCGTGCGTGAGCCCGTGTTCAGCGGCGAGACTTCGACAGGACCTATCCCTGACAGCTGGCTCCGCGCCCGCTGAGCGTTATTGGGATCAGAAAGCGCGGCCGCCTGGATATAATAGCGTCGGGCCCCTTCCCCGGTGATCACCGGCGCGGCCGAGCTCGCAGCTGGTGCGGCAGAGATCGAAGCCGTCTGAACCGGTGCGGGTGCATTGGCTGCACTTCGCGGCGCCTCGCTCGGGGCCGATTCGGCGACCATGACGGGAGCACTGCCTCCGCCGCCGCCCACGCGAGCATCGACCGCTGCGATCATGTATTTGAGCGAGGTGCCCCGCTTGAGCTCGTCATTCATGGCGAGCAGGTGGCGGCCCTTATCGTTGAGCGGTGCGGGACCAATGTACTGCACGCGCACCTTGCCCGTGCCCTTGTGCTTTACATCGAGCAGCTCAGCGCTGCGCTTGGAGAGATCGATGACGCGGTCCGCCACGAACGGCCCACGATCATTCACGCGCACGATCAGCGACCTGCCATTGGCGAGATTGGTCACCTTCACATAGCTCGGCAAGGGCAATGTCGGATGCGCGGCGGTCAGGTAGTCCATGTCGAACCATTCGCCGTTGGACGTCATCCGCCGGTGAAACTTCGGCCCGTACCAGGATGCAACGCCCGTCTTGTCGTAATTCGGATCTTCCCGCGGCACGAAGGGCTGCCCCGCCACCTCATAGGGCTTGCCTATATGGTAACGGCCTCCGCCCCGCGGCAGCGGCCCATTGCCTGGATAGATGGGGCTGCCCTTGCCTGCGAAGGGATCTCGCTTCTGCACGACCTTGCTGCTGGAGCAGCCACTCAGGCCGACGGCCCCGGTGATGGCGAGCAAGGCTGCGAATGCAATAAGAAACCGGGCCTCGCGCAGCTTAACTCTGCTGGCGAGCCAAGCCTGCCCAGACGTGATGTTACTCAATGTTCGTTACCCGACGCGAACTGCCGCGTGTGACGGGAGCAAGCCCTTAACACGCTGCCAACTTCGCTCGACAGTGCTGGAAATGGGGTAAATGCCCCGTTTATGAGGCTGGTAAAAATTCGATTATTTCGGTGAGATCTTCCTAACGCTCGCCGCTTTCGCCCGAAGGCATGCGGCCGGCCTGTTGAATGGCGGCCAGCCGCTCGAGATTGCGCTTGGCTCCCGGATTGTCCTTGGCGGCCGCTGCCGCATAGAGGCGCTTTGCCTCATCCAGGTTGGCAGTCACGCCCCAACCGAGTTCATATAGCCCCGCCAGATTGTTTTGCGCCCAGTCATAACCTTGGTCGGCGGCTTGCTTGAACAGCTTTGCGGCTTCGTCGTAATTGCGCGGCACGCCATTGCCCGTGAGATACATGAGCGCGAGGCTGTTCTGCGCCTCCGCAAGCCCATGCTCGGCTGCCCGGCGGTACC
This sequence comes from Rhodoligotrophos sp. CJ14, assembly GCF_038811545.1. Taxonomy (GTDB): domain Bacteria; phylum Pseudomonadota; class Alphaproteobacteria; order Rhizobiales; family Im1; genus Rhodoligotrophos; species Rhodoligotrophos ferricapiens. The sequence goes on from NZ_CP133319.1 coordinate 348,910, forward strand.
AGATGACCGCCTGCCCTGCATCCTTCTCGATACCGATGCCGTGCTGCAGCGCATAGCCCAGCCGATACTGCGCTTCGATCTGCCCATAGCGCGCAGCTGTCTGATACATGCTCACCGCGAAGGCAGGATCGGCAGGCAAGCGCTCGTCGCCCACCTCCAAGAGCCGCCCCAAGCGATATTGAGCATCCACATTGCCGCTTTTGGCCGACTGCTGGTAGAGCTCCGCCGCGCGCCGGAGATCACGCTTTACGCCGTTCCCGGTTTCGTAGGCGATCCCCAACGCGCATTGCGCGACGTCATTGCCGCGGGAGGCCAGTACCGAATTTTCACCGAGCGAGAGGTCGTTCTGACACCGGCCTTCGGCCTTAGCCGCAGGCACCGCGGCCAGAATGGTCAAGGCCAGCGAAAGGCTCAGCGTGGAGAGAAGCGGCCTTTGTTCAGCCCAGCAACGCCTATCCTTCCTCGTCATGCCTGCGCCCCGCCCTGGTCCTTGATGGAAGCCGCCGGTAATCTGCTTCTGATACAGTCCTCATGATAGTATGCGTTGAGCAACCATAGGACCACAAGGGGGAGGCTTCGTTGACGTCCGGCGACGACATCCGGGACATTCAGACATCCCAGCACAGGCCGAAAGCCTATCCACCGCAGATCGCCTGGGACAGCCCATTGGAGCCGACCACGCTGCCGGAGATTTTCGAGCAATCCGTTCGCCGGTTCGAATCAAAGCCCTGCACGAATTTCTTCGGTCAGACAATGACCTATGGGGAGCTTGGTGCCATGACGGACGAGATTGCCGCTGGCCTTTCGAAGCTCGGGGTCGGCATTGGCACCCATCTCGGTCTCGTGCTGCCGAACTGCCCCTATTTCATCGCGTTCTTCTATGCCGGCCTCAAGCTCGGCGCCACGATCATCAGTTTCAATCCTCTCTATACAGTCGATGAGCTTGCATTTCAGGCCAGGGATGCCGAGGTCACTCTATTGGTGACCGTCGATATCGCGGCAATCTTTGACAAAGTGAGCGCGCTTGCCGATCGCGGCATCGTCCAGCACGTGATCGTTTGTCCCTTCGCTGCCCAATTGCCGCCGGTGAAACGCCTCCTGTTCACCACCTTCAAGCGCGGCGAGCGAGCCTCTGTGCCCGACGGCGGCACATATCTGCGCTTGCAGGATCTGCGTGGCCACGGCCGCACATATCCCCTGCCTGATCTCGACACCCAGGATATTGCCGTTCTGCAATATACGGGAGGCACCACCGGCACGCCGAAAGGCGTGATGCTGACCCATGCCAATCTGACCGTAAATGTGAAGCAGGTGCGTTTGTGGTTTCACGGGGTCGAAGAAGGTGGCGAGCGCATCATGGGCATCCTGCCCTTCTTTCACGTCTTTGCGCTCACTGGTGTGATGAATCTCGCAATCGCTTCTGGCTTCGAGCTTATCCTGATGCCGCGCTTCCAGCTCGTGGAGGCGCTCCGGCTCATCCGGCGCTGCCGAGCGACGATCCTGCCGGGGGTGCCGACCATCTTCAATGCCCTCCTCAATCATCCCGGACTCGATAAGGCAGACCTCGCCAGTTTGAAATATTGCATCTCCGGTGGCGCGCCTTTGCCCCTCGAGGTCCGCAAGGCGTTTGAAGCGCTGTCCGGCTGCCGGCTGGTCGAGGGCTATGGCTTGAGCGAGACCTCGCCCGTGACCCATATCAATCCCTTCGACGGGCCGAGCCGGGATGGATCGATCGGTCTGCCGATCCCTGGCACGATCGCTGAAATCCGCTCACTCGATGATCCCAAGCAAGCGCTGCCGCCAGGAGAAAATGGCGAGCTCTGTATTTCCGGCCCGCAGGTGATGAAAGGATATTGGAAGCAGCCGGATGAGACGGCGAAAGTCTTCGTCGGCAAATTTCTGCGGACGGGTGATGTCGGTCATCAAGATGAAGATGGCTTCGTCTATTTGGTGGACCGCATCAAGGACATCATCATCGCCTCGGGCTTCAACGTCTATCCGCGGCGGATCGAGGAGGCCATACATGAACACCCGGCCGTCGCCGAGGTGACCGTCATTGGCATCCCTCACCCCTATCGCGGTGAGGCGCCGAAGGCTTTCGTGAAATTACGCGATGGGGCGAGCCTCACCGAGAGGGAGCTTCTCGATTTCCTCCAGGCCAAGCTTTCGAAGATTGAACTGCCGTCGGCGATAGAGTTCCGGGATGAACTGCCGAAGACGCTGATTGGCAAGCTGTCGAAGAAAGAACTACGCCAATCCCAATAGAAACGGCCCAGACGAATCTGGGCCGTTTCCCCCCGCATCTTACAAGGCCGCTATAAATCGCAGTCTCTCGCGCTGAGGCTGTCCAGCAGCCCCGTCTTTTGTGGAGCCAATGCCGCCTGCAGCTTCGGTCGCTCCACAAAGGGTGCGATCTGTGACAACGCGCGGCTTTGTTTGGCGATCAGCGGCACCGGCCGCTTGGGGCGGAGCCAGACTCTCGCCGTCATATCTGCCGGTCATGGACGCTCTGATGTTTCGGCTGTGCAACATGCCCTCACCTCCCACCTTGTATCAGGGTCAAAATCGCAAAGACGACGGCTGCGGATGTCGAGTAGAACAGAACGTCTACAATGACATGCTTCCGCTCCCGCCCGAACGCCAATACCGCCCGTGCCATAACTCACCCGATCAATATGATAAATCCGAAGTCGCATTATTTGAATATCGGGCAATTGTGGCGGCCCGGTGGTCGAGTATTCACAATTGTTCGTAGCTTAGTTAATAAACTGTAACACTTGGTAACAAAGTGTAACAAAGCCTGTGGATGCGTCGCCCGCGAACACTTGTCCGGCAAGTGTTGCCGCTACGCCCCATGCCGGGTCAATGAGTGACCTCCTCAATGCCCCATTCCTCGATTTCGGGCATGTCCTTGCCATGAAGGCGGATATAGGACCGGTGCTCGGCGAGCTTGTCCTCCAGCCGCCGCACCAGCGCCCGGCCTGCAGCGCCCCCGCGATCGGGAAGCCTGTCCAAAGCTGAAATGGCCAAGTGAAAGCGGTCGAGCCTGTTCAGCACCACCATGTCGAAGGGGGTCGTGGTGGTCCCCTCCTCCTGATAGCCATGCACATGGAAGTTGTCGTGGTTCGGCCGCTTATAGGTGAGCCGGTGAATGAGCTGGGGATAGCCGTGAAAGGCGAAGATCACCGGCTGGTTTGTGGTGAACAGTGCTGAGAATGCGTCATCGGAGATGCCATGGGGATGATCCTTCGGCGAAACCAGCGCCATCAGATCGACCACATTGACCACCCGGACCGCGAGGTCAGGCAGATTCTGACGCAGAAGCTGGGCGGCCGCGACCGTCTCCATCGTCGGCACATCGCCAGCGCAGGCAAGCACCACATCGACCTCACCGTCGCGCTCATTGCCGGCCCATGACCAGCGGCCGATTCCGGCCTCGCAATGGGCTGCAGCCGCATCGATGTCGAGCCATTGCGGCGAGGGCTGCTTGCCCGCCACGATGACATTGATGCGGTCATACGTTCTCAAGCAATGATCGGTGACCCAGAGCAGGCAATTGGCATCCGGCGGCAGATAGACCCGCACAATATCAGGCTTCTTGTTCACCAAATGGTCGATGAAGCCCGGATCTTGATGACTGAACCCATTGTGGTCCTGCCGCCAAACGTGGGATGTCAGCAGGTAGTTGAGCGAGGAAATTGGCGCGCGCCAGGAAAGATCGCGGGTCACCTTCAGCCATTTCGCATGCTGGTTGACCATGGAATCGACGATATGGATGAAGGCCTCGTAGCAGGAGAACAGGCCGTGGCGGCCGGTGAGCAGATATCCCTCGAGCCAGCCCTGGCAGAGATGCTCGCTCAAGACCTCCATCACCCTGCCCTGCGGCGCAAGCCCGAGATCCTCCGGCAGGATAGGCTCGCGCCAGACCCGGTCCGTCACCTCGAACACGGCATCGAGGCGGTTGGATGTGGTCTCATCCGGCCCCACCAGCCGGAAATTGCGCGCCTCTTCATTCCGCGCGATCACATCACGGAGAAAATGCCCCATCTGGCGGGTTGCCTCGCCGCGCGTGCCGCCGGGATGGCTCACCGGCAGCGCGTGCTCCCGGTAATCCGGCATGATCAGCGGCTTGCGAAGAAGCCCGCCATTGGCATGCGGATTGGCACCCATCCGGCGGGTGCCGCGCGGTGCCAGGGCGCGCAGCTCCGGCTTGAGCCGGCCGGTCGCATCGAACAGGCTCTCCGGCTCATAGCTCCGCATCCATTCTTCGAGCAGCTTGAGATGTGCGGGCTTTTCGGCAAGTTCCGCGAGCGGCACCTGGTGGGACCGCCAGAACCCCTCGACCTTCTCGCCATCGACCACCTTGGGGCCGGTCCAGCCCTTCGGCGAGCGCAACACGATCATTGGCCAGCGAGGGGTGCCCGTGGAATGATCCGCTGAACCCTCCCGCGCGGTTCTTTGGATTGCTCTTATCCGATCGAGAACCCTGTCGAGTGTCGCGGCCATGACCTTGTGCATGAACATGGGCTCGTGCCCTTCAACGAAGAACGGCTCATAGCCATAGCCTTCGAACAGCCGCCTGAGATCGTCATCAGACATGCGTCCGAGAATGGTGGGATTGGCAATCTTGTAGCCATTGAGGTGCAGGATCGGCAGGACCGCGCCGTCGCCTCTCGGATCGAGGAATTTGTTGGAATGCCAAGATGCCGCGAGCGCCCCTGTCTCCGCCTCCCCATCCCCGATCACGCAGGCAACGATCAGCGAGGGATTGTCGAATGCTGCCCCGAATGCATGGGCCAGCGCATAGCCAAGTTCGCCGCCTTCATGGATTGATCCGGGTGTTTCCGGTGCGGCATGGCTCGGTATGCCGCCGGGAAACGAGAATTGCCGGAACAGCCGGCGCATGCCCTCCACGTCTTCGCTGACCTCGGGATAGATCTCGGAATAGGTGCCTTCAAGATAGGTATTGGCCACCACTGCCGGCCCCCCGTGACCTGGGCCGCAAATGAAGATCATGTCGAGATCATCGCGGAGGATTACCCGGTTGAGATGGGCATAGATGAAGTTCAAGCCCGGCGTTGTTCCCCAATGACCGAGGAGGCGCGGCTTGATATGAGCCAGCGTGAGCTCTTCGCGAAGCAGGGGATTGTCCAGGAGATAGATCTGTCCGACGGAGAGGTAATTGGCTGCGCGCCAATACGCATCGAGTTTCAAAAAATCTTGCTCTGACAGGCTCGCCGGCAGGGCCTGCTGTTTGTCCCTCATCGCAGTCTCCTTGCTGCAGCATGCTTGGCGAGAACCGCTGGAGCCAGCGGTTGGTTGCACGGCCGACTCCGACGCTTGAGACACGTCCCCGATGAAGTCACGAACCTGTGACCAGCCCCATGGAACCATTGCGTTAACCGAGCGTTACCACATCATACGATCACTGCCCCCGGTGATCGGAGATCAGGCTTCCTATCCCCGCGGAACCGATCTCAGAAAGGCCCCGGTGCTCCCCCCACCGGGGCTTTGTCTGTGTACTGTCTGCTGTCGGGATGGCTCCGACTCAGGCATGGTGCTTTGCTCCGCATTCCAACAGCCCGGAGAGCAAAACAGCCTATGAGCATCACCATCGAACCCGCGATGATCCAGCCGCTGATCGCCCTGGTGGCTGGCATCCTGATCCTGCTTTTCCCGAAGCTTCTGAACTATGTGGTGGCGATCTATCTGATCGCGGTCGGATTGCTCGGCCTTTTCCGATAACGAAAATGGGCCGAGCGATGCGCTCGGCCCAAGATGTTGCTTTCCGTACTGACTGCCTGCTTAGCGGCAGAACGCCTGTCGACCGGAATACGTGACGAAATATCCCGTATTCGGATCGAAGCTGCGATACCGGCTAGAGCAGTACCGGTACCATGCTGGCGTCCAAGGCTGCAGGCCGCCACCCACATACGCTGTCCGGTAGCCATAGCCATAGCCATAGACTGGAGCCGTGGCGAGCGCGGCCGCGCCCAATCCAAGCCCAAGCCCTAAGCCGACGAGCGGTCCGGGACCCCAGCCGCCACGCCAGCCGTGCCGGTGACCCCAGCCCCAACGCGGTCCGTGTCCCCAGCCTCCACGCCAGCCCCAACGCGGACCACCGCCCCAACGGGCGCCGCGCCAGCCGCCGCCATAGCCACCACGCCAGCCGCCGCCCCAGCGGCCACCACCGCCGCCGCGCCAACGCACCTGTTCGGCGCCAAAGCTTGCGGACTGCCGCATGCTATCGCCCATCGTGATCGTGCTGATTGGAGAGGCGGCCGAGGCCGGATTTGGCGCCGTAGCGGCCAGTCCGATGACCATCGCTCCTGCAATACCCAACATTAAGCTCTTCATCGTCATCTCCTTCGGTCCAGGCGGAATCGCCGGGCCTGTGTGAAGACGCTCGCTGTCTGCCCCGTTCTCCTTCCGCCAGCACGTGATGTGGCCGGCGGACTAGGTCGGCGCTCCCCGGTGTATGTGTCACCTAACGCCGGCCTGCTGAAAAAGCTCCCGACGAGTAATAAGATGATGATGTGCCTGAAACTGTGAACCGAGCCTGAACGCCGGGCGTGCAATACCGATGGCGCATCCAGCAAGGCGCTGAGATGCCACCCATTCTTACCCAATCGTAAACGGCATCCAGGCAGATCGGTCGTTATGGACCGTCCGCCCCTTGCGGCGGCGGATTGACCGGATTTCTCCAGAGCCATTCCGCCGCCGCGGCCGGCCGCTCACCCCTTATTCATTGATCGCAGCGCCGAGGACAGAGGTTCCTCCCCGCGCGATTGTACTTCCACCCTCAGGCGAGTTCGACATCCCGGGAGGGACCTGTATCCCGCAACCCGGAAGGACGAGGCCGCCGTTGATACGCGATGCCCATTGGCCGTGGCCCGCACAGGACCATCACCACTTTGCCCCGCTGTTGCAGTGCATAGCCTTTTACCGGGTTGGGCTCGTCAAGTTCAGAGAGACGCGGGCCGTCCTTCTCCGGCGCATTCATCCGATTGTCCCCTTCTAGATGCCGATCGTTTGAGCCGAACGCCTCGGCCCCGACACTCTACGGAACTCGCATTCCACCGATGCCCTCGGGCGTGGGCCGGTCACCACCGTCATCCCACCCTCCCTGGATACCGCTCACAGCCTCGGATCGGGCGGTATCCACAAATCCGACCATTCCCGAGCCGCCGGCGATCGTTTGGATCCCTTTGGCCCGACAGAGCGCAATGGCGGTATCGGTTAATTGCCTGGCAATCATGGAGCGATATTTGGACCGCTTAATGACGAGTCTGTCCAAAATCGCCGTCCTGTCGACGGTGCGGACCCGTAGCGCGCCCACGACATCATTGCCGTCGCAAGCCATTAGGTGAGTTGCGCTAAGATCGCCCTCATCGATATCGGTAACGTCCGGCAGGAGGCTGCCCGAAAGGCAGGCTGCCGTACGCAATGCGAATACCCGATTGAGCTCCTCAATTGATTCAACAACGGCAACCGACAGTGATCGGTCGCCTCTCCTGCTGCCTACACGCCTCCGCTCGCTTGGTTTGGCTAAACGCGAATCCGCGTCACCCCCCTGCCGCGCGGTAAGGCGGAACAACCGGCTGCTCTCCATGTGGCCTCCTCGAGCAACAGCTGGCCTATACGCCGTCTTAACCTTACCGAAACGTTAACCAGACGGGTAACATTTGTTGATTATTTGGTTAACCGCGGCGGTTTCCGGGCAAGTTTCTGTTCTGAGATCAGCTCACGACGCATGGGCGCCGGTTCGTCCTCGGGGAATGGAAAGGAAACACAGCCCTCGGTCACGCAGACCGCTGAGATCTCTCCTTGCGGGTCACGGCTCCATGTCAGCCGGCTGCCACAGAAGGGGCAAGGCACATCGCCCGCCGCACCGGGGCTCTTGGGGGTCTTCGCAAGGGCGGCTCGGATCTTCATGGCCCGCTCCATCGCTTCATAGAGAAGACGAGCCTGCTCTTCGAGTTCTCGTGCGGAGGGTTCGGCATAAAGGGAACATTGAAAACACCCCTCCCCCTTCGAGTGGCACGGCCGATTCTCGATGGAGCTGTCCACCGCTACACATTGTTCCGCGACAGGAACCCCCTTCTGACAGGGCATGCCGAGAAGGACTGAATCCCTGTAATGCTTGCAGATCCCGCGCTTTAGGAACACGTAAACGCCCTCGCTTGATCGAACGAAGGAAGCTAGGCTTCTCATCCTGCCGCAGCAAGCTCAGCCACCCATGATCGTTAACGAAGGGGCTGACTGGTTAATTTTTCCTTACTGCCAGACCTCACTTGCCGGAACCAGTGCTCTGTTCAGGGATTGTTCAGGGCCGACTGGGCGTCATGTCGTTAACGTTATCCGATTGTTATCCCTGCCCAATGGCGCGGGAGGAGGAGGCTAGATGAAGAAAACCAATGCAATCGCGGCGCTGGCTGCCATTCTTCTTGTGGGCACCAGCCCCGCAGCGCTGGTCTATTCGCAAAGCTCCGACCAGCAAGAGCAGCAGGATCCGCGCCAGCAGCGACAGCAACAACGCCAACAGGAAAGGCAAGAGCGGCAGCAGCAACGTCAGGAACGACAGCAGGAGCGCGAGGAGCGTCCGCAACAGCGGCAGGAAAGACCTGAGCGTCAGGAGAGACAAGAGCGTCAACAGCAGCGTCAAGAGCGTCAAGAGCAGCGTCAAGAGCGGCCCGAACGACAGGAACGCCCCGAGCGGCAAGAAAGGCAAGAGCGACAGGAACGCCAGCAACGTCCTGAGCGGCAAGAAAGGCAAGAGCGACAGGAACGCCAGCAACGTCCTGAGCGGCAAGAAAGGCAAGAGCGACAGGAACGCCAGCAACGTCCTGAGCGGCAGGAGCGGCAAGAACGCCAGCAGGAGCGCCAGGAGCGTCAGCAGCAACGGCAGGAAAGACCTGAGCGTCAGGAGCGTCAACAACGCGAGCAGCAACAGCAGGAACGACAAGAACGCCAGCAGCAGCGCCAAGAACGACAGCAGGAGCGCCAGCAGCAACAGCAGGAGCGGCAAGAACGCCAGCAGGAGCGTCAGCAGCAACAGCAGCAACGTCAGGAAAGACCCGAGCGCCAGGAGCGGCAACAGGGCGAGGAAAGGCAACAGCGCCAAGAGCAGCGCCAGCAACGAGAACAGCGCCAGCAGCCTCAGGAGCAGCAGCGGGAGGAGCCGCGCGATGAGCAGCAGCGCGAGCGCCAGCCCCGCGGCGAGCGGCAGGAGGAGCTGCGCAACCGTCTCGAACAACGCCGGGAACAACGCGAGACCGATCGGGATCAGCGTCGGCAAGAGCTGCAGGAGCGCATGCGGCAGAGGCAGGACGGCGAAACCCGCCCTGGACAGGCTGAAGAAGGAGAGGATACGCGGCGCGATCGGCGTGGTCGGCCTGGTCAGGATGGGGAGGAGCGCCCCAGCGCGGAGGATCGTCAGCGTCCCGAGCGCGAGGGCCAGACCAGCCAAAGGCCCGCCCGCGAGCAGCAGGAAGAACGCTTCCGTCGCTGGCGCGAGCGGGACAATCCCGAATTCAATCGGGACCGTGAGCAGCGGGCGCGGGAAATCATCGAAGACAATCGCCGGTCCGAAGACCTCGATGAGCGCGCGCTGCGGCGGCGTCTCGATGAAAACCGCGATGCCCTCCAGCGCCGGGACATGAACGAGCGTGAACGGGCGCGCCTGCTCGAGCGGCTTGAGCGTGACCGTGAGGCGCTGCGCCAGCGCGTTGATCGGGACGACTGGGAATTTGATCCGGACCGCTTCGAGAGGCGCCGCGACCGCTCGGAGATCGTCGAGCTACGCCGGCGCTATCTGGATAATCCGCGCCGCCGGGACGAGCTGGACGAGCGTGACCTGCGCAGGCGCGCTTATGACATCGAATGGATGATCGAGCACGGTGACTTATCGCCCGCCGAGCGCCGCCGCCTGAGCGAATTGCTGGAGGAAGACCGGGGCTATCTCCGCCGCGAGCTACGCGAGGAGCGTGAGCGCCGTTGGCGCGAGCGCGATCGCTGGCGTTATCGCGATAGAAATGCCGAGATCTATATCGAGCCGGGCGTCGTGTTCGTGCCCCAGCCCTATATCTCGGCCGCGGAATATCCGGAGGAGGTCATCTATGGCCAGCTCTCGGCGCCGCCGCTCGCACCGGTCCAGCAGCGCTACGACTATCAGCAGATCGTCCAGGAGGACGATGTGCGCGAACTGATGCCGGCCATCGACCTCGACAACATCAATTTCGGCTTCGGCGAGGCCTTCATCCGTCCCGAGGAGGTCGAGAAGCTCGATGCGATCGGCATAGCCATGGAGCAGATGGTCGCGCAGAATCCGGAGGAGGTGTATCTCATCGAGGGTCACACCGACGCGGTGGGCTCTGATGAGGCCAATCTCGAGCTCTCCCGCCAGCGCGCGGAAGCCGTGAAGGAGGCGCTCCTCGAATATTACAATCTCAAGCCCGAGAACCTGCAGACGGTCGGCTATGGCGAGCGATATCTCAAGATCCCGACTGATGGGCCTGAGCAGGAGAACCGTCGCGTGAGCGTCCGCCGCATCACGCCGCTGATTGCGGGTCAGTGACAGGCTGAACCGGCCATTTGACGTTGAGAGCCTCTCCCGAGCGATCGGGAGAGGCCTTTCCTTATGCAGGAGGCCTATGTCCGCTCGCGCGTATCGGTGAAGCGGATCTTGGGCCAATCCTCGATGGAGCGGTTGAGGTCCCAGATCGATCGGGCGAGGAACACGGGAAAGCCGTCGCGGTCTTCAGCCATGGCCGAGCGGTTATACTCGGCGAAGCGCTTGAGCTCATTGGCATCATCGCTCGCGATCCACCGGGCGGTTTCGAACGGGGCGGCCTCGAAGCCCATGGCCACCTTATATTCCTGCTCGCAACGCGATTTCAGCACATCAAGCTGCAGCTGTCCCACAACGCCGACAATCCAGTTCGAGCCGATCAGCGGCTTGAAGATCTGGGTCACGCCCTCCTCCGCTAGATCCTCCAGCGCCCGCCGCAGCTGCTTCGACTTCATCGGATCATCGAGACGGATGCGCCGCAGGATTTCCGGTGCGAAGTTCGGGATGCCGGTGAAGCGAATATCCTCACCCTCCGTCAGCGCGTCCCCGACCCTCAGCACACCGTGATTGGGAATGCCGATAATGTCGCCGGGCAGCGCATCCTCGGCGAGATCCCGCTCCTGGGCGAAGAAGAAGATCGGGCTGTGGATGGCGATGCTCTTGCCTGACGCCACCTGGCGCAGCTTCATGCCGCGCCGGAACGTGCCCGAGCACAACCGCATGAAGGCCACCCGGTCGCGGTGGTTCGGATCCATATTGGCCTGGACCTTGAACACGAAGCCGGTGACGCGATCCTCGCTGGGCAGGATCATGCGTGGCTCGCCGGGCTGCGCGCGTGGTGGCGGCGCAAAGCGGGAAAGCGCCGAAAGAAGTTCTGCGACGCCATAGGCGCGCAGCGCGGAGCCGAAGAAGACCGGCGTCAGGTGCCCTTCCCGATAAGCCTCCACATCGAATGGCTTATAAGCGCCCGCGGCCAGCTCGACCATTTCCCGGAACGGCCCCGTCACATAATCCGGTACGCGGGCATCGAGTGCCGGATCATCGAGGCCAGTGAGCTGTATGATGCGGTCATGCACTTGTCCCCTGCCCTGGTCCGAGGTCAGGAACCGGTGCGTTTCCGCGTCGTAAAGCCCGTGAAAGTCAGCGCCCATGCCCACGGGGAAGACCTGAGGCGACACATCGAGCGCCAGGGTTGCCTCGATCTCGTCCAGGAGCTCGAAGCCATCCCGCCCTTCCTGGTCCACCTTGTTGATGAAGGTGATGATCGGAATGTCGCGCAACCGGCAGACCTCGAACAGCTTCCGGGTCTGGCTCTCGATGCCCTTGGCGGCATCGATGACCATGACTGCGGAATCGACTGCGGTCAGCGTGCGGTAGGTATCCTCGGAAAAGTCTTCGTGGCCCGGCGTGTCCAAGAGATTGAAGGTCAGCCCTTCCCGCTCGAAGGTCATGACCGAGCTTGATACCGAGATGCCGCGTTGCTGCTCGATTTTCAGCCAGTCCGAACGCGTGCGCCGCTGCTCACCGCGCGCCCGCACGGCACCGGCCGCCCGGATCGCACCGCCGGCCAGCAGCAGCTTCTCCGTCAGCGTCGTTTTGCCCGCATCCGGATGCGAGATGATCGCGAAAGTGCGGCGCGACTCATAAGGTGCGGGTGCTGCCTCGCCGCTGCTTTTGGTGAGCGGGGCCGCGGCTGGGGAAGAGCTATCTGTCACGTTCGATCTCGACTTGGTGCCAAGTTATGGGCGAAAGACCCTTGGCGCAGCACATATCGGCATTCTGGGTTCAAGCGCAACCGCCCGACCTGTCAATGACGCGCAAACGGCGATGACAGTTCGTGTGAGGCCATGCAATAAGGGGCATATGAAGATTGCGACCTACAACATAAATGGGGTGAAGGCCCGCCTGGACAACCTGCTGCAATGGTTGAAGGAAGCCGCGCCTGACATCTGCTGCCTGCAGGAGATCAAATGCGAGGATCACGCCTTCCCGCGAGGTCCCGTCGAGGATCTCGGCTATAATCTCGCCGTGCATGGGATGAAGGGCTTTCACGGGGTTGCGATCCTCTCCAAATTCCCGATGGACGAGGTTTTGCCGCGGCTCGACGGCAATGAGCAGGATATTCAGTCCCGTTATGTCGAGGCCGTGATCTCGACCACATGGGGAGCGGTGCGGGTGGCCTCTCTCTATCTACCCAACGGCAATCCCATCGGTACGGACAAGTTCACCTACAAGCTCGAGTGGATGCGCCGGCTGATCACTCGAACGAAGCAACTGATGGGCCTCGAGGAGGCCTTCGTGCTGGCGGGCGACTACAACATCATTCCCACCGAGATTGATGCGCGCTTTCCCGAGGCTTGGGTGAATGATGCGCTGTTTCAGCCGGAGTCGCGGGCGCTCTATCGGGAGCTGTGCAATCTTGGGCTCACCGACGGCTTCCGTGCCTGCGCCCCCGAGCCCGGCCATTATAGCTTCTGGGATTACCAGGCGGGCGCCTTCCAGAAGAACAATGGGATCCGCATCGACCACCTGCTGCTGTCGCCACAAGCGACCGACCGGCTCGTGGCAGCCGGCATCGACCGCCATGTGCGTGCGTGGGAACGCCCATCCGACCATGTTCCGGTATGGATCGAGCTGCGCGATTAGAGCAGTTTTGCTGCTTCCGGGGAGACTAGAGCATTTTTGATCGAAGTGGATACCGGTTCGCGTCAAGAAAATGCGACCAAGCAAGACCTTGAGACGCGGTTTCGCGACTGAAAGAAAAGCGGAACGCTCTAGGAGCTGCCGATCTCAGGGGGAGGCGCTCTGCATCTGCTTGGGAAACTTGGCCGCCCAATCCTGAGCACGGCCCTCGGCATCCGCGCGCTCGGCCGCGCTCGCCTCGCTCATCAGATGATCGTAACGATCGAAAATCTCGGGATTTTCTTCGGGTCGCGCGCTCTGCTGCGCCAGAATGTACCACATGAGCGCGCGGATCCGGTCCTGGCGGACGTAGTCGCCATCCCAATACATATCGCCAAGCAGTGCCTCGGCCGGTGCGAAGCGTTTGCGGGCGGCGAGCATGAGCCAGCGCACCGCCTGCTCTCGGTTGCGCGTCACGCCCTCGCCCTTGAAATACATGAGCCCCAAGGCGTATTGCGCTGCCGGATGGCCGTAGGTTGCGGCAATCTTATAGATGTCGAGCGCACGGCTCGGATCGGCCTCTATGCCGGCCTGCTGATCGCCGAGGCGATAGTAATTCGCGACCTGCACCAGGGAATCGATGCACACGCGCAAGAGGTTGCGATCGCTTTCGTCCGGATTGAAGGCGGCCGCGACCTTCTGGTAATAATTCATGGCGGTTGTATTATCCGCCTTCACACCCTGCCCTAGGCGATACATATGGCCGAGATACCAGGTGGCGATCAGGTCGCCATCATCGGAAGCCTCTTTCAGAAACACCAGGGCAGTGCCGAAATCCCCATTGCGATAAGCGGCACGCGCGCGCTCCCGCTCGTCCATCCAGCTCGGCGGCACCAGGTTCTTGGGATTGAGTTTCGGCGCCGCGGGAATAAAAGAATAGAAATGTGCGGCAAGGTCGTTGAGTTCACTGGACCGAGCCGGAGAAATAAGGACGCCCGAGAAGAATCCGGAGGCCAAAAGCACGGCCAATGACGCCTTCATTTCCGACCCCAAGCGCTCCAGTCCGACGTCTACTCTTGTCCACCTAGAACACAACGTAAACAACTCCATCGGAGCACTCATACGACCGCAACCGAGCGGCAACAATTATCATTGCGTCAAACGCGCTTCCAGCAGGCTTAGCCGAAACTGCATGGGAGAAGACGCTTTTATCGCGATATGGTCACAGGTTGGTTTATAACCTGCATTTCTCCGAAACCGCGGGACTTCGCAAGTATATCATTTCCATAGCCGCCTCCGTTATTACGGAGACCTTCCCTTGACCACCATAGCTGGCCGATCAGACATCATGACGCTAGTCCGCTTTTGGGGCGGAAAAAAGGAGTGGCAAGTCAGCGATCCCGTCATGAGAATGAAATCAGGTGCGCGTGCTATTTTTGCAACCAAAGTACCAGCCTCGGTGTAACATCCGAGACCACCATTATCCCCGGATAGTGTTCACGAAGGGTCGCTCCGCCGACGATTATTGGGTATCTTTCGGCAAGTCAGTCCCACTTTCCCCCAAGGAACAACGTAACCCCTCGAGCACTATTCTCGAGAGGTGAAAAGCTGGACATGAGACGATGCTTGCACGGACGCTCGCGCTGGCGGTTGGGCTATTTTGTGGGATCGTGACCTCGCAGCTCCCCGAGTTCGGACAGCAATATCGACAGCGCCTGGGCGGCGCCATCGATGAGCTGCGCGGTGTCATGAGGAATTTTGATGCCGATGCTCAAGCCTCAGGCTTCGATCAGGCTCAGGCCCTGCAGCATCTGGAGAAGAGCACCGACCCGTTTCTCCAGCGTCGGGCGGCGAGCATCAGTCAGACCGTTCAGCGTCTGGACAAACTGGAGCGTCAGCGCCTTGCCTTTGACACAGCCGGACGCTTCGGACGGCTGATCACGCTCATCGAAAGCCCCGACAGCCAGATCCTTAACAATACCGTCCACGATTTCGAGCCCGCCGTCCCCGTAACCTCCGAAGGGTTCATTATCGGAGGTGTCGGCTTCGTGACGGGCTGGCTGGTGTTGCGGCTGCTCGGATTTATCTTGCGAGGGCGGCGCCGCAAGCGCGCTGCCATCAACAAAGCATAAGAATAATGCAGGCTCGACAATCGCCGCCGAGCGCGCGGGCTTCACGGCGAGCGCATCAATTCAGGGATTGGCCCTGTGTGTCAGCTGTGGGATCACGCCTGACCGGGATGAAGAGTTCGAGCGCGCCTCCTCGCTCGAAGGTCACGGTGACCGGAACCTCGTCCCCTTCCCTTAAGGGTGCCTTGAGGCCGAGAAACGCGAGATCACGTCCGCTCGGTGGGAATAAGACGGTGGCAAGCCCTGGCACCTCGAGCCCCCGCAGGAGCTCACTCTTTTGCTTTTCAGGCTCGTGCCGGTCGCCCTGCCCCGCATCATTCACGGTCACCCTTTCCGCCGCAGGACTTTCGATCGCGAGGATTCGGTCGGCCTCACCGCTCATGTTTCGGATCTTGATATAGCCGGTGGCCTTGGTCGCTCCTGTGCTGGGCGGCCTGATCCAAGCGGCGAGCACCGCAAGCCTGCCGGTGGGGCGGGCATCGAATGCGAGCGCGGCAATGCTACCGAGGGTTAGACCCACCGCGACACCCACTTTGACACTGAACCGCATGCGCGCGTGTTTCCTTGAAAGCTGAATGGTGGCGCCCTCGTCGAGCCTGCCGATCCAAGATCGGCCGAATGGAAAAGCCGCACCTTCAGGTATCGGCGTAACGACGTTCTGCCTCACGGCCATTCGTGCCAGCTCGCAACTTGCCATTCCAATATCCGGAGCTCGCCTTCCCAGATCAATGCGACCGAACGGAGCGCGTCAGCCTGCCTCATAGGCTAACCATCGCGCGGAACCAGCCATTTGGGTTCACTTTGGAGTAATTCTAATGTAACCCGCTGAAAATAAATAGGATTCTTCAATTTAGCCGCATCAGAAACAGTTGCGAGGCCAGCGCGCTGCGCCTACTGTGCGGCCAGAGTGAACTAGCGTTGCCCAGCATGGCAGCGGCTCTTCCCGCATTTGGAGGTCACATGCGTTTGCATCGGTGGATGACAGCGGCGGTATTGGGAGGCGTGATTCTGGCCGGCCACATGGCGCCGGCTCAGGCGGAGGAGGTCAATGTCTACTCCTACCGGCAGCCCTTCCTCATTGAGCCCCTTCTCAAGGCCTTCACCGAGGAGACTGGCATCAAGACGAAGGTGCTGTTCGACGACAAGGCGCTGATCGAGCGCATGGTTCAGGAGGGGGCAAGCAGCCCGGCCGACATCCTGCTCACCGTCGATATCGGGCGCCTGCAGGCAGCCGTACAGAGCGGCGTCACCCAGCCTGTGAAGTCGGAGATCCTGGACGCGAACATTCCGGCGGATTTCCGCAGCCCCGATGGCGAATGGTTCGCGCTCACCACCCGGGCCCGTGTGGTCTATGCATCCAAGGACCGGGTGAAGCAGGACAAGATCACCTATGAGGAACTCGCCGATCCCAAATGGAAGGGCAAGATCTGCATCCGCTCCGGGCAGCATGTCTACAACACCGCCCTGATCGCCGCGATGATCGCCCATCACGGCGAGGAGAAGACCAAGACTTGGCTCGAGGGGCTGAAGGCCAATCTCGCGCGCAAACCGGCCGGTGGTGACCGCGATCAGGTCAAGGGCATCTTTGCCGGAGAATGCGATATCGCGCTTGGCAATACTTACTACATGGCCAAGATGCTGACCAACGACAAGGAGCCTGAGCAGAAGCAATGGGCAGAGGCGAGCCGCATCATTTTCCCAACCTTCGAGAATGGTGGTACGCACGTGAACATCTCTGGGATCGCCCTTGCCAAGAATGCGCCCAACCGCGAGGCAGCGATCAAGCTGATGGAGTTCCTGTCGAGCGACAAGGCCCAGAAGCTTTATGCCGAGGCCAATGACGAATATCCGATCAAGCCCGGCATCGAGCCGTCAACCATTGTGAAGGCCTGGGGTGAGTTCACACCGGACAATGTCAGCCTCGATGAGATCGCCGAATTGCGCGATGAGGCAAGCAAGCTTGTAGACGAAGTTGACTTTGACGCTGGCCCCCAGTCGTAAGACGCAGATCAACGAGCAGATGACGGATGCGCCGTTCTCGTCCGAGGCGTCGACGCGCGCGTCCGCTGAACAGGCGCAACGTTCGCGCACGATCAGCCGCGCGGGCGGCTCATGGACGGTGGCGGCTGCCCTCATAAGTGCCCTGGCAATCGCGCCCATCATTGCGCTGGTCTGGATTGCCGTCATTCATCCAACCGCGAATGCCTGGCCGCATCTTCTGGCCACCGTGCTGCCAGGCAGCGCCCGCACCACTGCCTTGCTTCTCCTGGGCGTGCTCGGCGTGGTTCTGGTGGTGGGCACCTCCACCGCCTGGCTCGTGTCCATGTACGATTTTCCGGGCAGGCGCGTCTTTGACTGGGCGCTGGCGGTGCCGCTGGCCATGCCCACCTATCTCTCCGCCTTCGCCTATCTCGAGATCTGGGATTACGCTGGCCCCATTCAGACTGCTCTTCGCAATACCTTTGGTTGGCGGAATGCGACCGATTACTGGTTCCCCGACATTCGCACGCTCGGCGGCGCGATCCTGATCCTCGCTTTCGCCCTTTATCCCTATGTGTACTTGACCGCGCGGGCGAGCTTTGCCCAGACCCCCGCGCAGCTGATGGATGCAAGCCGCGCGCTCGGCCATTCGGCGCTTGAGACCTTCTGGCGTATTGCCCTGCCCTTGTCACGCCCCGCGCTCGCGGCCGGCAGCGCGCTCGCCATGATGGAGTGCTTGAATGATATTGGGGCGGTCGGCTTCCTGGGCGTGCGCACGCTGACCGTCAATGTCTACAACACCTGGCTTGAGCGGAGCAATCTGGGGGGTGCTGCTCAGCTTGCCTGCGTGATGCTGGTCTTCGTCATCTTGCTGCTCTGGATCGAAAGGCGCAGCCGCCGCCAGCAGCGCTATCACACCTCTGGCCGCACCGTTCGTACCCAGAGCCGCCAACGCCTTGGGCCAATTGGTGGTCTGGTTGCGGCGCTAGCCTGCGCCTTGCCGATTGCAATCGGCTTCGGCACGCCCCTTTTCGTGTTCCTGGATGCGGCCTTCCGCCATTGGGATGCGGTGCTCGACCCAGACTTCTGGACCCTGCTGAGGAACAGCATCCTGCTTTCTTCCGGGGGTGCGCTACTGGCAGCCCTTGCCGGCCTGGTTCTGGTCTATGCCCGCCGTTCCAGCAGCAATGTCATTCTGTCTGCCGCAACCCGGCTTGCCTCGATTGGCTATGCGGTTCCCGGCACCGTCTTGGGCCTTGGCATTCTGGTGCCACTTGCCGCCCTCGACAATCTCGTGGCGGGCTGGGCGCACAGCCTGTTTGGCATATCGACAGGGCTTCTCATCACCGGCAGTGCCGGTGCGATCATCATGGCCTATGCCATTCGGTTTCTCGCGATGTCACAAGGCTCCATCGAGGCCGGCTTCTCCCGGCAGTCGCCCAATCTCGATGCGGCTGCGCGCAATCTCGGCCGCACGCCCCGGCAAGTGCTCTGGGAAATTCATCTGCCGCTGATCAGGCCGGCGCTTGGGGCCGCCGTGGTGCTCGTCTTTGTCGATGCCATGAAGGAATTGCCGGCAACACTGCTCCTGCGCCCCTTCGATTTCGACACGCTGGCAACTCACGTTTATACGCTTGCCTCATTCGACATGTTCGAAGAGGCATCCCTCTCGGCCCTCGCCATCGTCGCCGTCGGCTGCCTACCCGTCTTCCTGCTCCAGCGGCTGCTGATGGCGCGGCGCACTTAGAGCATTTTCGAGCGAAGCGGATACCGGTTCGCGTGAAGAAAATGCGACCAAGCAAGACCTTGAGACGCGGTTTCGCGATTCAAAGAAAAGCGGAAACGCTCTAAGGCGCCAGCCATCCCCAGTCGATGGTCTCAGTGATCGTCTACATCATCGGCGCTATCGGCCTGGAGCTGGCCGTAATTCTGCACGCCTACCTTCGCCAGGAGATCAAGCTGGGTTTCGAGAAAGTCGATGTGCCCCTCTTCATCGGCCAGGAGCTCCTCGAAGAGCTTCATCGAGACGTAATCGCCCGCATCATGGCAGATCACCCGGGCTTCCCGGTAGAGCTCCCGGGCCGCTTGCTCCGCCTTCAGATCGCACTCGAGCACCTCCTGGATGTTCTGACCGATCATCAGAGGGTCGAGCTGCTGCATATTCGGGAGCCCCTCGAGGAAGATGATGCGCGTTGCGAGCTTGTCCGCATGGTGCATCTCCTCGATCGATTCTTCGCGCGCCTTCTTGGCAAGCTTGGTGTAACCCCAGTCGTCGAGCAGCCGGTAATGGAGCCAGTACTGGTTGATGGCGGTCAGCTCCGACCTGAGCGCCCTGTTGAGATACTCGATGACTGTACGGTCGCCCTTCATGCTCTGCTCCATAGAAGGCCAAGTGTGGTATGTCGCAACCTTACTCTGTCGAGCGGTGACGTCAAGCACTTTGGAATGATTCTAATCAAGAGATAAAGCACAGGCATGACCCGGAACTCGTCGCGCCGGAAGGATGCGACCAACGGGGACCTTCGCGCAATTTCGCAATGAGACGCGAGGCGCAACAGTGGCAGAAATGGACTTGTGGGAAGAGAGGTGTCTAGGCGCTTTCGGCCAAGGAATAGTCGTCCTCGAGCACCAGGTGGGCACCGGTTTCCTCGGCCGCGGCAATCAGCATGCTGACGTGAGGCAGGCACGAGCCGCATCGTGGACGATAGCCCATGCTTCGGTATACCGAGCCCGGGGTGATGACGCGCAATGGGTCTGCCTTCAGCAGCTCGATGATGGCACGCTTGATCTCAAGGGCCGTAATGACGTTGCAAGAGCAGATATACATCGCGGGGGGCTCTCTCCGGAGCGGCTAAGCACTTGTATTAGCGGTACGGACAGCCAGTAGGACCACACATTCGGTCTCTCTATAGCGGCAGCCACGCTAATCTTGCAATAAAAAGTTGGGAATTCGACGGGCGCGCGTCAATCGGGCTCGGACCCAGGACACCACGGACCATAATTAGAACTACTCTAATTCCAAGCAGCTGAATCTGTTGGACTATTCAAGGTGCCTCTGTCACACCCGTCAAATGAGCCTGATGCGCATATCGCGCAGCGGGGATCGCTGGAGGTCGCGCCTCGGGCCGATCGAATTGCTGGCTCGGCCGAGGTCATGCGGCGGCGTGTCTCAAGGATCGGCCATGATGCGGCCCCATATGGCGGCCAAGGAACAGCGGAGCTGGTAAACAAGGGGTATTGACATGAGGGTTGCCGTTAAAGCGGCCGTGATCGGCATAGGGTCATTGCTGGCAATGTTCGGCCCGGCAAATGCCGTCGAGGTCAAGGACGTGCTGACCACTTACGCGGATATCGCGAAGGCGGCTTATGACGATTCCCTCAATTCGGCGCGCAGTCTGAACGAGACTGTGAAGCAATTCCTCGCAACGCCCAATCAGGAGAACTTGAACAAGGCGCGCGAAGCCTGGATCGCCGCCCGTGTTCCCTACCAGCAGACGGAAGTCTTCCGCTTCGGCAATCCCATCGTTGATGAATGGGAGGGCAAGGTCAATTCCTGGCCATTGGACGAGGGACTGATCGACTATGTCGACGCCGAGAGCTACGGCGAAGAATCCGACGAGAACCCGCTTTACACGGCCAATATCATCGCCAACAAGTCACTCACGGTCGGCGGCGAAACAATCGATGCCTCGACCATCACCCCTGAGCTGCTCGAGCGGCTACAGGAGGCGGGCGACATCGAAACCAATGTGACGACGGGATATCATGCCATCGAGTTCCTGCTTTGGGGACAGGATCTCAACGGCTCCGGGTCTAGCGCCGGAAATAGGCCGCCCACGGACTATGACCAGGCCAATTGCACCAATGGCAATTGCGACCGCCGGGCCGCCTATTTGCAGGCCGCGACCGACCTTCTCATCAAGGATCTGGCTGAAATGGCTGAGGCCTGGGGGCCCGATGGCAAGGCGCGCAAAGCAGTCCTCGATGGTTCGCCTGACCAGGGGCTGCGTGCGATGCTCGTCGGCATGGGGAGCCTGTCCTATGGGGAGCTGGCAGGCGAGCGCATGAAGCTCGGCCTCTTGCTGCACGATCCCGAAGAGGAGCATGACTGCTTCTCCGACAACACACCCGCCAGCCACTATTATGACGCTCTCGGCATCGACAATGTCTATCGCGGCCGCTATCGCCGCATCGATGGCGGCGAGGTGAAGGGGTCAAGCCTCTCGGAGCTGGTCGCGGCGAAGGATCCCGCGGTGGACGAGGATCTGAAATCGAAGCTCTCCGTCACTCTCGCCGCCATGAAAGCTCTGGTCGACCGCGCGAAGGGCGGCGAGCACTATGATCAGATGATCGCGGCGGACAATGCTGAAGGCAATGCGGTGGTGCAGGCAGCGATCACGGCGCTGTTGAACCAGACCCAGTCCATAGAGAAGGCCGTCAACGTGCTGGGCTTGCAGGATGCCACATTCGAGGGCTCCGAGAGCCTCGACAATCCCGAGGCCGTCTTGCAGTGAGCTTGCGCGACCTCCTGCTGGCGGTTCCGGCGCTGATCACGGGATGCGTCCTGTCGCTCGGAACCGTCGCGCTGGCAAGCGGCGCGGCGCCTGCGGTACCGAGCAAGGATGGCGAACTGTTGCCGGAATGCGTCGTGCCGCCGGTGCGGGAGAGCGAGGCTCTTCCCGGCGGTAGCGCCACCTCGCCTCATCCGGCTGACCGCAACGCCTTTTCCCATTCGTCCGCGAACCTGCCCTTCGACCGCGAGTTCGACTTCAAGATCGGCAACGGCGTCTTTCGCAAGCAATGGGTCTCGGCCCCCTCCTCCACCAAGGCCTCCGACGGGCTTGGGCCGCTTTACAATGCCCGCGCCTGCCAGAACTGCCATCTGAAGGATGGGCGCGGGCGACCGCCGGTGACCGATAATGCCGATGATCGAGCCGTC
Source organism: Rhodoligotrophos sp. CJ14 (assembly GCF_038811545.1). GTDB lineage: Bacteria > Pseudomonadota > Alphaproteobacteria > Rhizobiales > Im1 > Rhodoligotrophos > Rhodoligotrophos ferricapiens. The sequence continues at coordinate 371,150 of NZ_CP133319.1, forward strand.
TCGATGCTTCTGAAGCTCGCCATACCGCCGCGCGATGAGGCGGAACGCGCCAAGCTTGCCTCGGGCACGCTCAGCATGATCCCCGACCCGACTTACGGCGCCCAGCTTCAGGAATTCGCCGTTCAGGGCATGGAGGGCGAGGGACGCCTGTCTCTCTCTTATGAGGATCTTGCACCGATCACCCTGCCGGGCGGCGAGACGGTCAGTTTGCGCAAACCGCATTATGAGATCAGCAAGCTCAAATATGGCGCACCCGCGGACGGGCTGACGACCTCGCCGCGCGTTGCGCCACAAATGATCGGACTGGGCCTGATCGAGGCCATTCCAGACAGCGAGATCATCGCCGGCCCGGAACTGCCCGCGGCACGGGCAGATGGCATTGTCGGCAAGCCCAACCGTGTCTGGAGCGCGGCCAATGGGAGGGTGATGCTCGGTCGCTTCGGCTGGAAGGCCGGCCAGCCCACCATAGCCGACCAGGCGGCAGTGGCCTTTGCCGGCGATATGGGCTTGTCGACCAAGCTCATTTCCGCCCATTCCGGTGATTGCACGCAGGCGCAGCCCGAGTGCCTCTCCGCTCCGAACGGCGTCACGCGGAAGCTCGGCAAGGCGGAGGTGGCCGACAGCATGTTCGACCTCGTTGTCTATTATTCCCGCAATCTGGCGGTGCCCCGCATGCGCGATACCGCCGGTCCGGAAATCAAGCAGGGCCGCGAGCTCTTCTATCGCAGCGGCTGTGCGGCCTGTCACAGGCCAAGCTTTACCACCGGCACCGGGCCGGATATCCAGCCGGAACTCGCGGGCCAGACTATTTGGCCCTATACCGACCTTCTGCTGCACGATATGGGCCCGGAACTTGCCGATGGTTTCACTGAAGGCGCAGCCAATGGACGGGAGTGGCGCACCGCACCGTTATGGGGCATAGGTTTGACCGAGACCGTTGCCGGGCATAGCACGTTTCTCCATGATGGCCGCGCCCGAAACATCCTGGAAGCCATTCTGTGGCACGGTGGCGAGGCCGAAATCGCGAAGCAGCGGGTCATGAGGCTCTCTCCTGAAGAGCGGGCCAGTTTGCTGGCTTTCGTCAACTCGCTCTAAGCCGGTGGGATCCTGATGAGAACAGCCTATATCGTGAATGGGAAGGCTTACATCATTGGCGCTGTGGCGCTCGGCCTGGCCTTATTCGCGCCGCATTCTGCTTTACCCGCCTTCGCCCAGTCAGCGCCTGCCGCCCAGTCGCCCGGTGCGTCCGCGCCGAAGGTGACGCAAAGTGCCGTGGTATCCGTCGTTGATCTCGCCAAGAGCCTCGTGACCGATCACGCGGCCCCGGGCTACCGCAGCTTTGCCGCTGAAACCGCCAAGCTTGCCGCCGCCACCGCCGAGCTCTGCGGCGCTCCGAGCCCGCGCCGGTTGGAGAATGTGCGCAACACCTTCACGGCTGCCTTGCTCGCTTGGCAGCGGATCCAGCATGTTCATTTCGGTCCCATCATGCAGGAGGACCGCCTCTATCGCATCGAATACTGGCCGGACAGGCACGGCCAAGGCGAGAAGCAGCTGCGCAAACTGCTTGCCTCTGCCGGGCTCGAGCGTTTCGATGTGAACAAGCTGACTGAGGCAAGTGTCGCCGTGCAGGGCTTCCCAGCCTTAGAGCGCATTCTTTATGCCTCTGATGCCGACGGCCTGGGTGAGGCTTCGTCCAACAGCGCTCCACATTGCAACCTGGCTCTTGCAGTCTCCCGCAATCTTGCGGCCATGGCTAAGGCCACGGCCGAAGCCTGGCAACGTGACTATGTGGCCCCGTCGGCCAATTTCACCGAGGAGCAGGCGCACGCGATTGCGACCGATTTCTACAAGGCATTCGTCGAGCAGCTCGAAACGGTTCGCGATGTCAAGATCGGCACCCCTCTGGGCACCTCCCCTGCAACGGCCAGGCCGAAAAGCGCCGAAGCCTGGCGCAGTCACATGACCGAGCGCAGCATCGAGACCAATCTTCGCGCTCTCAGCGAGCTATTCTCCGGACCGAAAGACGGAAGCCAGCCGGGCCTTGCCCATATGGTGGACCCTGAGATGAGGACCAGCAGCGGGGGACCGGCAGCCGATATGCGCAAGACGGCGGCGGAAGGTTTGACCTATGGCGCGGAATTCATTGCACAGCATCCTGATCTGCTCGGCGAGCCGCTGTCCAGCGAAGCGGGCTGGAAATCCGCCAATTTCCTCAAACTGCATTTGGGCGGTGTGCGAGACCATGCGGTCGAGATCCTGGGCCCTGCCCTGAATGTCTCGCTGGGGTTCAACGCGCGCGATGGAGACTGACGCCTTGTCTTTGCCGACCATCCCGAATGTGAACCGGCGCCGCGTTCTGGGGGGCCTCGCCGCCCTGCCCTTCATGGACGCGTCCCATGTGCTGGCCAAGGCGCCCGAGAGCCCGCTCTATCTCTCCGCCTTGTCGGATGATGATGAGGGCCACTTTGGCGTTATCTTCGAGGAGACGGGCGAGATGCGCGCGCGCATCGAGCTCCCTGCCCGCGGTCACGGCGGCGCCTTCTCGCCCATGGCCGCCGAGGTTGTGATCTTTGCCCGCCGCCCGGGCACCTTCGCCGTGGTTTTCGAGCCACGTTCAGGCCGCATCATCGCGAGCCTCGCCTCTCCCGAGGGTCGGCACTTCTTCGGCCATGGCATTTACTCCCGCGATGGGCGCCTGCTCTATACGACCGAGAATGACTATGAGACCGGCGATGGGATAATCGGTATCTGGGATGCGGCCCATGGCTATCGACGGGTCGGCGAGTTCCCCTCCTATGGGATAGACCCGCACGATATTCGCCTGATGCCCGATGGTCATACCTTGGCGATTGCCAATGGCGGTATCCTCACCCATCCCGATTATGGCCGGCGCAAGCTCAATATTCCCGAAATGAGCCCGTCATTGGTGCTGGCGGATGCCCGGGATGGAAAGCTTGTCCGCGAGGTCAAATTGCCGGCCGAGCTGCACAAATTGTCGATCCGCCATATGGCAGTGAACAAGGCGGGCCAGATCGGGGTGGCCATGCAATATGAGGGGCAGGAAACGGACCTGCCCCCGCTCGTCTTCATTTGGCGGGGCGGCGAGCCGCAGCTTTTGGATGCGCCCGAGCCTATCCTTCGCCAGATGACCAACTACTGCGGATCAGCGGCCCTCGATGCAGCGGGCGAGGTGCTTGGGATCACATCTCCGCGCGGTGGTCTGGCGAGCTTCTGGGCAATGGCGGATGGCCGCCTGCTTGGAACGGCCGCGATGGTCGACACATGTGGCATTGCATCCGCCGGACGGCATTCCTTCATCCTGTCCAGCGGCGATGGCTCACGCCGTATAGAAAAACTGGTCAAACGAGCCGGCCATTCCGGACCCGAACTCCCGGAACATGTCCAATTGCCAAGGCTTGAGGGCCACTGGGACAATCATTTGGTTCGCGGATCCATATGATCCGAAACTCGCTTTGACCGGAAAGGCCGCGCCGCGCTGTGAAACTCGCGGCGCGTCGGCAACCAGGTGGCCTCACCTCACCTGGTTGGTTTCTCAGATGTCGAAATGGTGGGTATAGGCTGTTCCTGATTGATGGTCATGGATCAGCGAATCGTGGTCATGACGCGCATCTTCGGAATGGTCGGATTTGCCCTCCTGAGCCTTCGCCTGGGCTTTCTCTCCAGCCGAATTCGTGCCGACCTTATCGAGATACTCCCGGTAATATGTCTTGTCAGGGCTATCCTCATCGTCGGCAGGAGGTAACTCGGGATCCATTGCAAACCTTGCCGCCCCTCCATGCGCTTCTGGCCGTGGCGTTGGGGCCTCATCGGCTGAGGCTGGCTTGTCAGTCGCACTCTTATGTGGTGGTTCGTCCGCGGCAGCTGCGGTCGCGGTATGCGTGGGGAACGGGATGATCTTCCTCAGCGTGTGCGTTTCAGGCGCCACGAAGGTAACCTCTGCCGGAGTGTTGTCCACACCGGCCGGCCCCTTCCCGATCAGCATGGTCGGCACTCCATGGGAGTGCCTACCGCCAGGACCATGCTCTCTGTGCTCTGCTGGCTCGCTGAGCCCTACCGATGCCTTCGTCAAGCTGGTGCTCACGAGCGGATCATCGCGCAAGAGCAAAGCTGATTTGAGCAGTTCTGAATGCAAGGCCGCTTGTACCTCCGCATCCTTCAGCTTCAGCTCTGGCAGTTGAATAGTTGCTTCTTCCTGTTGCTGCTTGGCAGGGGCTTGATGCTGAACGAGCCCCAGCATCGACTGCAAGCTGGACGTCACCGCCCAATTCTCCCGCTCATGCCGCTGAGCGGGACTGTCATTTGCCTGCTCCGATGGGATCGGGCGTGCAGGCATGGAGCCGTCCTCGCCAGCCCGTTTCGGATCCTTGAAACCGGCGATGGCACCCTGAAATGCACCGCGAAACTTTTCCAAGAGGTCCATGGCCAAGCCTCCTTAGCTAGACTGACGAGGAGCTTCCTCAGGTTTAGTGGATTGGATCCTGCGCCTGATTGTGGATCGAGGGATCAGGGAGTTGGCTGCCATCGTCCTGCTGATGATCGCCGGAATGGTTGAAGATTTGGTCGGCAACCAGCGTTCCACCGACCACCCCGGCGGAACTCAGCAGCAACTTGGTTAACAGAGGCATTCCGGACTTGGAGGCGCCGGTCTCCGGATAGGGAACATTCGGCGTCTGTGGAACCACTCCGGGACCTTCAATGAGGTTCGTCTCATTGTAGTAGCGCAGAACCGGGAGCTCCCCCGTCCCACCATTGCTGCTGCTACCGCCGGGGTGGTCACTGGAGGAATCCAATGTCGGGCTAACCGGCGTCCCCGCGTGCCCAGTGGCGCCAGAGGCTGAGTCATGTGCTGACGGGCTTACAGACGTCGTCGGGCTCGTCTGCGTTCCACGCTCGGTCGTCGCGTGACTTGTGCTCGGCGCCAATATCATCAACCGGTCGGGTACGGCTGTGCCATTTGCGGACGTTGTAGAGCTGGACGTGCTCGAGTTGGATAAGGAAAGGTCGAGGCTCGTCGGCCTGGCGATATGGCCACTGCCGGCTGAAGTGCCAGTTGAGCTTGTCGACCACGGCGAGTCCATCGGCGTTGTATGTCCTGGAGTGCTCGCAGGCGTCTCGATCGTCGGGCTCATGGTTCCGCCATGCGATGACGCGGTCGTACCCAAGGCAAGAGGCAGGGAGGTTGGCCTTTCGACCACCGGTCCGCTCGCGTGCGTTATGGCTGCCGGGCTGGTGGATGTGCTGGGGCCACCGCTTAGATGGTGCGGCTGGTCATTATGAACCTCGGTGATGATCGGCCGACTCGCGATGGTCTGCAAATCCGCCGTGGGAATGCGCAGGCCGTTGGCCAGCGCTGACGCACCACTTGCGCCAACAGGGGACATGGCATGCGCGGAGACAGGAGTGGCCGGAGTGATCGTAATCGCTGGAACGGCTGCGTGACTGCCCTCGAGTGCGGGGGCCGGATGGGACGAGATATCGGACCGTGTCCAGTAAGTCCCGTAGGAGTTAATAAACGGCCCTTTCGGCACCTCGGCGGAGCCGATCCATTTGGGGGCGATCGTCTCCCTAGGCATATGGGGCGCGCTTGACGGAAGATGAGTGGTCGGATTGTAGTTGTGTGGGGAATTCGGAACTTTTGTAATGGGCATATGGATATTATCCTCGGACGCGAACTGCCAAAATTTGGCATACTCTTTTAAATTGCTAACCAATCAATAACACGTAGAACGTGTATCTTCAATATCTCTATTCCCAGGCTTACGGGTTTTTAATCAGCGCTCAGCGGAATACGCGATGATTGCGGCGGGCTGATCTGAGAAGACGTGTCGGCGAAAGCAGTCCTGAGCAGCAGGAGTGCAGTCGGTCTGACGTTTTCTCAATTTGAGCTTTGGGCATCCCGCAGAACGCCAAAGACCTATCGGGCGATAGGAGGCTCAACGAAGATCGGGTCTGCAGCCGCAGCGGAAGAACCGGGCGGGGCATCCTCGATGGTCGCGATGCCGGGTTGAGGTCTCACCCCCGATTGTTTTGCCAGGCTGAGGCTGAGAGCCTCATAGGTCCGCCCGGCCCCATCCTGCCGACGCAGCACGCTGCCCAGACGCCGGTCACCGCGGTTGAGCACCAGGATCCAAAGGCTCGTGCCACCGGGAACAAGCCGCCCGCTATTGTCCTGTGACCGGCTCACCATGGTGACATAGAGTGTTCTGCCCTTGAGCTCGCAATGGGCAAAGCTCTCCCCCGCCTGGTCGGAAATGGTAACGAATCCCGACAGCACCTCGCGCCCGCCGAGATGGGCAAGCTGCCCACTGACGGCGAATTGGTCGGTTTGCCCCCGGCAGACCAGCGCGTGACGCATGGTGCCGGAGGTTTCGTTCCAGTCGAGATCGAGGTTGCAATCAACCCGTTGCGGTTGCTTGGCGCGCCCGGTCCGCAAGCTTCCAAATCCGCTCCAGCGCCCGGTCAGGCTGTTGAGGACCTGGCGGTCGATTTCCTTCGCGAATCCAGCATTTGCAAGGCCGCTTGCCAGCATGATCGCAAGGATCGCGGCGATCAGCGGGAGAGTGCGGCCTCTGCCCGCCCGCAGCGTCCCTATTCGCACATGCCGGTTTGGCTCGTCCGAGGACAGCAGCCCCCCTCCAGCTTGCCGATGGCCAAGTCTTCGGACCTCCCGGCCGCCGGCGCTGGCCCAGCCAGATTGTTCATTTTGCATGTTGTGCTCGTGAGGACGCTGTCGCCTTTCGGCCTAGCCTGTGGCAATAAACCCGCTCCGGATCGAGAGGGCAAGAACCTATGTCGATGAAGGTAGCCTTTGTTGCTGCGCCAACCGATTCTGCACGACGGGCGCGACGCAGGTTGGAGCGTCGCTATGGTGCAAGCACGCCGGAAGAGGCCGACGTGATCGTTGCCCTCGGCGGCGACGGCCTCATGCTCCAGACGCTGCACAAATTCGTCCACGACAACAAGGCGATCTACGGCATGAACAGGGGCTCGGTGGGCTTTCTCACCAATGCCTTTGTCGAAGATGACCTTTTCGACCGGATTGCGAAGGCGGAGCGCACAGAGATCAGACCTCTTCGCATGCGGGCGCAAACACGGGACGGCGCCGCCCATGAGGCGCTGGCCTTCAATGATGTCTATCTTCTGCGCCAGACTTTCCAGACCGCCAAGTTGCGCGTTTCTGTCGATGACATCGTGAGAATGAACGAGCTGATCTGCGATGGCGTGCTGGTGGCAACGCCGGCCGGCAGCACCGCTTACAACCTTTCGGCGCACGGGCCGATCCTGCCAATCAACTCGCCTCTCTTGGCATTGACCCCCATCAGCGCCTTTCGCCCGCGGCGCTGGCGTGGGGCCATCCTGCCGAAGGAAGCGCGCGTCCGAATCGAGGTGATCGAGCCGGAGAAACGCCCGGTGAGCGCGGTTGCCGACCATACGGAGTTCCGCGATGTCGATCAGGTCGATGTGGAACAGGACACCGAGCTCAGTGTCACCATGCTCTTTGATCCCGGCCACAATCTTGCCGACCGCGTTCTCGCCGAGCAGTTTTCCTACTGAGCCATTCGAGCGAGCAGCACCGGTCTGCCAAGAAACGCAAGAAGCAATGCTCAGAGCGGTCTCGATGGTCTCGGAGCAAGAGATCGCTCCGGCTTGCCGGTTTGAGCAATTTTGAGCGTTCGGCTTAGGAAAGTCTTAAGCAGCAGAAGTCTATGTTGGCACCGTGAGTTGCGTAACTGGCCGGCCGCTTCGGCCAAGGCGTAGGGCGTGTCGAAGGGAACTTCGGCACGCTTTTTTGCGAGCGCGGGATTAGTTCAACCACCAGACCGCGATATTCAGCGCGAAATCGTAACAGATCCAGACAAGATGCGGCCAAAGCAGGACAGAGGCCCATTTATTGATGCGATAGAAGATGAATGCGGTGGCGAGGACCGCAATCAATAGCAGGATCAGGACGAGAAGGCCCAAGCCCAAGCTTTGCGCGCCGAAAAACGCAGCCGGCCAAGCCAGATTGAGCACGAGCTGCACACCGAAGGTGAAGAGTGCAGGAAATTTCAAGCTGCGCGCCGCCGGCGTCTTCCAAACGAGCCAGAGCGACACGGCCATCATCGCATAGAGCATGATCTGGATGGGCCAGAACAGCCAGCTTGGCAGCGCGAAGGCCGGCTTGACCAGGCCCTCATACCAGGGCGAGAGGTTTGAAATGATGAAGGCGCTGCCGATGGCGGCAACCGCAAAGCACAGCACGAAGGCAACGATCAGAGCGGTATAGGATTCCTGACCCTCTATGCGCGGATGCTGCTGGCTTCCGCCAGCTGCGCTGCCCTGACCCCAAGTGCTTGCGCTCCCGCCCGGGGGCTGCGCCGTCCCATTGGCGGATGGTGTCGTGTCATGACCGGCGGTATCACTCATGGCCGCGCTCCTTTTCGCCGGAAGCTACACGAAGGGCGAGTTCCCTCCCAGCTCTTTCCGCGCACCTTCCGCAGCGAATAATGCGCGGACCCGCCTGAGCGTCTCCGCCATGGGATCCGGCAGCCTTTTCAGGTTGCGCGGTTGACGCTCACCCACCCGCATCGCATGGCCGGATGCCACCAGCTGATTAACGAAAGCCTCAACATCCCGATCGGGGGAATAGAGGCCGTGCGCCATCAATAGCCCCTTGAAGCCATGTGGACGCCTGCCGTCGCGCCGCCTCTTCATCCAGCCGTCGCGAGGAACCGGAAAGATCTCGGTGGGCTTGCCGCTTCTGCACGCCTCAGTGACCATCGAGACACTCTCGCCCGTAACGATGAAGCGGTCGGCAAGGGCAAGGAAGGCCTTGTAAGGGTTCTCGCGATCCTTGTCCCAGATATGAATATAGGCCGGCGCGGTTACGCCGTTGCTGAGCACCGCGGCGTGGGCCGGATCGGTTCGCGGCGAGGTTGTCACCAACAGCGAACCGCCCAGCGCCCTTGCGCGTATCGAAGCCGTCTGCGCCAACAGTGAGATGGCCGTCCGGTCCAGCCGATAGGGGCGGCGGCTGCCGCCGATCAGCACGGCGATCCACGGCCGTGGCAGGCTGGACAGCCTCTCGCTCCAGAGATTGAGCGTCTGCGTCGGCACCTCCGCCGGATCGTCAGTGAGCGGAACCAAATTATGCAGGACATTGGGCGCGCGTGGCAGGCCATATTGCGGCGTGGTCACCACCAGATCGAACCAGGCCAACGGCGCGCGCGGCCGTCCCAGATGGACAAGACGCGTCTTGCCCCCTGCCTTGCGGCGGATCCAGAGCGCGGCCGGTACCGAGCGGCGCCCGACCGCGATTACGAGATCGGGCCAGGGCGGCCGCAGCTCTTCCCGTGCCTCTGGGGTCAAGTTCCACAACTGGCTGCGGGAAACAACGTTAGGAACTCGGTATAACCCATTGAAACTGAGTTTTTTTACCTCAAAGCCCCATCCCAGCCGCTGGGCGAGCGTCACCGCCTGTGCCGTATCGCCCAGATGAGCACCCGCCAGAACCCAGACTCGTGGGGTATCGGGTTCCTGATCATTCGCTGAAATCAGGGTTGCCCCCTCTCGTTGCCTATCATGCGAGGACATGATGTATCGCCAATGGCCGCGCGCCGACAGCCTCAACATGGGATTCGAGATGAAGTGCGCCGCCCATTGGACCCGTAGGTTCAGTCGAGTTGGGGCTTCCTATCCTCGAAAGTGAAGATGTGGTGACCGAGCCCCTGAGCCGCAGCGCTTGTGCCTTGATCGAGGAGTGGTTGAAGCGGCGAAGCGCTGTTGATGATGCTGACCGCATCCGATTTGGTCGTGCTGACCACGTGCGGCGCTTGCGAAAGCGCGGCCGCTTCCGCCCATCGCGCAGGGAATCCCGCAACATCCACTATGTCTTGAGGAGGGACCTGGTCGGCCGCGATCACATCCTCCGCAACCCCACCGGCGCGCGACCCGTTCGGGTGGGGAATGGACCCGGGTGCCGGCACCGCTTCGGCCGGAACGATGTTGGCCTTGCCAACATCCTGCTCTGGCGCCTTTTCCAGCTCCGGGAAGAGCCTCTGTTGCAACGCTGTGGATCGCAAGGGCTTAGCCCTGGGGCGGACAGGATTGGGGATGATCTGGAGATCTGTCGGCGAAAGCGCTTGCTCCTCCGCCTTCGTGCTCAGCTTTTCAATGGTCGAGTTCTCCGGGGGAAAACTGCCGAGCACATAATTCGATGCGCCACTGGGAAACAAAGCAGCGGGCTCCACCTTCTCGGCACTCACTGCAGCCTGCGCAGTCCAACTCGGCATACTGGCCCGAACGCATCCCTGAAGAACGATACCACTCACCACGATACCAAACACGGACAAACCCAGCATCCGCCACTGGCGGTGTGGTCTGCTCATGATCAGCCTCCCGAGCCGAATTTTGTAAACCAACCTGCGGCAAGGCTTTCGATTCTTCAATACCTAAAGTTGTAGTCTCGCGAAATACAGGGTTGTGGCCGCGCCGACACGAGCTTGAGCATGGCGACCGGCGTAAGACGCTTGGCTCTTTCCGACTAGAACTGCTTTTCGGGAATCCGCACGACCAGCCCGTCATGCGCGTCGGTGATTTTGATCTGACAGGAAAGGCGGCTGTTCTCATGCACGTCGAAGGCGAAGTCCAGCATGTCCTCCTCCATTTCGTTGCGCTCGCCGACCTTCTCGAACCACTCGGGGTCGACATAGACATGGCAGGTGGCACAAGCGCATGCACCGCCACAATCCGCGTCGATCCCAGGCACCATGTTCCGCACGGCGGTTTCCATGAGCGTCATACCGGGCTCGGCCTCAACAGTATGCGTAGTCCCGTTGGATTCAATGAAAGTGATCTTGGGCATTGCTCTAGTACAAGACGATGAGTGAGAGGTCGGGCACGAAGTCTTTTGGGCCCTGCATCGGGGCACGTCCCTAGCATGAACTTGCATGCATCCGATAGTCTGATGTGGAATAAAGCAGGTGATCTGCAAGGGCGCGCCGATCAGCGCTTTGCCGCACCCTCACTGTCAGCGCATGTCGCGGCGATCACCGCGGTCGTGTCAGCGATATGCGAGGCAAGTTCGCGTAAGAGGTCCTGCACGCCCGGAGCGGTCGGGCCCGCCATCTCGGCCCGCCTTGAGATTTCGGCGAGATCCCAGGCCCCGACCGCCAACGCGGACCCTTTGAGCTTATGGGCAACCATGCGCCACTCCTCCCCCGAGCATGTGCTCTTGAGCGTGGAAAGCGCCGAACGTGCGGTCTCGACGAACAGCCCCAGCACTTCAGCTTCCAAGTGTCTGTCGCCGGCGGTATATTGCTGCAGGTGATTGAAATCGATCGTCAAAGCTCATCATTCCATATAAGACAGCCAGCCGATCAGGCAGCCTGAGGGCCGCCAGGGCAAACAGCAATCGGTAGCGTTGAACTTATTGCCAAATGGTTAATGCCACAACGCGGTGACAGCGGCAACCGCCGGCAGTGATCTTGTCCGGCAACTGCTTTTCCCATTGCAACGTATTGAAATACAAGCATATTAACCATGAATGTAATCTGATGCAGGGCTTGTTAACCACGGGTTTGTCCGTTTCAGTTATTCAGGTATTGTATGCGACCGCACCTGAGGGACGAGCGGAGGCCACACTTGGGCGTCTGATCCTTTGTGTGTGGCGGCCATGAGACACCGGTCACATCTGCGACCGGCGGGGAGTTGAGCCCGTGCGGCGGGTTGGGCAATATCATGGTGCCACGCACAGTGGTTTTGGGATGACGCCAGCGCAAGATATAGTCGTACAGTTGGTGTCTACGCTGTTCATCGATTTCTCTAGGTGCAAGTATGTTTGTTGCGCCTGAGTCCTGGCATGTGGCTCAGCGGTTAGTGAAGTGCGTTGCGGAGAGGCGGAGTAATGACCAGCAACCCCATCGACCCACGCAGAAGGTCGCAGAGACGTCTTATGAGGCGATCCGCAAGCGAAACTGATAGGTCGCGCACCATTCCCGCTGACGACATCGTTCCAGAAGTGGAGCGCCGTCGCGGGGGTGCTCCGCTGTCGGGACGTCCTGCCAATGAGAACGAGCCCACCACGGCTGCCCTCATTGGAAGCCTGAAGCGCAAACCTTCGAGCATGCCCTTCTGGGGTGCTGCGGTGATCTCCGTCTTGTGGGCGGCGATCGCAGTGACCTCCCTGATCGGATATTTTGGGTCGGAACCTGGCCGGAATTTGGCGGCCTCCGCCCCCACCCTGCCCGCCGCCATTCTGGCCATCGTCGCCGGCCTGCCGATCCTCCTGATCTGGAGCATCGCCTATATGATGCGGCGTGCCCAGCACATGCGGCAGGTTTCCGAGACCCTGGTCCATACCGCCATCCGCCTCGTGCGTCCGCAGGACGTGGCTAGCGAAGAGCTGTCGACCGTCACCGAGACAGTGCGCCGGGAAGTGTCGAACCTCCTGAGCAGCGTCGAGCAGGCGATCCAGCGCGCGAGCGAGCTTGAAACCCTCGTCCACAAGGAGATTTCAGCCCTAGAGCGCGCCTTCGGCGGCAATGAGGAGCGTATCAGGAACCTGGTCTCGGGCCTTGAAACCCAGCGCACAGCCCTCGAGGAAGCGGTTTATGTGCTGAGCGCCGAAGCCGGCCCGCTGCTCACCCGCTTTGAGAACAGCTCGGGCTCGCTCCGCAACATCGTGGATCAAGCCAGTGCAACGCTTCACTCCTTGGAGCATGGCCTCAAGGCCTCGACGCAAGAGCTTGCAGAGACGATCGAAACCATCGCGTCCAAGACCGGGAATGCCGGCCAAGAGATCACCGCGCAGACCGAGCGCCTGGAGCAGCTCGCCGGCAAGGTGATCGACGACATCCGCGGCTTCTCCGGCGAGCTCGAGACGCAAGTCGCCACCCTGTCCAGGACCGCCGAGGACCTGTCGGGCACCAATCTCCAGATCTCGACAGAGATGGAGCGGATGACCCAGCAGTTTTCAGGCCAGGTCCAGGAGAGCGCCCAGAACGTCATCCAGGCGATTCGCTTGGCAACGTCGGGGCTGGACGACGCCAACCAGGGCTTCGTCAACCACCTCACCAGCACGGCCGATGCGATCCACAGCCAGTTCAGAGACTCGAGCGAAGGCTATCTGCAGCTGATCCGGTCGACGAGCGCGGATCTGACCAACGCGCATATGGACGCGACCAACAACCTCGATCACATCAGCAGCCGCTTCAAGGATGAGCTGCGCGACTCCGCCGGTGAGATCGTGGAACTGCTGCAAACCACAAGTTCCGACGTCACCTATCAGATCCGCGAATCGTCCCACGAGGTGGCTCAGCAGCTGCAACGTTCGGGGACCGAGCTTGCGGGTCAGATCGACATGTCTGGCAACGCGGTCACCGAGCGGCTCCTTCATGTCAGCACGGGCTTTATCGAGAACCTCTCGCGCGCCCGTTCCGAGCTGTTCGATTATCTTGAGCGCTTCGGCACGGAGATGACCGAACGCCTCGAGCAGACCTCGGTCGCCTTTATCGAGCGCTGCGAATCCAGCAATGCGCGCATGGCCGAGCAGCTCAAGAGCACCTCAGCGGAGGTTGCTTCGGGTCTCGACCTGTCGGCGGAGAACATCATCGCCCGCTTCGACTCCCGGGCCGGCGAGGTCGTTCACACCCTCAACGAGACCGGGGACCATCTGTTCGTCCGCCTTGACGATACGGTAAGGAGCCTTGGAACGAAGCTGGATGACGCGAGCGAGCTGTTCGAGCGGGTGACGAATGACGTCTCCTCGCGCATCGACGAGACCGGCACACGTTTCGCAACCGATGTCGAGGATGTCAGCAAGCGCGTCCTTTCGCGCATCGAGGAAGCCACCACCAGCCTCACCTACAGCCTTGACGGAACCAGCGAGCGCCTGGTTGGCCATATCGACAATGCCGCCACACGGGCGAGCACGACAGTGGGCAGCGTCGGTGACCGCGTCATCGAGCATTTCGATGCGAGCACCGAGAGCTTCCGCAGCACCTTTGAGGACGCCAGCGGCCGCCTCTCCAGTCAGCTGGACAGCGCGACCCGCGATATCAGCCGGATCGTCCAGGGTGCCGGCGATCGCTTCTCGACGCGCGTCGATGAAGTCATCCAGCTGGTCGACACGAATCTCGGCAGTGCCGCCGAGCGCGTCGCGGGCGAACTTGATCGCTCGGCCCGCGAAGTTGCCGGCAATCTCGAAGCGGCGAGTGTCACGCTCGTATCGCAGGTGGGTGATGTCGCAGGCTCGATCGGTGAGCGGCTCGACGAGACCGGGGCCCGGGTTGCCCAGCAGCTCAATGACATGGTCGGCGCGATCTCCGGCACACTTGAGAACACGAGCGACCGCGCTGTCTCGCAGATCGCGACCCTCACCGGTTCGGTGACCGAGGGTCTGCACGCGACGGGCGAACGCATCGTCGGCGAGATCGGCGACATGGTCGCGTCCGTCAATCAGTCGCTGGAGGGCACGAGCGATCGCGTCATCGGGCGCGTCAGCTCGCTCGCCAATACGGTCAATCGCAATATCGAATTGGCGAGCCAGAGGACGATCGCCCAAGTCGAGGAGACGGCCGGTGCATTGCGCACCGAGCTTGAGACTTCCTCCAGCCGCGTGGCCGACGAGCTCGGCAGCCTGGTCGGCGTTCTGACCGGCAACTTGACCTCCACCAGCGATCAGGTGGTCGGCGAGATCCATGGGGCCGTCGACACCGTTGGCACCAGGCTTGACGGCGCGCGCAACAGCGTCGTCGCCAGCATTGGCGCCATGGTCGGCCAGATCGGCGACGGCCTGCAATCCACGAGCACGCAAGTCATCCGCGAAATCGGCGAGATCGCGGGCAGTGTCAGCCGCGAGCTCTCCTCGACCGGCGATCAGGTCATCACCAATCTCGGCGACATCGCAGGCCTCGTGCGCAGCGATCTTGCAGCAACCGGTGATCGCGTGGTTGGCGATGTCGGCGATGCTCTCGATTCCGTCAATCAGGCGATCGTCACCACCAGTGACCAGCTCGTGGGCCGCGTTGGCATCCTGGTTGGCACCGTGCATCGCGATCTCGAAACCACCCGCGAGCGGCTGGTGGCCCAGCTCAACGACACCGCCGGTGGCATCAGCCGGTCGGTGAACCAGACTGGCGAGACGATCATCGGCAAGCTTGGCGATGCAGTGACGACGCTCACCTTCACCTTGAATGCCACCAAGACCGAGGCCGTCGGCAATATCGAGAGCTTGGTGCAGTCGCTGGCCTCCACAATCGGCAGCACCAGCGAGCGCGTGAGCGCAGATGTTGACGGGCTGGCGGGCAGCTTCACCACCACGGTCGAATCCCTGCGCCAGCGTGTTCTCGGGGAGATCGAGGAGGCGGTCACCGGGCTCAATCAGAACCTGGATTCGACCGGCGGCAAACTGGTGAGCCAGATCCATCTGGCCACGGGCAACTTCAACCGCACCATTCTCTCCACCAACGAAGAGGTCTTTGCGAATATGGACCAGGCCGCCGGCTCGGTCCGCGAGAGCATTGCAAAGATCGGCACCGAGGTTGTGGATCGGTTCAACCTGACCTCCTCAGAGGTCACGCGCCGCCTGGAAGAGTCGACGGACCGCTTCGACCAGGCCGCAGCGAGCGCAACCGAAAAGCTGCAATCGGCAAGCACTATCTTCAACGACGTGGTGGAGAAGGCCAGCAGCCGAATCTTCGACGACGTGGACCGGGTGGTCGATCAGGTGGCCGATCGCGTCGGAATCGTTGGCAGCAGCATTGCCGAGCGCTTCGAGCGCGCGACCAGCGATGTCTCACATCATCTCGACCGGGCAACCGTCACGCTCGAGACCACCGGTTCGGAAACGGCCCTACGGCTCGAGGATGCCGGTGCGAAATTCGCCAAGCACCTCACCACGGCGAACGAGTATTTCACCGCGCAGCTCAACGAGAGCGCATCCGATCTCGATGCGCGCCTCGAACGGATCAGCCAGAGCGTCACGGGCGGGCTGCACAAGGTGGTGGAGGACATCCTCACCTCTCTCGCAACCCAAGGGACCGACATCACCGCGCGGATCCAGGGCACGAGCACGAAGATCACCACCGATCTCCAGCTCATCACCAGCGCGCTGCATGACCAGCTCGACACCACGAGCACGGCGGTCATGGAGGAATTCGGCTCGATCGGCGGCAGACTGTCGAACGAGCTCAGCGGGCTGACCTCTCGCCTCACCGAGGAGGTCGGCGCGCTCACCTCCTCCACCACCGAAAACCTGTCGCGGACCGTCGAGCAGCTGACCCAGCGGATCGAAGAGATGGGTCGGGACATCCGCACCCAGCTCGACGAGCGCAGCCGGACTGTCGTCGAGCAATTCGCGGAGACCGGAGAAAAGGTTACCGGACAGGTTGGCGATACCAGCGAAACTGTTGTCGCACGCCTGGGCCAGATGACCACCCTGCTCCAGGATACGATGCAGACCTTCCAGTCGGAGGTCGATCGCATCGTGGACAGCCGCGAGGAAACCTTCAGCGCCGTGCTCGACCGTCTCGGCAAGAAGGCCGAGGAGCTCGACAACGTCATGCGCAGCTTCACCGGTCTGGTCGAAGACTCCTTGCTGCTTGTCGAGCGCCGGGCCCGCGAGGTCGGCGCGCAGCTCGAGGGCCAGACGAGCCACACCGCACGCAGCTTCGATCAGGAGCTCAAGCGGCTCGAGACGCAGGCTGAGCAGCAGATCGGCGCTGCCGCAGCCAAGCTGCAGGCCCAATGTGACCGGGCGCTGGCGGCCATGGGTGAGATCCTCTCCAGCACGACCGGCCAGTTCAATCAGACGGCTCAGGAGATGCGCTCGACCGCCCAGCTCGTGGCAAAGGAGATCGACGCGACCCGAAGTGAGATGCGGCGAGCGATCCTCGAATTGCCCGATGAGACCCGCAGCAATGCGGATGCCATGCGCCAGGTGATCACGGATCAGCTGGCAGCCCTCACGGCCCTTGCCGAGGTGGTGAAGCGGCATGGTAAGGCGCTCGATCTCTCAGCCCCTGGCAACACTGTCATAGACAAGCCGGAGGCAACTGCACGCCTGGGAAAATCTGAGGGCGCCGCGTCCGCAGCCCCCCAAGCACGGACGTCAGGCGCCCTGAAACCCGCAGTGACTCTCCAACCGAGCAGGAACCTCTTTCTGGATGTCAACAACCGCGCCCTCCCGGTGCGGGTCGATGAGCCAGGCGTGATCACGGCCCCGGAACCGGCGGTCATCACGGCCAAGGCCTCGCCGGTGATCACGCCCAATCTGCCCGCGTTCGACCAGCCGGTTGACCTGACCGAGCCGGAGACACGCGAGGCTTCGGTCGTGCCTGGGGATGATCCGGCCGAGATCCCGCTGGAACTCTTGCCCGACCGTGCACAGCAGATCTTCGGCCGTCTCTATGACATCTCCGTCGATCTCACCCGAGCGCTGGACGAGATGCCGCCGGCCGACATTTGGCGTCGCTACAAGAGCGGTGAGCGGGATGCCTTCATGCGGCGCCTCTGGGCGCTCGAGAGCGACGAGCTGCGCGCCAACATTGCCGAACGCTATCAGCATGAGGCAGCCTTCCAGGCGGATGTGCGCAGCTACATGTCGGAATTCGAGAGCCTGTTGGATGCGGTCTCCAGCACCCGCAACGGCGATGATCTGGTGGATGCCTGCCTGGCCACGGAAGCCGGCAAGATCTACCTGATGCTCGGCAAATCCTCAGGCCGCATCAAAGCCTAGCGGACAAGACCGGCGGGTCCGCCCAGCCGGTTTTCCGCCTGCGACGACATAAACGCCTGTCCGCCCTTGCGGACGGGCGTTTTTCGGTGTTTGAGAGACTGTCCGTCGCATTGCAATCCGAATAACGGCGGGATCTCAGGAGACGATTATGGAAATTGCCAAGCCCTATCTGATGTTCTTGGGCGATGTTCACGATCAGCTGGCGGCAAAGACGGCGCAAGGTGTGGTGGACTGGCGGCGGGAATGGTGCATCGGCCAGCTGCGGCTGCCCGGCTGCAAGGCAGATTGTGGGTTGAAGGACACGACCATCGCCGAGGCGGTTGCCGCCGGGGCCAAGACCATGGTCGTCGGCGTGGTGAATGCCGGGGGTGTGCTGCCGGATCACTGGATTTCGGTGATCGTTCAGGCGCTTGAGAGCGGCCTTGATGTCGCAACCGGACTACACAAACGTCTAAGGTCGGTTCCTGAGATCGCCGCAGCCGCCGAGAAATATGGCCGCAAGCTGCACGACGTCCGCTTCTCCGACCAGACCTTCGCCACCGGCAAGGGCACCAAGCGGCCCGGACTGCGCCTGCTGACCGTCGGCACCGACTGCTCCGTGGGCAAGAAATACACCACCCTTGCGCTCGAGAAAGAGATGCGCGCCCGTGGCATCGATGCGGATTTCCGCGCCACTGGTCAGACGGGTGTCCTCATTTCCGGTCGCGGCGTCGCCATCGATGCGGTCGTTGCCGACTTCATCTCGGGTGCGGCTGAGTGGATCTCGCCTGCCGCTGCGGAGAACCATTGGGATCTGATCGAGGGTCAGGGTTCGCTCTTCCACCCCTCCTTCGCGGGCGTCAGCCTCGGCCTCCTGCATGGCTCCCAGCCCGATGCCTTCGTGGTCTGCCATGAGCCGACCCGCAAGACCATGCGCGGTGTGCAGCATCCCTTGCCCACCATCGGCCAAGTGATCGAGCGCAACATCATCGAGGGGCAGCTCACCAATCCGAACATCCGCTGTGTCGGCATTGCCGTGAACACCCAGGCGCTGGGTGACGCCGAGGCGAAAGCCTATCTCGGTGAGCTCGAGCGCGAATATTCACTCCCTGCGACCGACCCGATCCGCTACGGTGTAGGCTCGCTCGTGGACAATGTCCTCAAGCAGTTCCCACGCTGATTGTGAAAGCATCCACGCCATGCGCAGCCTAAAGATTGCTCACGAGAGTTGGCCGATCGCCGGGTCTTTCACCATCTCACGTGGTTCAAAGACCTCGGCCGAGGTGGTCGTTGTCACCCTCGAGGAGGGTGGCGTCGTCGGGCGGGGCGAATGCGTGCCCTATGCCCATTACGGCGAGACCATCGACTCAGTCACTGCGGCGATCGAAGGGCTACGCCGGGATATCGAGGATGGACTGGATCGGGAAGCCCTCCGCACCAGCATGCCGGCGGGTGCCGCGCGCAATGCCATCGACTGCGCCCTCTGGGACTTGTTGGCAAAGCGCTCCGGCAAGCCGGTCTGGCTTATGGCCGGCTTGGTCGAGTTCAAGCCGCTGATCACCGCTTACACCCTGAGCCTGGCAAGCCCTGAGGTCATGGGCGAGCAGGCCGCGCGCTATGCCGACCGGCCCCTGCTCAAGCTCAAGCTGGGCAGTGGCGAGGAGGACATTGCCCGGCTTCAGGCGGTTCGCCGCTCAGCGCCAAATGTGAGGCTGATCGTCGACGCGAATGAGGGATGGACGCCGGCCCAGCTGCCAGGCTTGTTCCGGGCCTGCGCGGATCTTGGTGTCGAACTGATCGAGCAGCCGCTCCCGGCCGCCGATGATTCCGCCCTCGCCGATGTCGAGCGGCCGGTCGCCGTTTGCGCCGATGAGGCCGTCCATGATCTCCAGACTTTGGACGGGCTGATCGGCAAATATGACGCGATCAATATCAAGCTCGACAAAACGGGCGGCCTGACCGAAGCGCTGCTCTTGGCCGATGCGGCAGCAGATAAGGGCTTGAGGATCATGGTGGGCTGCATGCTCGCCACCTCCCTTGCCATGGCGCCGGCGATGATCGTTGCCCAGGAGGCAAGCGTGGTCGATCTCGACGGACCCCTGCTGCTTGCGCGCGATCGTGTGCCGGGCATCACATTCGAAGGCAGCCTGATGTATCCGCCGCCGCCTGAGCTTTGGGGGTGAGGCAGCGCAACTCTTCCTAAACATTTGCCGGCAATACTCGCACCTTAAGAGCCGCTGTGGTCCTTCTCAGCGGATATGTGGCCGTGGGCGCGTTTGGGGCGGGTCAGAGTATGAATGATGGCCGGAGATTGACGCCGGTTCGGGAGGAAGACTACGAGCTGATCGAACAGGCCGTCATGGAAACGGCGCGCGGCCGCTGGTTTCTTGCGGAATATGCCAGGCGTAACCGTGCCGCCGATACCCGCGTTCTGCTTGATGCGATCAAGCGTCTGGAGCGGGTGGTCAGCGCCCAGACGGTCGAGTTCGTCCCCACCCTCGAGAGCTCGCAAGCCGTTGGCAAGGTTCGCGAGCTGATGCAGGAAGCGGTGGCGGATGTGACCGCCATGCTTGCAAGCACAGGCCACGACACTGATTCGGGCGAAGCTCGGCGCGACCCAACTCAGGTGCTCGAATCACGCCTGCGTCGGCAGAGCACGATTCTGGACGAGCTTATCCTCAATCTCCGGAGCGCCCACAACGCCATTGCGGTCGAGCAGACTGCCTCCGAGCCCCGCCGCCGCCTTGCCCAGGCCATAGACAAGCTCGCGGAGCTGTCGAAGACCCATTACAGCGTAAGCCAGGCGATCCGCCGCGGTATCAGCTTTTTCCGGACGCTCGAGCAGGCTTTGGGTGAAGCAGCGCCCAAACCCGAACCGGAATCAGCCCCGCACTCCGACCAATCAACCGAATTGCCGTCAACGCCGAGCGCGGCGATGCCTCCACTTGGTGAAGCCGAGGCCGGTGATGCGCGAGCCCGTGCAACCGAACCACCCACGACCAGTGCCACCAGCGAAACCGAAGCCAAGCAGAGCCGGATCGTCATCGTCCGCAAGCCAAGCTCGGCTCTAAGCCCCCTCCCCGATTTCAGCGAGGATGAGGAGGCAAACGAGGATCCGACGCGCCAGAGTGCTCAATGATATCGCCTTGGATGCTCGGCTCAAGGCCGAGCATGAGGCATGAGTGTTCCACGGCTTCAGAGCCCCCGATGCTCCAAGGCCTCCGCGAAGGTGCGGCGTTCGACGTTCCCGCCTGAGGCAACCACTACGACGGTTTCGCCGGCTGCAACATCAAGCTTGCCCGTCAGCAGCGCCGCCAGCGCCACGGCCCCGCCCGGCTCGATCACCAGCTTCAGAATGTCGAATGCGACCGCCATCGCGTGCCGGACCTCATCATCGCTGACCGCGAGCCCGCCTGCGAGGCGAGGCTGGTTCACCGCAAAGGTGATCACCCCTGGCGTTCGCGCCATCAGAGCATCGCAAATTGAACCTGTGACCGCGTCATTCGCCTCGCGGCGGCCGCTGGCGAATGAGCGCGCGTGATCATCAAAGCCTGCCGGCTCCGCGGTCCAAATCTTCGAGCCGGGCGAGAGCTGCTCGATGGCAAGTGCAATCCCGGCAATGAGGCCGCCACCGCTGGCAGGCGCAACCACGTGATCGATGGTGAGCCCATCGGCCTGGGCCTGCTCGATGATCTCGAGGCCCACGGTGCCCTGTCCGGCAATGATGTCCGCGTCATCATAGGGAGGCACGATCACCGCGCGCCGCTCTTGCGCGATGGTACGCGCGATCGCCTCCCTGTCCTCGCTGGCGCGGTTGAAGGTCACAACCTCCGCCCCATAGCCCGCCACATTGCGCAGCTTGATCTGCGGCGTATCCGCCGGCATCACCACCACCGCCGGCAGGCTGCAGAGCGCAGCAGCAGCCGCGACCCCCTGCCCATGATTGCCGGAAGAAAAGGCAACCACCCCGCCCGGGTGCTCGGCGGGCTCAAGTTGTGAGATGCGGTTATAGGCGCCCCGGAACTTGAAAGACCCCGTGCGCTGCAGCGACTCAGCCTTGATCCGCAGCCGGAAGCCGAGCTTGTCATCGAGTACGGGCGAGCCGAGAAGCGGAGTGCGGAAAGCCAATCCTTTGATGCGCTGCGCCGCCTGCCGCACATCCTCGAAATGCGGTACCGCGATGTCTTGGCTGATCATCATCACTCTCCGTTGTCCCAGGGCCGGCATGACCTGGCGTCGTCTTGAAGGGATTGGTTTACCTACCATATAGCAGGTGCCTAGCATGGAGGTTTCTTGATGACACTGACGAAGACGACCGGCCGCCGGTGGACTCCTCTAAGTGTTGCCACGCTCGTACTCGGCTTTATGGTTTGGTGGCCGATCGGCTTGGCGGTGCTTGCCTATATTTTCTGGGGCGGACAGATCGATGAGGATTTTCAGCGCCTCCGCTCCCGCTTGACGGAGAACAAGGGCTTCTCCCGTGGCTTTTGCGCCCATAGGAGCTATGGCAGCTCCGGTAATGCGGCTTTTGATCGCTACAAGCGCGAGACCCTGCGCCGGCTCGAGGAAGAGCAGCAGGCTTTCAACGCCTATGTGGAGCGTCTCCGTGCTGCCCGCGACCAGGAGGAATTCGACCGCTTCATGGCCGAGCGCCGCCAGGTATCGCCTGAGACGGGACCATCCGCGTCATAACGACCGGAGAGCATGGGTCCAGCCAACAATAAGCCCGTGTGTCTCACACGGGCTTTATTCATGCTTCGCGATCGTATGAAATTCCACGCGGATCCCCGTGAATATCGTCCGGTCGAATGGTCGATCGAGGCCTTAAAAGCGTTGGAATATTTTAAGCCCTCATAGGGCAGATTGTTCCTCTGCCAATGCTTGTGGTTCAATCATCGGATCGGCACGGCCGAGGCGGGTAAGCGTCGGGGACCACCTCAATTCTGCAAGGACCTGATCCCAAGATGGCGACAGAGCGCCCAACCTTTCGGCAAGAGCGAATCTCGCGCCCCCTGCTCGACTGGGTGCGAGGCATCCTCCCTCCCATGTCGGACACGGAACGTGAAGCGCTCGAAGCCGGTACCGTCTGGTGGGATGCCGAGCTGATGAGCGGCTCGCCCAATTTCGAGCGGCTGCTTTCCGTGTCCGAGCACAAGCTGAGCCCTGAGGAACAGGCCTTTCTCGATGGTCCCGTGGAAGAACTCTGCGCGATGATCGATGACTGGCAGATCTGTTTCGTCGAACGCGACGTGCCTCAACACATCTGGGATTTCATCAAAGAGCATAAGTTCTTGGGGATGATCATCCCCAAGGCCTATGGTGGCCTCGGATTTTCTGCAACCGCCCATTCGGCCGTCGTGATGAAGCTTGCCTCGCGCTCGGCCTCCGCCGCCGTTTCGGTCATCGTGCCGAACTCGCTTGGGCCCGGCGAATTGCTGGCGCATTACGGCACCGACGCTCAGAAGGATTATTATCTGCCGCGCCTTGCCGATGGTCGCGAAATCCCGGCCTTCGGGCTGACCAGCGTCGAAGCGGGATCTGACGCCGCCGCCATGACCGATATTGGTGTTATCACCTATGGCGAATGGAAGGGCGAGCGCGTCCTCGGCATGCGTTTGAATTGGGCCAAGCGCTATATCTCGCTGGGACCGATCTGCACCGTGCTCGGGCTTGCGTTCAAATTGACCGATCCCGATCATCTGCTGGGCGAGCGCGAGGATCTCGGCATCACCCTGGCGCTCGTTCCAACCGACACGCCCGGTGTCGAGATCGGCCGGCGCCATTACCCCGCCATGCAGGTCTTCGCCAATGGGCCGAACTGGGGCCGCGATGTGTTTCTGCCGCTCGATGCCATCATCGGCGGTGCTGAGCGGATCGGCCAGGGCTGGCGCATGCTGACGGCCGCCTTGGCTGCCGGCCGAGGCATCTCGCTCCCCTCGTTGTCGACCAGCGGCATGAAGATCTGTCTGCGCGCAACCGGCGCCTATGCCCGCATCCGCGAGCAATTCAACCTGCCCGTCGGACGCTTCGAAGGCGTGCAGGAAGCCTTGGCGCGCATGGCCGCGACGACCTATAAGATCGATGCGGGCCGCCGGCTGACACTCACCGCTCTTGATCTCGGTGAAAAGCCCGCGGTCATTTCGGGCATCATGAAATATCACGCGACCGAAGCGTTGAGGCGCGTGGTCGATGATGCTCTCGACATCCATGGCGGCCGCGGCATCTGTGATGGCCCCAATAACTATCTCGGCAATCTATACCGCGCCGTGCCCATTGGTATCACGGTGGAAGGCGCGAATATTCTCACCCGATCGCTGATCATTTTCGGCCAAGGCTCGATCCGCTGCCATCCCTATATCCTGCGCGAGATGGCGGCCGCCCATAATCCGGACCGTGAGCAGGGCCTGCGCGATTTCGACAAGGCGCTGTTCTCCCATATCGGCCATGTCGCAAAGAACAAGCTGCGTGGCCTCTCCCGCAGCTGGAGCTTTGCGCTCATCGGCCCCTCACCGGTAGAGGATGAAACCGCGCGCTATTATCGGGCCGTCGCGCAGCTTTCGGCCGCTCTCGCCCTGGTGACGGACGCGACCCTCGTCAATCTCGGAGGCGGCCTGAAGCGGCGCGAGATGATCTCGGCCCGCCTCGGCGATGTGCTCTCCGAGCTCTATTTCACCTCCGCCATCTTGAAGCGCTGGCGCGATGATGGCCGCCCGCACGAGGATCTGCCCCTCGTTCACTGGGCTGCGCAATCCTCGCTGCATCAAGCGGAGCAGCGACTCAAGGAAACGCTGGACAATCTCCCCAACCGCCCCTTCGCCTGGTCGCTTCGGGCCATGTTGCGGCCATTCGGCGCGATCCATCCAGCCGCTTCTGACCGATTGACCCGAGAGGTGGCCGAGCTGGTGATCACGCCGGGCCCAACCCGCGACCGGTTGACCGATGGTATCTACATCGGCGGCAGCGAGACACCCCTCGGCCGTATCGAACAGGCATTCCTTGCCGTCACCCATCTCGAGCCGGTGCGCCAGAAGCTCAAGGCGGCGCGCATCCGCGATCTTGATGACGCGGTCGCGAAATCGGTGATCAGCCCGGAGGAGGCCCGGGAAATGCGGGAAACTGCAGCCCTGGTCCATCGGGTGCTTGAGGTCGACCATTTCACGCTTGATGAGATCAAGGGACTGGGACGCGACGAGGGATCGGGCGAAAGGGCAAGCCCGGCCAAGGCCACAGCCGCTAAGGCGGAGCCATCGCCGCAGGAACCGGAAACTGCCATGCCGTCCAGAAACCGCCCGGCCGAATTCATCGATGCCGGAACCGAGATCCGGCCCGGACTCACATAGGAGGCCAGCCATCACCACGGATATCAGCGATAACGCGGTGACGCCCGAGGGCGATGCACCTCGTGCACCGACGACACAGGGCGATGCGCCCGCATCGGCCGTAGCCCCCGTGGCCTTTGCAACCGCAACCGCCCCCACGACGAAGCCGACAGCACCCGCCCCGGTTGGATCCGGCACGCGTCGCGTCTATCTCGTCGATGGTGCACGCACGCCCTATCTCAAGGCACGCACGGGTCCCGGCCCTTTCACACCGGTTGATCTCGCCGTTCAGGCAGGGCGTCTGCTGCTGGCCCGGCAGCCCTTCCCGTCCGATGCATTCGACGATGTCATCCTCGGCTGCGTGAATGTCCATCCCGATGAGGTCAATCCCGGCCGGGTGGCGGCGTTGCGCCTCGGCTGCGGCGCGGAAGTGCCGGGCTGGTCGGTCCAGCGCAACTGCGCCTCGGGCATGCAGTCGATCGATATCGCCTTCAAATATATTGCGGCTGGCCATGGTGACCTCATCCTTGCCGGGGGAACCGAGGCCTTGAGCCATGCGCCCCTTCTTTACAAGGAGGACGCGGTGCGCTGGTTCGGCGGCCTGAACAGCGCCAAGAGCTTAGGCGACAAACTCGCCCAGATCGGTAAGTTCCGCCCGGGCTTTTTCAGCCCCTCGATTGGCATTCTCCGTGGCCTCACCGACCCGGTGGTGAAGCTCAATATGGGCCAGACCGCCGAGCGCCTAGCGCATCAGTTCGGCATCAGCCGCGAACAGGCCGATGCCTACGCCCTTGAGAGCCATCAGCGCATAGCCAAGGCGCGAGCAGAGGGCTGGCTCAGCGAAGTCGAGCCGATGATCGCGCCCGATGGGACCGTCTATGATCATGACGACGGGGTTCGGCCCGACAATACCCTGGAACAGCTTGCCAGCCTCAAGCCGGTCTTCGAGCCGCCCTTCGGCAGGGTGACTGCGGGAAATTCGTCCCAGATCACCGATGGCGGCTCATGGACCATCATCGCCTCCGAGGCTGCGGTCGAGAAATATGGCTTAAAGCCCATGGCGCGGATCGTGGACTGCGTGTGGGAGGCCCTCGATCCATCGGTCATGGGTTTGGGCCCGGTATTGAGCGCGACGGCCCTTCTTCAGCGCAATGACCTCAAGCGCGATGATATCGGCGCCTGGGAACTCAACGAAGCCTTCGCGGCCCAGGTTCTTGCCTGTCTCGCGGCCTGGCGCGACAAGGATTTCTGCCGCGATATTCTGGGCCTTCCCCGCCCGTTCGGCGCGATTGATCGCTCGATCCTGAATGTGGATGGCGGCGCGATCAGCATCGGCCACCCCGTCGGCAGCAGCGGCAATCGCATCACCCTGCATCTCGCCCATGTGATGCAGAGGCTGGGTGCGCGCCATGGGGTGGCGACGGAATGCGTCGGCGGCGGCCTTGGGGGTGCCATGCTGCTCGAGCTGGTGGAGTAGACCTGATGCGGATGATCGATCCCAAGCGTCACGCAGCCCTCGAGGAGCTCACCCGCGAACGCTTGACCCTCGGCGTGCCCGCGGCTCAGCAGCCCGAGCATGCCGCCACATACCGCCATTGGCGCTGGTATCTCGATGATGCCCGGATCTGCTGGGTGATCTTCGACAAGGAAGGGGTGAGCACCAACACGCTCTCAGCCGATGTCCTGACCGAGCTCGATGCGCTCCTCAGCGAAGCGGCCAAGAGCAATCCCCGCGCGCTGGTGATCCGTTCAGCCAAGGCGAATGGATTTGCCGCGGGCGCCGAGATCGGCGATTTCCGCACCATGATCGTGGCAGCCGAGGTGCGCAGCCTTGTGAGCCGGGGCGTCGCGGTTCTCGATCGCCTGGCGAAGTTCCCGGCCCCCACCGTCGCGGTGGTGCATGGCTTCTGCCTGGGCGGCGGCCTTGAGCTTGCCCTTGCCTGCCGCATCCGCATCGCCCGTGATGATGCACGCCTCGGCTTTCCCGAGATCATGCTCGGTCTGCATCCGGGCCTTGCCGGCACCTGGCGCAGCCTCGACATCGCCGCCGATCCGGTGGAAGCCATGACCATGATGCTCACCGGGCGCACCCTGAATGCGCGCCGGGCCAAGCGGCTGAACCTGGTCGACACGGTGGTGCCTGAGCGGCATATCGCGGCCGCTGTGCAATGGGCGGCGGACGGCAAGCTCCGCCTCGTCCGCGGCTTGCCTGTCAAGGCGCGTGCCATGCTGCTGGCCCCCTCGCGCGCGGTGATTGCCTCGCGCATGGCGGCGGAAGCGGAAAAGCGGGCACCGCGGAAGCATTATCCTGCCCCTTATGCTTTGATCGACCTCTGGCGCGAGCATGGCGGTAATCCTGCCAGCATGCGCGGTGCGGAAACCGAAAGCTTCGCGCGGCTGATCACCGGCGAGACCGCTCAGAACCTGATCCGGGTGTTTTTCCTGCGCGAGAAGCTCAAGGCCTATGGCAAGGGTGCCGCGGGCACGATCGCCCATGTGCATGTGATCGGCGCGGGCGTGATGGGCGGCGACATCGCCGCCTGGTGCGTGGCGCGCGGCCTGCGTGTGACCTTGCAGGATCAGAGCTATGCGCTGGTCGCCCCGGCGATCAAACGCGCTGCGGCCTTCTTCGCAAAGCGCGGTTCGGGACTCAATCGTCGTGATGCGCTCGACCGCTTGATCCCCGATCCCCGGGGGATCGGTCTCGGACAGGCCGATCTCGTCATCGAGGCCGTACCCGAGAAGCTCGACATCAAGCGGGCCGTCTATGCGGCAACCGAGCCGCGCATGAAGCCCGGCGCGATCCTTGCCACCAACACGTCCAGCATAAGGCTGGAGGAGCTGCGCAAGAGCCTCGCTCGCCCCGAGCATTTCATCGGCATCCATTTCTTCAACCCGGTTGCCAAGATGCCGCTGGTTGAGGTGGTGACCCACGATCAGCTCGACCCGCAAGCGAAACAGACGACGCTCGCTTTTGTGAACCGCCTCGACAAGCTGCCGCTGCCGGTGAAGTCCTCTCCAGGCTTCCTCGTCAACCGGGTCCTTGCCCCTTATATACTCGAGGCGCTGCTTGCCATGGATGAGGGCATCAAGCCCGAGCTCATCGATCAGGTAGCCCTTGACTTTGGCATGCCCATGGGACCGATCGAGCTTGCCGACACCGTGGGCCTCGATGTCGCCCAGCATGTGGCGCAGACCCTGAAAGGATCAGCCGCCGCGAGCATTCCGGAACTGCCGGATTGGTTCGCAAAGCGGGTCGAGGAGGGAAAGCTTGGCCGCAAGACCGGCCAGGGTCTCTACAAATGGGTGGACGGCACGCCGCAAAAGGCCAAGCTCGATGCAAAGCCCGACCTCTTCCTCGAGGATCGCCTGATCCTGCCGCTGCTGAATGCCACAATGAGCTGCCTCAGACAGGGCGTGGTCGAGGATGAGGACGGCGCCGATGCCGGAGTGATCTTCGGCACGGGCTTCGCCCCCTTCCGCGGCGGGCCGATGCACTATGCCCGCCAGCGCGGCATCGAACGCATCATCTACACCCTGGAGGAGCTTGCCAATCAGCACGGCTCGCGCTTCTCGCCCGACCCGGGCTGGCGTGAGATCGCCTCTTCATGAGGTAAATGCGCCCGCCCGATTTCTGCCGTTTCTTTGTTGTCGTTAACAAGGCGTGGGCAAAGCAAGATGCGGTATGTGGCCGGTCGGGTAAGAAGTTGGGCGGATGACACCATCGGGATTTTGGCGGAGCTGGTTCCTGTCGGCCGGTATTGGGGTTGTTGCAGCCCTGGGCGCCGGTCTGATTACATCCCTCCACGCTCAGGAGAACAAGCAACCGATCAGCAATGATGGCGCGCTGATCATTTCAGGCTTTTCCGGAACTTCCGCCAAGAGCGCTGGCTTCTTCCGCTCCGGCACTGATCTGAACCAGACCATGATCGATCTCGATGGCGGATCGGTGAAGGTCTTCGATCTCTCCAATACCGGCGGCGCCGCGGATGCGCAGCTCATTAAACGGTCGCCTGCTCTATCGGTGCCGGCCCGAAAGATCGGGCAGGTGTTCGGTCTCGCGCTCGATGACGCAGAGGCGCCCAACATCTATGCAGCGGCAAGTTCAGCCTTCGGCCTCCAGCTGATCGGCAAGGGCGAGAACGACACGCAGCGCATCAAGACGGGCCAGCCCGATGCCGCCTGGATGCCCGGCCAGTTCGGCGAAGGTGGCGGTCCCGGCAGCATCTGGCGCATCGATGGGCGCACCGGCCAAGTCACCCTCTTCGCCGATATCAGTGATGGCGACGCTCCCAACAGCGGACCGGGTCTTGGCGACATCGCTTTTGATGCTGATCACCAACAGTTCTTCGTGTCGGATTTCGATACGGGCCTGATCCATGCGCTCGACATTTCCGGCAAGATGCTGGGCCGCTTCGATCACGGCGCTACCGGGCGCAAGGCTGCCGGCCTT
Organism: Rhodoligotrophos sp. CJ14; assembly: GCF_038811545.1. Lineage (GTDB taxonomy): Bacteria > Pseudomonadota > Alphaproteobacteria > Rhizobiales > Im1 > Rhodoligotrophos > Rhodoligotrophos ferricapiens. The sequence continues at coordinate 400,638 of NZ_CP133319.1, forward strand.
TCCCCCGTCGCTGATGACGGCCGCAGGGCTGATATTACCTCCTCCGCCTTCGACAGCGAGGATCCCGAGAGCTGGGGCTTCACGCCGGTCGAGCGCCGGGTCTGGGGCCTCGCCTATCATGAGGGGCGCCTTTATTACGCGGTCTGGTCCGGACCTGAAATCTGGTCCGTCGGCATCACGGATAGCGGCGGCTTTGCCGATGATGCCCGCCGCGAACTCGGCCTCTCGCCCGAGCCCAAGCCTTATCCCGTCTCCAGCATCGCCTTTGATGGCGAGGGCCGCCTCTATCTTGCTCAGCGTGGCGAGATCCGCTCGCGCTATGATTATGGCACCTTTGCCCTGCCTCGGAAGTCGCGCGTCCTTCGCTATGTCAGGGCCAATGACGGCTCGTGGTCGCCCGAACCGCTCGAATACCCAATCGGCTTTCCAGCCACTCATCAGAATGCGTCGGGGGGCCTAACCCTCGGGCCCGGCTATAAGCCCGATGGCAGTCTCGATGCCGACAGCTGCTGGGGCACCCTGTGGGTGACGGGAGATGGCCTGCGCGAAAGCAGCCGAGATGCCGACCGGCTGCAGCGTGGTGGGCCACTCGTGGTCCACGGCGCCCAAGGCCTGCCGGTGGCCTTGACCCGTGCCGATAACCTCCCGCCCTTCAAGAGCTATTATCTCGATTACGATGATCGCTTCGATGACCCGAACGTGGCGGGGCATGTGGGCGACATCGCCGCTGTCCAGCATTGTGCCTCGGCAACGGCGGTGGCTGCAGCATCTGAACAGACTTCTCCATCCAGCGGCGAACAGGATCAGGGCAAGTCCACCGGCGAGACGCCGGAGCAAGACGCAGCCGCAACGGATGCAGGCAAGGACAAGGATACTGCCCTCGTCGACCAGTTCGGCAATCCGATCACCCCTCGCGAAACAGAGCCGCAACTCCCAAACGCAGCGAAACCCTCCGGCGAACCCGACACCGCGGCACAGGAGGCCCCGGCGCCGCCCGCACCAGCAGCCGGAGCCGCTACTTTGCCTGCCCCCTTCGATCTCAGCATCGCGGTTCGCGGCGGCGTTGAGGCCTGCGCGCCAACTTACGCCTGCCCTTTTACCCTCGTGATCAGCAATAACGGCCCGGGCACCTATCGCGGCCCCCTCACCATCGCCGAGGAGGTTGACACCGCCGTTGCCGATCTCGCCGACTGGTCACCCCGCCGTTGGTCTTGCGAGCGGCGTGAGACCACCTTCGTCTGCACCCATGCGGCGCTCCAGCTGCGTCCTGGCGAAAGCGTCTCCTTGCGCGTGGATTTCGTGCCATGGCGCGTGCCCGCGGCACGGGTGCAGAATTGCGCCCGTCTCCTGTGGCAAGGAAGCACACTGTCCGCGCGCAACCTCTTGGTCCAGGAAAGCCTCTCCCGCCTCGGCTTTGATCCCGGCCCCGTCGACGGGCTTGCCGGTGCGCGAACCCGCTCGGCAATTCAAGCCTTCGCGGCGGAGGAAGGTCAGCCCAGTGATGGACAGATCAATGACGCCCTGCTCGGGCGCCTGTTCGGCAGTTGGGGCAACGGCGATCTGAGATCTCAGGATGATCGCGATTGTGCCAGTCTTCCGCTGCGCCGCAGCCGTGGATCCGTTGCCGTTGCGCCCGACTGCGGGCCGACGGATCTGCTGCTCAAGGGCCGCTGCGTCAGCCGCGCCAGCCTGTGTGATGGCGGGCGCCAGTTTCAAGCATCCGACAATAGCTGCACTTGCCCACAGGCCGCGCCTCTTTGGGATCCTGTGAACGGCCGCTGCACGGGTTATGCGCCTCCGCAACGGGCGCTGCGCAAACCCCTGCCGTCGACGGCCTCACCATCACCCTCGGCGACCTCACAGGATCGGGCTCAGGAGCGGGAGAGCGGGACCGCCGTCCGGCCAGAGGAGAGCGAGGACGCCACGGCGACGACTGACGGCGAGCCATCAGCTGCCCCCGATGAGAGCCCGCCGACCCCGGGCGGGGCACAACAAGCCCCGCAGCCGAAGCCCGATCCCACGGCAATCGTCTGCCCTGGAAACCAGCGCTGGGACGACGCATCCAAGCAATGCAAGTGTCCGCCCGACAATCCTGTCTGGGATAAGATCTCCAATAGCTGTATCCCCTCGGCGGGCAAAAGCTCCGAGACGGAGCTCACGCCCTCGGCGGGCGAAGCACCCAAGCCGAACCTGCAGATCTGTTCCGGCGATCGTGTTTGGAGCAATGACGAGGCCGCTTGTATCTGCCCGCCGGAGAGGCCGAACTGGGACGAAGCTGCCGGCCGCTGCACAATTTGATCGCTTCGAAAAACCATTGAGTCGGACATTACCGGCGCGACGGAATCGACGTCGTGCCTGCGTGAAACCCGTCCGCTGATGCTTGTCGGCGGTTGCAGCGATCCCGCTCGCAGCATCGCGGCCAACCCCCTGTTTCGCCTCCGAATCTGACGCTGAACACACCAGCTCCGCTACACAACCAACTCGTGCATTTTCTACCTGAACGTATCCATAGGTTGCATTCTTCGCGCGCGTCATTAGAGTTGCGTGCATTGGAAATAATCATAACCGGAGATTGCACATGCGCTATGTGAGCGCTGGAGCAGCGGCCCAGAATACAAGACGGTCCTATTCCCGGGAGGACCCTCAGGTCCGCCGCCAGGAACTGATTGAAGCAACATTCCGGTGTTTGGGGAAGCATGGGCACGCCCGGACGAGCGTCCGGGTTATTGCAGCCGAGGCCGGCGTGTCGCCGGGACTGATTCGTCACCATTTCGGTGAGAAAAAGCAGCTCATTTCCGCGACCTATCGATATGCATCCGACCTTCTGTTCAATCACATCAAGAATGCAGTCGATGCGACCGAAGGTGATGATTGGGCAAAGCTCGTCACCTTCATCGAAGCAGGGTTCACGCCACCCATATTGTCAAAAGAATATATAACGGTTCGGTTTGTGCTTTGGGGTGTGGCGATGACCGATGCCGTCATCCGCCAGGTCCATAGCGAGGTCAACCAGCGCTATCGCAGACTGATGTCGCGCTTGCTCAGTGATGTCGTTGGCAATCGAATGTCCGATCAGGACGTCAAGAGTGTAACCGCCGCGCTGGCGGCCCTGCAGAACGGCCTATGGCTGGACTGGTCTCTCAATCCCCGCCAGCAAACACCCACCGATCTGCGCGAAACGGCGCTGCAACTGATCAAGCAGCACATCTCGCCGCCCGCACCATCTCACTAGAGCGCTCGCGCCAAGTGGTTATCGGTTCGCGTATGAACATGCGACCACACGAAGATTTGCGATGCGATTTGCGATCCAGAGAGCAAAGCGCGATCGAAAAGCCAGGGGCAGCGTATCGCCCCCCAAAGCCCGCTCAACCGCAGCGGAATTGAGAGCGCCATTCCCCTTTTTTATCCAGCGAGCTCTGATGATTGAGCCTGCGCGCTCGGCTTGATCCTGGGCAGGCGTAATGGGTCAGGGTCGATTGCGCCACCTGCTCCGCATCTTTCAGATCATCTTCCTTCTCGCGCAGCGGTTTGGATGCGCGGCGCACCATCACGTCATAGGCGCCATCCTGTCCTTTGTAGTCGAAGCTCACGATGAACTTCTGGCCATTGAAGATGACCGGTTCATTCTTGTTGCTGGCAACGATCGGGGTCGGGTGCTGTGGCGGTGGCGGTGCTGCAACCTTCGTGCAGTCGGCCAAAACAAAGCAACCGGCGACAGCAAGGATCGGCATGAGGCGGTGCAGCATCACCATGGCGGCAACCTGATCAGAGGGACTTGAGACGGAGGTCGGCTTACGCGGTCAATATCAAATTATCCGGCGATCTGAGCAATCGCGCGGAAATCCTGATTGGCCACGCAGGAACCTAGTCCGGCGAGGGTAAACGAAGTCTAACAGTCCTATTCCTCCTCGACCGGCACAGGGCTTCCGGATCCTTCGAGACCATCCTCGCCCGCTGCGTTTTGGAGGAAGGTTTGGTCGAACACCCGGTCCAGCGGGACGGCGATGGATTGGCCACGATCCGTCACGATCAGCCGCAAAAGCAGGTCGTGACCTTGCCCGTCGACTTCGCCGTCACGCGAGAAGCTGGGCAAAGTGCTCGCGACCGCCGCCGTATAGAGCGATTTATCCTCGTACTGATCGAGCGGGACCACATCGGCCACGTCATCGGGGCTTGCAGCCTTGAGCCAGACGAGTGCCTTGTGGATGGCCTTGACCATCCCCTGGGCAGCCTCTGGCCTCTGCCTCACGAAGGAGGACATGCTCGTGAGGACCGCGCCCGGCAATTCCTCGATGCCGAAGGCCTGTTGCACGCCCTCTTCCGTTCGCGTGTCGACGAGAGTCCTCATCTTGCTCCGGGCCGACAGCACCGTGGCCGTGGGATCATTGGTCATGATCCCGTCGATCTCCTGCGCCGCGAGCATCCTGACCGCATCTTCGGTGCGCGCCGCGCTGACCAAGGCAACATCCTCTGAACGAAGCCCGGATCGCGCCAGAAGCAAATGCGCAAATCCCGCGGAGGCAGAGCCAGGCCCTGCTATCCCAAGCCGGCGTCCTCTAAGATCGGCGATGGTTTTGATGGCGCTCGTGAGATCCGGCCTAACCCCGAGCACGAATCCCGGCATGCGCGAGATCGCGATGATCGCCACAACCGGGGCACCTTCCGCCGCGGACCGCAGCAGCCGGTCATAGCTCAACCCGGCCGCATCGGCGCGGCCCTCCCGCAGCGCGGCGAGTGCATCATCTTGCGTCTCGAAGGTTTGGATCGAGACATCCAACTGTTGCTCCGCAAAGAAGCCCTGCGTTTTGGCGATGGCGATCGGCAGAAATCCCAAGAGGGATGATCTTTCGACGGCGACTGTCACCTTCTGCTGATCAGCCGCCTGAACGCTTGCCCCGACGAGCATCCACAGCGCCAGAGCAACCCGGATCATGACGCTCATGCGATCCCCGCTTCTTCAATACGCTGTTCCGGCCAAGTCAGCACCCGCTGGCCCCTCGCACTCGCAGGCACGTCCGAACCGATCTGCCCGGACCAGCTCGGCCCCAAGCAGAATCGCTTCTGCGCCCGACCATTGATTATCCAATCCATCAACGGCCAGCGCCAGAGAGAGTTCAAGGAGGTCAGAGATCGCCGATCGCCGACCGCGCCCGGTTTCTCACGCCCAACAGATGATCTCTCAGGAGATCGCGGCCGGCCCCTGCATCCCGATGGCTGAGCGCCTGCGCGATCCGTTCGTGCTCCTGCTGATAGACCGACCATCTCTCGGGGCTGTAGCTGCGCTCCTTGAGCTTCGTCCAAGCGCTCTGGCCTCTCATGGTGACGACCCGCTGCCCGACCTGGAGAAACAGGCGATTATTCGTGAGCTCATAGAGGCAGGCATGAAAGCGGCGGTCGGCCTCCTCTGCCTCTTGCCATTTCGTGACATTCCGGCCCTCCGCGGCGCAGTCCACCAGATGGACAAGCTGCTTATCCGTTGCATTCAGCACGATGAGCTCGACCAGGCTGGGCTCGACCAGGGCACGAAACTCCATCAGCTCGCCAGGAGAAAGCGGCTCATCCTCCCCGGTCTCGGGGGGTCTGAGACTGGCCTTCTGCGTAATATAGGTTCCCCGCCCGATATGGCGCGAGAGAATGCCTTCGCGCTCCAGCTCGCCCAGGACCTCCCGAACGGTTGACCGCGACAGGCCGCTTGCCTCCGCGATCTGCCGCTCGTTGGGCAATCGGTCGCCGGGACGCAGCCGCCCTTGCCGCAGCAGGGCGCGCAGCTGGGTCAGCAGATCGGTGCGCGTCAATGCCGGCGTGAACAGGCTGAATGCCGGCATTTCGCCAACGTCCGACCGGTCCAGTCTATCCACCATTATGTCTTACCAATCATTCCAATCATTCCAATTAGACATGTTGCCCCATAAATGGGCTTTACTCAAGCGAGCCATCGTGCTTCCATGGCGCCATCCAATTTCGCTTGGAATAGGTCTCATTGGTCACGCGCAGGACGAGCCGCCGCGGACGATGTCTGCTGGCTGAAAGCGCGGGAGTGGTGAATCCGTTCAAAGCACGAGGCGAGCCCAGGAGCCGGTCATGAAATCCAAGCCTACTCTTCCCGCTGAGCTGTTCCCGGAACGCCGCGCCAAAGCTGTCGAACGAGCGACGGCAGCGGGGCTGGACGGACTGCTGGTCTGTTCGCGCGGCGGCGGCACCGTCGATCGCTATGCCGATGTGATGTATCTGACCAACTTCTACACGTCCTTTCCCTATACGCCTGATCACGAGGGTGCCTGGAACGGACGGGCCCATTCCTTCCTCGTGCTCCCCTGCGGCGGAAAACCGAGGCTGGTCATCGATATTCCCAATGACGGCTCCATTCACCTGAATGACGGCGAGATACTCTACACCGATTATGTGATTGATCAGACCATTCAAGCCTTGCGCGACGCTGGCCTGACCAATGCCAGAATTGGTCTGGTAGGCGAAGATGTTCTGCCCGTGAGCTTCTTCCGCAAGATCACCAAAGCCTTGCCCGAGCTCAGGCTCGAGAATGCCGACCACATCCTGGCGGGCTTGCGCGCGATGAAATCCCCAGCTGAGATCGAGATGCTGCGCCATGCCTCTTGGCTGGGCTCGCGCATGATGGACACGATGATGGCAGCGGCCGTGCCCGGTGCCACTCATGGCGACATCGTCGCGGCCGGCATGCAGACGCTTATCCCTGAGGGCGGCATTCTCTATAACAGCTTCATGGCCTCAGGCCGCGGCGGCGAACAGCCGAAGATCGTGCGTCAGAATTTCCCGACCTGGGGCAATTCCGCTCCGATCGAGGCCGGCGATTGGATCAGGTTCGGCATTTCCGGCATGTATGGCGGCTATGTGTTCGATCTCGCCCGCTCCAAGGCGGTCGGGGAGCCGACCAAGACCCAGGTCGAGATGTTCGAGGCGGCCATCTCCTGCATCGAGGCGGGCATGGAAGCCGTAAAGCCCGGCGCGACGGCCGGCGACCTCGCCGCGGCAGGGCTCGGCCGCCAGCGTGCTCTGGGCTTCGAGATCAAGGGCGTGTTCTCCGGACTGGGACACGGGATCGGCCTCGGCTGGGATGTTCCCTGGCTCACCCTGAACGAGCCGACGCCCATCGTCCCCAACATGGTCCTATGCCTCGAGCGCACCCTGACCCGTGACGGCCATCTCGGCGATTTCGAGGAGACGATCCTGGTGACGGAGAACGGCGCCGAGCTCATCACCGACGCCATCAAGCGCTATTGGTAGTGCGGCGCCAGAACCATCGGCGCAGCTGGGAATTCGGATTACAGATTGATTGCGCTCATGACAGAGTATCGCTGGCCAGGCAACCGCCGCGAGGGCAAGGCGGAATACGGTGAGCCCCATGTCGATCGATAGTCTCTGGGCCGCCACAGCGGCAACGACGCCCTATGCGAGCCGACCGCTCCTGGGCGAGGTAAAGGCGGATATCGCCATCGTCGGTGGCGGCTTCACCGGCCTTTCCGCGGCCTTGCATCTCGCGGAGGGCGGCCGCGAGGTCGTGCTTGTCGAGGCAGAGACGATCGGTTTCGGAGCGAGCGGCCGCAATGGCGGTCAGGTCAATCCCGGGCTCAAGCACGATGAGGCAGCCCTACGGCGCAAGTTCGGCGACGAGGCCGGGAGCGCCTTTCATCGCTTGGGCCAGGAGGCACCGGATTTCCTACCTGAGCTCATCAGCCGCCTTGGCCTCAACTGTCGCTACCAGCGCTGCGGATTGATCCGTCTCGCCCACAACAAGCCCGCCTTCTCGGCCATGCAGGCCGCTGCCACGGCACTCGAGCGTGATGGCATTGCCATCGAGCATCTGCCCGATGCGGAGGCGGTTTACCGACGCGTCGGCACGCGCGCCTATCTTGGCGGCATGATCGATCCACGCGGCGGCAGCGTGCATCCGCTGGATCTCTCCCGCGAGCTGGCGCGCGCCGCCGAACGGGCCGGTGCACTGATCCACACCGAAAGCCCTGCCCAGGCGCTCAAACCGCAGAACGGCGGCTGGCGGGTCGAAACGCGCGAGGGCGCCGTTGCGGCGCGCGAAGTGATCATCGCCACCAACGGTTATACCGATGGGCTTATCCCCGGACTTGCACAATCCCTGCTACCCGTGAACAGTTTCCAGGTTGCGACCACGCCTCTGCCGGAAACCCTCCGCCGTGAGATTCTGCCAAGCCGCAATACGGTTTATGACAGCCGCCGGCTTGTCCTCTATTTCCGCCGAACCTGGGATGATCGCGTGATGCTCGGCGGGCGTGCCTCCTTCTCCTCTGCCCTCCTCACCAGTGAGAAGCGTGAGGATTATTCCGTGCTGGAGCGGGTTCTCACCGGCATTTTTCCGCAGCTTAGGGGCCAGCCGATTGCGCATCGTTGGACCGGGCTCGTCTGCATCACCTTCGACTATCTGCCTCATTATCACCGCCCCGAGCCAGGCCTTCACGTACTGGTTGGCTTCAATGGCCGCGGCGTTGCCCTGACCAACCGCGCGGGCGCCTGGCTTGCCCGCAGCATCATGGGCCAGAAGGACAGCGGCGCCATTCCAGTCACCCCGATCCGGCCGGTGCCCTTGCATGAGTACCGCGCGCCCATGCTCAATCTGGCAATGCAGTTCAACCGGGTTCTCGATGTTCTCGGACGCTAGTTTCAGAAATTCTGAAAGGATCGTAAAAATTACGCGATTGATTTAACCGGCGGATTGACCAGGATGCCCACGAGACGGCTGCCGCCAATATTGGCGCGGAGCGGAATGGTTCATGGCTCTCGGATGGCCGAGCGACGGAGAAGATGATGCTGTTCATCGATGGGTTGAATTGCAGCAAGTTTGACAGAGCGGTTTTCGAAGAGCTGCGCGATGGCGGCATGAGCTGCATCACGACCTGTCTCGGCTTCTGGGAAGACACCACCGAATCCCTGGATGCTCTGGGCCGGTTCCGCGATGTCGTGCGCGCCAATGCCGATCTGGTCGCGATTGCCCGCACCGCCGCGGAGATCGAAGCGATTGTCGCCTCCGGACGCTGCGCCCTGCTCGTCGGATACCAGAACACGACGGCTCTGAGCGGCCGCATTCGCTATGCGGAATTCTTCGCCGAGCTCGGCGTTCGGGTGATGCAGCTTACCTATAACAATCAGAACGAGTTCGGCGGCAGCTGCTATGAGCCGAATGACAGCGGCATCAGCCGCTTCGGCCGCGAGATGGTGGCGGAGTTCAACCGGGTCGGCATCCTGATCGACCTCTCCCATGTGGGCGAGCGCACCTGCCGCGACGTGATCGCGATCTCAGAGAAGCCGGTGTCGGTGACCCATGCCAACCCCTCGGACCTCATTCCGCATCTCCGCAACAAGTCCAATACGCTCATCAGGGAACTTGCGGCCAAGGGCGGCGTCATCGGCCTTGCAACCTATGCCAATATCTCTGGCGACTACATTCAAAGCGCGGATAAATGGTCGGAGATCGTCGCCTATGCGGCCGACGTCGCGGGCATCGATCACATCGCGATCGGCACCGACCATGGACGCAATATCGGCATGCCCGAGCTTGATTGGATGCGCATGGGCCGCTGGTCGCGCATCCCGAATTTCGGCGCAGGATCGGCCGCCCGCCCCGGCAAAGTGCCGGAGCCGGAATGGCTGAAGACCATGCGCACTTTCGGCGGCATCGCCGATGCCCTTGGCCGCCGGGGCTTCTCTGAAGCTGAGACCGCAGCGATCATGGGGGGCAATTGGCTGCGCCTCTACAGGCAGGTGTTCGACGAGGTCGTCGAAGCACAGCCCGCATCGGTGCGCGCGGCGTAACCGGGCTGGCAGCTCGATGGCGGACCGCCAGCGGGGAGCATGGCGAGCCTGCCCGAGCAGGTGAAATGGGGAGTGGAGAACATGACAAGCGGAGTGGATAAGAAGCAAGGCGTTTCCCGACGTGGCTTTCTCATGGGCGCGGCCGGGACGGGATTGGCGGCCGGCATGGGCTTTCCCGCCATAAGACCCTCGCGCGCCGCGGCCGGTCGCGTCGTCTATGCGACCTGGGGCGGATCATGGGAAGTTGCCATCAAGAAGGCCTGGTTCGAGCCGTTCACCAAGGCGACCGGCATCGAGGTGGTGGCCGTCCAGGACAATACCTATGGCAAGTTCCAATCCATGGTCGAGAGCGGCTCGACCGAATGGGACGTGGTGGAAACCAACCCGGACTTCCAATTCATCGGCGCTGAGCGCGGCCTGCTCGAGCCTTTGGATTTCTCGATCATCGACAAGTCGAAGATCATGCCCGGCGACAATTTCGTCACCGACTATTCCGTCCCGCAGGTGCTCTGGTCGCGCCTCATGGCCTATAATACCAAGGCGCTCAACAACAAGGTGCCGGAGGATTACAAGGCCCTCTTTGACCTCGACGGCTTCCCCGGCAAGCGGGCCTTCTACACCAATCCCAATTCCGGTGCCTTCGAAGCAGCCCTTCTGGCCGACGGCGTGCCGCCCGATCAGCTCTACCCGCTCGATATCGATCGCGCGCTTGAGAAATGGAGCGAGATCCGTGACCAGATCAGCTTCTATGAGACCAATGCCCAGGCCCAGCAATATATCTCGGACGGCCAGGCGGCACTCTCCGTGATGCCTGATGGCCGTGCCCTTGCCGCAGTAAAGGATGGCTCGCCCGTCGCGATCCAGTACAACCAGAGCATCATGACCTGGTCCTCCATGGTGGTCCCGAAAGGTGCCAAGAACCGGGACAATGCCATGAAGTTTCTGGCCTATGTCTTGAGCCCGGAGGCCCAAGCGGCGATCGCCAACGAATATACCTACGGACCGGTCGTGCCTGATGCCTTCAAGCTGATCTCGCCTGAGCGGGCCAATATCCTCTCCGGCGGGCCTCAGCAGCAGGGCAAGTTCATCATGGCCAACGAGAAATGGTGGGCCGAGAATTTGGAAGAAGCCAGTGAGCGCCTGACAGAATGGCGTCTGATGTAAGCCCGTTGGCGCATCGGTCGGGCCGGCTTTCCGGTCCGTCCGACGCGCAGGCCCTGCCGGATCCGGCTGTCGTAGCGGGAGGTCGCATCCGGTTGCTGCCGCATGGAGTTTCCAACATGCGCCTGTTGATCCGCCGCAATGCGCCGGCCCTGCTGCTGGCCCCGGCCTTCATTCTGCTTGCGGCATTCTTCATCGTGCCCGTGCTGCGCCTTGTCGGGCTGAGCTTCGAGGGCTCCTCCGGCGCATTCGAGCATTATGCGCGCATTGCCGAACGCCCGGTCTATCTGCAGGTCCTTCAGCGCACCTTCCTGACCAGCGCCGCCACCGCGATCCTCTGTGCCATTCTCGGCTATCCCGTCGCTTATAGGCTCGCCACCGCCTCGGCCCGCACGCGCCTGATCTTGCTCGCGCTCATCCTGATCCCGTTCTGGACCAATTTGCTCGTGCTTTGCTATGGCTGGCTGATCGTCCTCAATCCGCAAGGTGCGCTCAACACGCTGCTGACCAGCCTCGGACTTGCCAGCGTGCCGATCCCCATGAGCGGCAATATCGTCGGCGTCCTCGTCGGCATGGTGCAGACCATGCTGCCTTATATGGTGCTGCCGGTTGCAGCCAACATGGCGCGCATTGACGAGCGGGTTCTGCAGGCGGCTCGGAGCCTTGGCGCACCGCCACTCCAGGTCTTTCTGAGGGCCTACCTGCCGATGACCCTTCCCGGCGTCATGGCCGGCGCCCTTCTCGTCTTCATCATGAGCATCGGCTTCTTCGTGATCCCCGCCATCCTCGGCGGCACACGCGACATCTTCATCGCCCAATTGATCGAGATGAACATCAACCGTGTGATGAACTGGGGCTTTGCGGCCTCGCTCTCGACCATCGTGCTGGTGGCAACGCTCGTTCTCTACGTGATTGGCGTGCGCTGGTTCCGGCTCGGCACCGTCTGGGGCCAGTCATGACCCCGCGCCGCCCGCTCCAATTCGTCATCACCGCGACCGTGGCCCTGGTGATGCTGATGATGATCCTGCCCAATATCATCATCATTCCCGCATCCTTCGGCGGCGAGGACTACATCATCTTCCCGCCGCGCTCGCTCAGCACGAAATGGTATGAAGCCTTTGTGAGCACGCCCTCCTGGCAGCACGCGACGCTCAACAGCTTCATTGTCGCGCTCTGTTCGGCCGCGGCGGCAACCGTGATCGGCACGCTCGCAGCCTTGGGCCTCGTGCGGCTTGCCCCGCGCACGCGCAGCTTCATCATGAGTGTCTTCCTGCTGCCGACCATCGTGCCGACCATCATCACCGCGGTCGCCCTCTATAATGTTCTCGCAACCGCGGGAATGCGCGGCGGCATCTTCGGCATCGTGCTGGGCCATACGATCATCGCGACCCCCTTCGTGGTGATCAATGTGGTCGCGGCTCTCCAGCGCATGGATATGCGCCTCGAGCATGGTGCCCGCAGCCTCGGCGCCTCGCCCTGGCGTGCCTTCTATTACGTGACGCTGCCGATCATCTGGCCGGGCATTGCCGCCGGCGCGGTCTTCGCCTTCCTCACCTCCTTCAGCGAAATCGTGCTGTCGCTCTTTCTCACCAGCGGCTCCAGCACCACGCTTCCCGTTCAGATGTGGAGCGGCATACGCTTCGAGATCAACCCGACGGTCGCGGCGGCATCGAGCCTCTTCGTGGTCCTGTCCTGCATCATGCTGCTGCTGATCGGCATGTTGCGCCGGAAGGGAGAAACAACTCCATGAACAATAAACTCGCATTGATGGCGGCCGATGACGGGCCGGCGCTCCGCCCAGGCGGACAATCCGCTGTCACGGCCGGCCCGGTCAAGCGCGAGCCCGCCGGAACGCACCGCCTCGGTTCGGATATCGAGGTGCGTGGGCTTTCCAAGCGCTATGGCGAAAGCCTTGTCGTGAACGACATCTCCTTCACCGTGCATGCGGGTGAGTTCCTGACGCTCCTCGGCGCGAGCGGCTCGGGCAAATCGACCACCTTGATGATGATCGCCGGCTTCGTCGAGCCGACCGCGGGAACGATCCTGCTTGGCGGGCGCGATATTGCTCCTCTCCCCCCGGAGAAGCGCAATCTGGGCGTGGTGTTCCAGAACTATGCCCTGTTCCCCCATATGAACGTGTTCGACAACATCGCCTTCCCCCTGAAGATGCGCGGGGCCAGCCGCGCCGAGATAAACGACAAGGTGGGCAAGGTGCTCGACCTCGTGGAGCTCGATGAGCGCCGCCACCACCGCATTGCGCAGCTCTCCGGTGGCCAGCAGCAGCGGGTCGCGCTGGCGCGGGCGCTGGTGTTCGAGCCGCCGGTCTTGTTGATGGATGAGCCCATGGGCGCCCTCGACCGCCGTCTGCGCGAGCAGTTGCAGCGCGAGGTCATGCGCATCCAGCGCAGCCTCGGCCTCACGGTCATCTCGGTCACCCATGACCAGGAAGAGGCGCTGCTGATGTCGGACCGCATCGCCATCATGGCGGATGGCGCCATTCAGCAGATCGACAGCCCGCAAGCGATCTATCGCTCACCGCGCACCCCCTTCGTTGCGTCCTTCCTCGGCGACAGCAATTTCCTCCGCGTCCGCAGCGCCGATCTCGTGCCGGCGCCGGAAGCGGCCTCCGATGGGTCGGGCCTTCGCAAGGCCATGATCCGGCCGGAGGACATTCACATCGTCAGCGCCGGCCAGTCTTCGGACATCACCCTGCCCGGCACCATCGACAGCATCGAGTTTCCCGGCGGTGCCTTGCGCGTCGCGATCAGCACCGAGGCTGGCCTGTTCGAAGCGCGCCTTCATCACAGCGAAGTCGAAGGCCTCGGCCGTGGCTCGGCCGTGACCATCGGCTGGCGCCGCGACGACATGGTGCTGTTCGAGGAATAGGGTTGAGTGGCCCGAGCGCGGCTCGAGGGATCAAACGCCATGGCACAGAGCACTGACGCACATCACGACCAGGCGACGAAGACGCCATTGCGCAGCCCGGAGCTGGTCATGCGGCTTGCCCGCCTGGGCTCGATGCACATGTCGCGCCTGAGCTTCACCCGCACCCTTGTCAGGCGGGCGCGCGAGAATGGCTGGCAAGTGACCCGTCCGGTCTGGGACTTGGACGAGAACGGTTATGGCCGCGCCGTCTATGCGGTGCGTATCGGCAATCGCGACTACAGCCTCGTTGCCTTCTCGCAATATCTCGCACCCGAGATGCGCATCGATCGGGTCATCGCCCAGGCCTGGGACACCTGCTACGTGCTCTATGACGGCCTTCCCGATCAGGCGGAGCTCGATCGTCTTCAGCAATGCGTGCCGTATCAGGAGGCGCGGCGCTATACTGAGCGCGAGCTGGTCCTGGCACGCGCCAACAAGAGCGAACGGCTGTTCGATCTTGTCCAGGAGGCATTGGCGGCGGGCCGTCAGCCGGACGAAGCGGCCCTCCGCGAGATCGGCTATCTCCTGCGCACCAGCGCCGTCTATGGCAATGGCAAATTCGGCATAGCCGATTGGCAGGTGATCGCGGAACGGCCGGAATTTTCAGGCCCCTTCATGGCCGAAATGCTCACCGTCTGGCTCATCCGCACCTTCACTGTGGACCTGGTCGAGCATTGCGCCCGCATGATCTCGCCCGCAACAGCCGTGCGCCTTGATCCCGCCTTGCGGCGCCGGCTCGGCATCGGCAACTCCACAGGCCTCGGCATGGCACCCTTCCTCGTGCGCCATCCTAGGCTTCTGCATCGCTGGATTCTAGCGCGGGAAACGGCCCTTGCCCGGGTGCGCGATATCGCGCATCTCACCCCCGCGACGCTCGATCACTTCAACAAGGCGCTTACGACGGCGCTCCAGGATTATCGCTGGTGGCGGAGCGAGGATGAGGAGCAATCGGCCCGCATTGCCCGCCTCTGCGAAGATCTTGAGATCGCGCGGGGCTGGACCGGGCAGCTGACCGAGGCCACGGACCATCCGTGGGATCTCCTCTACCGCCGTGCCGAGGCGAGTTTGAGCCTTGATGGCCAGGAATGCCTGGTGTCGCTCCTGATCGAGCCCCAGGGGCACCTCATCGATGATCTCTCGGCCACCATGGCCAATGATGAGGACGAGATCGGCCGTATCGACGGGGCCATGACCTGCGGTACACTGGCCGAGACCATCCGGGCGCATTATGGCTGGGCACTCGGCATCGACTTCACCCATCCTGATGCGACCGCCCGCTTCTGGTACACTTCGCAGGAAAAGCTCGAACCACGCCTTGGCTGGCGGGGCGACGATGAAGGCGATGAACTGGAATTGCCGCTGGGCTATGCCCGCGAGGCAAAGCGCCTCTATGAGGTTCTGCTGACGCGGCCGGAAGACGAGCGCGTCGGGCAGTTGGCTATCGATGAACCCGAGTTGAGGCACACGATCAGACGGGCGCAATGTATCCCGTCCCACCCTTACGGGGAGATCCGCGACAATATTCTCAGCGCCGACCTGCGCCCGCTCGATCTCATGCGCTGCAAGCTCTCATTCCTAGGCGCTGCCTTCTACGACCCGCGCTCCAATCTGAGCCTGCGCATCAGGCTCTACCAAGGCGCACCTTTCCCCGATGAGCTTCACGAGACCGGAAATGACGCAACTTGGTAGCACCGCTGCGGCTATGCGGATGGACGAAGCACCCCTCATGTTCGATCTCTCCATGAACGAAGTCGAGATGACCGCCTATAAGGCGGCGCGCGGGGCGGGCCTCCCCTGGGGGCTCGCCGAGGATGCCGGCCGGGCAGCCCGCTGGCTTGCACGTGCGGGTTTCGACTGGTCGACCAGCCTGCTTTCTATGCTCAGCGCCGGCGCCGGCGAGATGACGTCGCCCTTCGCCTTGGCGGCGGAGGTGACGGACGTCCTCCTTGCCACGGGGGGCGCAAGGCCAGCGAGCAACCCGCCGGCGATCGGACATGCGCGGGTGATGCAGCCCCTCTGGGCGGTTCCTGTGATCGCCCATGCCGCGCACGGCCTTCACGCAGTGCGGATCATGATCGGTGCGGACACCATGATCACCGATGGCGATAGGGTCTGGGCAACATGCAGCCTCACCCATATGGGCAGTATTCCATGGGCCTATGTCCTCGTCGAAACGATCACGTCGCAGGAGCCGCCCTTGGCCCATCTCTGGCAGCCGACCGCCACGCGCTCCTTGATACCGGAGGCCAATTACGTGGCGCTCGAAGCGCTCGTCTATCGCACCTACGTGCCCACAAGCGAGAAATCCCGCCTGCGTGGGGCCGGCGGCCGCCCCTGATCTCCACCTGCGGCGCTGTCTCGGCAGCCGCCCCCTCCCTTTTGAATGAGGCTTTCCATGAAGCATGCCACGCAGTTCTATATCGACGGCGCCTGGGTTGATCCGCTCTCGTCCGAACGCATCACCGTCATCAACCCGACGACGGAAGAGCCCTTTGCCGAGATCGCCGCTGGGACGAGTGCCGATGTGGATCGCGCGGTCAAAGCGGCAAAGGCCGCCTTTCCTGCCTTCTCCACCACCTCGAAAGAGGAGCGCCTCACGCTGTTGAAGCGCATCCTCGACTGCTACATGGACCGGCGCCAGGAGGTTGCCGACGCCCTCACCCAGGAGATGGGCGCACCGAAGCGGTTCGCGCTTGATGCCCAGGCACAGACCGGCGTCAACCATCTGCGGCACACGATGATCGCGCTGGAGAACTTCGCGTTCGAACGACCTCAGGGAACCACTCTCATCGTGCGCGAGGCAATCGGCGTCGTCGGGCTCATCACCCCCTGGAACTGGCCGATCAATCAGCTGGTGCTCAAGGTCGCGCCCGCTCTTGCCGCGGGCTGCACCATGGTGGTGAAGCCGAGCGAGATCGCGCCCTTCGGCGCCATGATCTTCGCGGACGTGCTGCATGAGGCCGGCGTGCCAAAGGGCGTGTTCAATCTGGTGAATGGGGATGGGCCGACCGTTGGCCATGCGATCTCGTCCCACCCCGATGTCGCGATGGTCTCGATCACCGGCTCGACCCGCGCCGGGGCGGCCGTCGCCAAGGCGGCAGCGGACACGATCAAGCGCGTCGCCCAGGAGCTTGGCGGCAAGACCGCAAATATTCTGCTCGACAGTGCCGATTTCGAGGGAGCCGTGCCCCGCGGCGTACAGAATTGCTTCCGCAACACCGGACAGTCCTGCACCTCTCCCGCCCGCATGCTGGTGCCGGCGGCGATGGTCTCCAAGGTTGAGGAAATCGCCAGGCAGGCCGCCGAAGCGATGCGGGTAGGTGATCCAACCCGCGAGGACGTTGACTTGGGGCCAGCGGTCAGCAAGGCGCAGTTCGACAAGATCCAGCATTATATCGAGGTCGGGATTGCCGAAGGCGCCAAGCTCGTGACCGGTGGTCCAGGGCTGCCAGAGGGTATCAATCGCGGCTATTTCGTGCGGCCGACGGTATTCTCCAATGTCAGCCCCGACATGACCATCGCCCGCGACGAGATCTTCGGCCCGGTTCTGGCGATCATGCCCTACCGGGATCTGGACGAGGCCGTCGCCATCGCCAATGACACCGTCTATGGCCTCTCGGCCAATGTGCAGGGGGATCGCGAGACGGCGGTCAAGATCGCATCGCGCCTGCGCTCAGGCCAGGTGCTGATCAACTATCCCGCTTACGACTCAATGGCCCCCTTCGGTGGCTATGGCCAATCCGGCAATGGCCGCGAGCAGGGCGTCTATGGCATCGAGGAATATCTGGAAACCAAGGCGGTGGTCGGCGCCCTCGCCGGCTGACCGGCAGACCTACAGATCATCCTGGCGCACTGGCAGGTAATGGCCGGGCTGTTTGGCGGGCAGGAGCTCGTAATCGAGCACCTGCGCCTGCTCATGAATGACGTCGTAGATGGCGGACGCAAAGCGGCGGGTGCCCGGCAGCTGCCGCCGTTCCTTCTTCGACAGCAGCCCCACGATGCGATAGGCGGTTGGATCAGCAACGGGTAAGAACCGTAGCCCCTCGGCCCCCTGCACCCGGCAAAGCCGGGGCAGCACGCTCACGCCGAGGCCTTGCCGCAGGGCCGCGAGCAGGGAGAAAACACTGCCGATCCACATGACTGCCCGCTCTGCGATTTCCGTAAGCTCCGGCGTGCGGATCACCGCGAAACTGTCATTATAGATGAAGGGGCGGTCCTTGATGGCCGCCCAGGGCAGCGGCAGCGTCTCTCGGGTGAGCGGATCATCTTCCGCGCAGACAATATCGAAGGCATCCTTGAACAGCGGCTCGAAGCTGATCTCGTCTGGCCGCGGCAAATAGGCGGCAAAGGCGATGTCCACCACGCCGTCGAGCAAGGCATTGGCCGCATTCTTCGATTCCATCTGCCGCACATGAACTCCGAAACCCGGCAGGCTTTCTTGCACCCGTCGAATGGCGGCCGGCAGAAAGGCGATGGAGACCGACGTGACGCTCGCGACATCGCAGCGCCCGATCTGATTGCGCGCATAGGACTGCATCGTGGCACAGGAGGTGGCGAAATGGTGAAGGAGTTCGCGCGCCTCATCCAGCACCAGCCGCCCGAATGGCGTGAGATGAGCCTTTCTGTCCGCCTGAAAGAGCGGCGCGCCCAGCGTCTCCTCCAGCGCCTTCAGCGTCATCGACAAGGCGGAGGGCGTGCGCCCGAGCTTTTCCGCCGCGGGCTTGATGCCGCCGGCCTCCGCGACCGCGACAAAGACCCGGAAGGCCTTGAGATCAGGTGTGTTACGAGCATCCCACATCGGATGATGATCCCAATGACTGCAGGACTGAGAAAAAGCTCTCGCGGTCCCATAGCCTAGCGGCCAGCTTCAAGGAATTGGCATATCGCCGCCCCGGCAATATTTCTCCTCTCTTATGAAATTTGCCCTTTCGCACCGGTAATTCACGACCGGTTTACCTTGTCGAACATATATAGAACGCGTATAAAGGTTTCGTCTTTGTTCTCCACCGAGTCGGCGCAGGCCTGGACTGTTCCGCGCTGCGCTCGCCAACTGATGGACCGCCATGCTGACGCGCAAGCAACACGAGCTTCTCATGTTCATTCACGAGCGTCTGAAGGAAGCTGGTGTGCCGCCTTCCTTCGAGGAAATGAAGGAAGCGCTCGATCTGCGGTCCAAATCCGGCATTCACCGCCTGATCACGGCGCTGGAAGAGCGTGGGTTTATCCGCCGCCTGCCCCATCGTGCCCGCGCTCTTGAAGTGATGCGCCTGCCCGAATCTCATGGCGGCAGTCTCGCATCACCCGCGCCCAAGCGCTTCAGCCCCAATGTGATCGAAGGCTCGCTGGGCAAGGTGCGGCCCGCATCGACCGGCGAGCGCGAGCGTGCCGCAACCGCGGTCGTTCCAGTCATGGGGCGCATCGCTGCGGGCGTCCCGGTCGATGCCATTCAGGACCATACCCATAACATCGCCGTGCCGGCGGATCTCCTTGGCCCCGGTGAACATTTCGCCCTCGAGGTGAAGGGCGATTCGATGATCGAGGCCGGCATTTTCGAAGGCGACACGGTGCTCATCCGCCGCACTGATCATGCCAATAATGGCGAGATCATCGTGGCCTTGGTCGACCGGGAAGAGGCAACCCTGAAACGGCTACGCCGCAAGGGCGACTCGATCGCCCTCGAAGCGGCGAACCCCGCCTATGAGACGCGCATCTTCGGTCCTGATCGCGTGCGGATCCAGGGCAGGCTCGTGGGGCTCATCCGCCGCTATTGACCCCGGCGCGACCGTCTAGTTCGCCCAGGCAGCGGCCGATCGCTTGTGGAACATCTCACGGAACTGAGCCGTCGAATTGGGCAGTAGCGTGCCTTTCTCCCAGTCGAGGATCACCGCGTAACGGCGTACCGCATCGAGCGCATTGATCTTGCCCTCGCGGAACATGCGGGCGACCTCCTCCGGCTCTGTTGCGAGCCATTTGTGGCGCTCGGCACGGATCCGCTCCCGTTCTTTCCTGGTTGCCTCATGATCGATCTCGAATTTGAGGATCTCCGGATCGATCGGCCTGATGACCACACCATAGTCGATTACCGCCCGCTCGACCGACACATAGTCGTCGATGACGTCCTGCAGGACGCGCTCGGGGTCGCGTTCGAGCGGATCGCCAAACCCGCCGCCGCCGGCGGTCGGTCGGCCGAATTCATCGCCCTTGCCGATGGGAACGTTCGAAAAGACCGAGCCGAGCCATTCGGGCGCCTCGCTGCCCTTGCGCTTCAGGGTCAGGCCGTGCGGCATGGAGGGCAAGCCCCCCTCGATGCCCCAGACAATGGCGCGCTCGCGGTCACAGATATAGGAGATGACCGTGTTTTCGGCATCGAGCATGATCGATGTCTTCTGAACACCGGCGCCGCCCCGCCACTTGCCTGGGCCGGCGGAATCCGTGAGCACCTCGAAGCGGGTGGTCATGATCGGATTGGCGCGTTCCTGCCCTTCGACCGGCTGCGCCATCAGCCCGGTGCCGAAACAGGCGGTCGTCACATTACATCCGTCCCGACCATTGCGGCCTCCCCAGCCGCCCGGCAGCCAATCGTAGAACATGAAGATCGGCTTATTGGGGCTGCGGGCATCGCGTCCGCCTGTCAGAAGATATTCGAGGTTGAAGGCGCAGGCGATTGCGCGGTTTGGCAAAATCTTCGACCACATTTCATAGATGGCGTTCATGATCTTCTCGAACGGCATCAGAAACCCCGTCACCGCAACCGGCCACTTTGCATCGACAATCGAGCCCTCGGGCGCGCTGATCTCGAAGATGCGATAGAAGCCGCTATTGAGCGGAAGGTCCGGGAAGAAGGTCTTCATGCCCGCGGCAACGGCCGAGAAGGTCGCACCGAAAGCCGAGTTGTAGATCGAGCCGATGGTCGGGTGGCTTCCGGCAAAGTCGTAAGCGACCGTGTCCCCTTTGATCGTCAGTTTGACCTTTATCGGAATGAGGCCTTCCTTGTCCAGCGGATCCTGGTCGATGAAGTCCTGGGTCTCCCACACCCCGTCCGGCAGCGCGCTGATGCGCTGGCGCATGGCACGCTCGACATAGTCCTGCACGGAGGCCATGCCGAGCTTGACGGTCTCGGCGCCATACTTATCGACGAGGCGCAGGATCTCGCGCTCACAGACTTGCGTCGCCTGGGCCTGGGCGTGGATATCGCCGATGATGGAGGCGGGATCACGCGTGTTGGCCGCAATCAGATTGGCAACATCCGCGCAGAACCGGCCCTTGTCGAACAGCCTCACCGGCGTGATCCGCACGCCCTCGCGGAACATGTCGGTTGCCGCGACATCGAAGGAGCCCGGGACACTGCCGCCGAGATCCGACCAATGGCCATTGGACTGACTGAAGGCGATGATCTCTCCATTATGGAAGATTGGCCGGATCAGCCGGACGTCGTTGAAATGGGTGCCCCCGGCATAGGGATCGTTGATCGCATAGACGTCACCGGGATGCATGTCGTCCTTGAAGGCGCGGATCACGTCTTTGCAGGTGAAATGCAGCGTTCCCACATGCACCGCAATGTCCTGATTGCCTTGGGCGACGCAATTTCCTTCGGCATCATGCAAGGCGCTCGAGAAGTCGCGATTATAGATGACGAAGGAATAGCAGGTGCGCAGGATCTGCTCCGCCATCTGGTCGACCGCGGTGATGAACGAGTTCTTCAGAACTTCGAAGGTGACGGCATCGAGAGAAGGGGTCGTCAGCATCGGCTTCTCCTCAAATGCGGATGATGATGTTGAGATAGGGGTCCACTTCGGCTTTGGTGCCGGGCGGAACGATGGTCGTGGAGTCGAATTGCTCGATGACGGCAGGACCGGTGAAGGTGAACCCGGCCGGCAGATCATCGCGATGATAAATCGGTGTTTCGACGGAAGCCTCCGGGTCGAACCAGACAGGTCTGGTTGAACGGGGCTCCGGCACGATGCCGGTCGGCTCGTGCTTCATCAGCTCGGCCTTCGGCACAAGGCCCGTCGCCTTCAGGTTCAGCCGGTAGAGGCTGACCGGCGTCTCGTCGCGCCGGAAGTTATATTCCCGATTATGCTCGCGATGGAAGGCTTCGACCAGGTCAGCCATGCTGACGATCGGGCTTGGCGCGGTCACCGCGAGCGAGCGCCACTGGCCCTGATACATCATGTCCACCGTGCGCTGCAGGACGATATCGCCCGCAGCAACCCCCTCATGGGTCAGGCGCTCGACCGCCTCCTTCTCCATGCGCGAGAATTCGGCCTCGATCCCGGCAGGATCAGCCTCCGCAACCGCCTTGATATGGCTTTCGGAGAAATCGTGCTGGACATCGACCAGCAAGCATCCGAGCGCAGAGGTCACGCCCGGGCTCGGCGGGACGATCACAGCGGGGATCGACAGTTCCTTGGCGATCGCAGCCCCATGCAGCGCACCCGCACCCCCGAAGGCGACCAGCGCGAAGTCCCGCGGATCATAACCGCGGCTGATCGATATGAGACGCACTGCATCGGACATATTGGCATTGGCAACCTTGATGATGGCATCGGCCGCCGCGTGAAGCTCGAGGCCGAAGGGCTTGGCCACCCCTTCCCTCACCGCCTTCTCGGCCAGCTCCGGGTCGAGCGTGATCTTGCCGCCCGCCAGGCTGGTGCCGAGCCTGCCGAGAACCAGATTGGCGTCGGTATTGGTGGGCTGCATATTGCCATTGCCATAGCAGGCGGGCCCTGGATTGGCGCCGGCCGATTGCGGACCGTTGCGCAGCGAGCCCGCCTCATCCTGCCAGGCGAGCGAGCCGCCGCCCGCGCCGATGGTCAGAACCTCGATCGAAGAAAAGCGGATCGGATAGCCATATTCGACATACCAGTCCTTCGTGACGCGGGACTGGCCCTCATAGGCTAGCGACACATCCGTCGAGGTGCCGCCCATGTCCAGTCCGATGGAGTTCTTGAACCCACACAGCATGGCAATATGGCGGCTGGCGATGGCACCCGCCGCGATGCCAGAGCCGGCCAGCCTTGCCGCGAAATCCTCGACGCTCTTGGGCGTCATCACGCCGCCACCCGTGTGCAGCAGCAGGAGATCGCGGGTATAGCCGCCGGCATTGAGGCGCTTGCTCAAGCGCCGGGTATAATCGACCACCACAGGGCTCAGCACCGCATTGGCAACGGTGGTCGAGAACCGCTCATGCTCGAAGATCTCCGGCAAAACCTCCGAGGAGGTCGAGACCGGAACATCGGGCATTGCCTCGAGGAGGATCTCCTTCATCCGCCTTTCATTCGCGCCATTGACGAAGGCGTTCATGAAACACACGGCAATCGCTGAAACCCCGCGGCGCTTGAGGATGCGGGCGACCTCTCGCGCGGCCTCCTCATCGAGCGGCTTGACGATCTTGCCACTCGCATCGACGCGCTCGGGGACCACGAGGCGGTCGCGGCGGGGAATATAGGGTGGGACGACATCCTTATAGGTATCCCAGAGATCCTCCTTATTGGCCCGCCGGATTTCGATGACGTCGCGGAACCCTTCCGTGCACACCATCGCCGCGCGCGGCAGGCGACGGGTGATCAGGGCATTGGTGGCGACAGTGGTGCCATGCGAGAACAGCGCGACCTGCGACAGGTCGATGCCTGCCTTTTCCACACCGGCCATGATGCCCTCGATCGGATCGGCAGAGGAGGCCGTCTTCTCGATCCTCAGTGCTCCCGATGTCTCATCCATGATGCAGATGTCGGTGAACGTACCTCCGACATCGACCGCCACGCGCAAGTTGGCCATCGTGTTCTCCTGTTCAAATTTCTGATTGGCTCACCCTCGCAGGCGAACCTAACCGGGAGCAGCTTCGGCCCGTTTCATACGAAGCTGCTCCCTGGTGTCGCTGGGGGTGACACCAAATTCGGCCCGGTACAATCGGCTGAACTGCGCCTGGTCGCTGAAGCCCCATTCATAGGCGATTTCGGACACTTTCTTATGGCAGGTAGGGTCGCTGAGCATTTGCTTGCACATCAAGAGCCGCTGGAGCTTCACCCATTCGCTCACCGATCGGCCCTGGCTGCTGAAGAGCTGATGGAGGTAGCGCACGGAAATCCCGCAGGCGGCAGCGATCGCGTGCGGATTGAGCGCGCTGGATGCGAGATTGAGGCGAATGAATGTCTCAACCCGATGCAGATGCGCCATCTGTACGGAGGACGCGTTGGGATTGAGGGTGCGCTCATCGGCCGAGATCGCCATCGAGAGAAGGTCGACCAGATGCTTGCCGGACATGGCGCGCGCCGATTCATCCATCTCGGCAAGCCGAGCCGCGACCAGCCGCAGCACGTCCACGAACAGCGCGCCGGTTCCCTGAGTTGCATCGAAGCCGAGCGATGCAAGCCGCTCGGGCATGACGATCCGTGACCTCAATATCTCGCTCGGGATCTTCAGCACCCAAAGGGTGTTCGGCTCGCCATAAGAGAACTCATAAGGCAGGTGACTGCGCTCGACCAGGAACTGGCCCGGCTTGCAACGGGCCTCCCGGCCATCCTGAATGAAATGCACCTCCGACAGCTCGGGAACGGTGATGAGATAACTCTCGTCGCGTTCATGCAGCAGATGACGCTTGTGCCGACGATAGAGAAGCCCGTCCGACTCGAGCCGCGACATGGACAGGGAGCCGAGGGTCCAGCTATGCAGCGAGCCACCGAATTGCGGCTCGTTCTTGAACGTCAGATCGAGCGGGAAATAGGTGCTGGAGACCGCCTCATTCCAGTAACGCTTGCGATCGGCAGGATCCGCGTTCTTGGTCGAATATCGTGCATCCATTCGCACCTCCCATGTCGCCATTCGCGTGCGCAATCTGACGAGCATCCCCCGGTTCTTCGAGCCGCCCTCTGCCGTGGCGGTCAGAACGATATCTACGATATTTTCGGTGCGCCCCCTAGTCTTGCATCACAGTGCAAAGGGTTTTGACCGAGGGCGCACCCATTTTGCGCGAAGCCTTAGACCCGCCCGAAGGCCCTATCGCCTGCCTTTGCGCTCAAGTGGCAAAGAACCAGGAGCGCTTTGCGGCGCGCAGACCCAGTGCGTAGATGACAAAGCCGACCACCGCCGTTGCGGGCGCCGACAATTCGGCATAGAGGCCACCCGCCAGATAGAGCGCGATGCCGATGGCGGCCGCGCCGAACCACGCGCCAATGCCCAGTGGATTGAACGAAGGCACGTAGCCCGAGCGATATTCGACATTGCCGCCCGCGAGCTGATCGTAACGGGTGCTCAGGATATGCGCCATGGCAACCGCCACCCAGGCCACGACGAAGATGCCTTGATACGCGAGCGCCTGAAGCAGATAGCTGAACACATCCGCCAGCATGAGCACATAGACGAAGATGCCGACCACCACTGCCCAGCCCAGGCGCCCGAAGGGCAGCTTGGTGAACACGGCGACCAGCGCCTCCATGTTGACGGCGGCCAGATAGTAGTTCGCCGTGTTGATGCGGGTCTGCGTGACCCAGACGAATAGCAATGCCCAGATGCCCATGAGCTGCAGCAGAGCGGTCAAGACGGAGACTTCCGTGACGCCCACATCCGGCACCGTGCCGACCATGAACATGCCGAACAGGCCGCTCACCAGGAAGGTCATGAGATAGAAGGGCGTGCCGAAGTTGAAATAGGCGTGATAGTTGCTGTCTTCCTTCCGGCCGAAGCGGGCATAGTCGAAGGTGAACATCATCAACACCCAGACGCCCATGTAATAGACGAAGCAGGACCACCAGCCATGGGCCGGAGCCCCGCCCTCGGGCCCGAGATTGAGCCATTTGTCGCTATAGCCATATTGAGCGATGGCAAGGCCGACCGCCACGACCAGGCCGAGAATATAGAAGGGCAGCAGCACCCCGTTGAACTTATCCAGCCAGTTCTGGATGCTGCCGAAAATCAGCGGCACGCTGTAAAGGACCACGATCAAGGCGGCCCAGTGATAAGGTATCGAGGGAAAGACGGTGTTGATCCCGACCGCGATCACGGATCCTTCGAACACGGCATAATAGATCGCGGTGGCGCAGAAGATCAGGGTGGCTATGCACGCCCCCATGCTGCCGAAGAGGATGCGCGAGAAGAGCGCCACCGACAGGCCGGTTCTGATCGCATAGCGGCTGAGCACCGCGTTGATCGCACCATAGGCGATCACGGACAATACCATCCCGATGATGGCATTCCTGCTGCCGAAGCTGAGCGCCATCGCAGCCCCGACCACCACATAGAAGAGCGCGCTGCAGACCGCCCACCATGCCATGGTGAGGGCAAACCGTGGCATGCGCTCAGTATCTGGAACGGCACTCGTCGAGTAGTCGAGAGTGTCGACATCTTCTAATGATTGGATTCCCGCCATAGTCCCCTCCCGATCGCCGGTCGATCCGTCCTGGCCGGGGGCTCGAAAAGGGGCATGCCTCACCAGAGCCAAGGCCGAGGTCGAGCGACAGGTCCATCTGCGCATCCCACACCGCGCAGTACCGAAAGTGTAGGACGAAGACTTGTCGCTGTCTTTGGCCGAAGTGAACGATTTCTTGATTTATAGCGCACCCGACCAGTCGAGTGAGTGATTCATCATGCTTTCTGAGTCGGCCGAAGGACGGGGGCCGGGTGTTTTCTTCCGCATGAACGCCCGTCCAGTCTGCCGATTTTTTCCTCACCTGTTCACGACTTCACCACAGGAACACGAGTAGGGCGAGACAACTGTCACCGCAAAACCACAGAGAACCACTATTCCTTATCCGACCCGCCATTCCCTCTTATCTGGTCTCTTTTCCTTTTGCGCGCCGTGTGAGTAGATCACTGGAAATAGCGCTGAGCGTTCGAGGGGGAGAGTGGCGGATGATGACGAGGTGGTTGGGTCGGTCACTTCTGGCGGGTGTTGCTTTCGCGGCCATGACGGTAAGCGGTCAGGCTGATGAGCTGGCTGCCTTGAAAGCACAGCTCGAGGCGTTGCAGGCTCGGGTTAACCAGTTGGAGACGCAGCCCGAGATGCCCGCCCTGGCCGATGGCGTGAGCCTGATCACCTTCAGGCGTGGTTCGGAAGCAACCGCCGACTGGCAAACCGGGCGAGTAAGCGAAGCCATCCCGGCCGGCAGCGGCCTCACCATCGCGATCACCCCCTCTGCTGACCTGCCGGCGCCGGTTCACGAGGTCACCGTCAGCGGTTACGTCAAGGGCGACGTGATCTACGACTTCGACGAGGACCTGGGCGACTATTTCAGCTACACGGCGATCACCGGCCGCAGGGATCAGGACCACGTCCGCCTGCATGCCCGCCAGACGCGCTTCGCCATCAAGTCGAAATCCGATACCGCCATCGGCCAGATTCGCACCGTTATCGAAGGCGACTTCCTCTCCGGCGGCAGCTTCGGCAATACGGATTTTCGGCTTCGCTGGGCCTGGGGTGAATGGGATTTCATCCCCAACTGGACCTTCGGCGCCGGTCGGTATGACACCAACTTCATGTCACCCTTCACGGGAACCACCACGGTCGATTTCAACGGTGATGTCGGCCTGATCGGCACCTCCCGCACCAATCAGGTTCGCCTGACTTATGCCAGCGGCGGCATGACCTTCGCCTTTGCCGTCGAGGAGCCGCTCGGGGATCTCGGCGATCTGATCGACCAGTTCGGCGAATCCTTCGTTACCGCCGAGAACAGCTCGAATGACATCCCGAACTTCACGGCACGCTGGCAATATGACGCCCCTGGCGGACACCAGTTCCTCATCTCTGGTGTGATGCAGAACTATCATACCGATTCAGCGCTGGGCGGCGTCAGCGACAGCGCGGTCGGCTGGGGCGTTCAGGGCGCGGCCAACATCAATCTCGCCGACATCGCCACCCTGACCGCGTCGGTCATGTATGGCGACGGCATCGGCAGCTACCTCTTCGGCAACACCATCGGCGCCTATGTCGATGTTGACGGCGATATCCACACGACCGAGGCCTTGGGTCTCTATGCCGGCGTCATCTTCAACGTCACCGACACCACCTCGCTCAACCTCTCCTGGGGTTACGCGGACATGAACAAGAGTGAGGTGTTGCGGGCCAGTGCCGACAACACCACTATCGATGTGATGTCCGCCCATGCCAATATTCTCTGGCGGCCGGTGGAGCAGTTGCGCCTCGGCTGGGAAGTGATGTGGGCCGACCGCAAGTTCCTCGATTTCGACGGTGTTGACGCCGATATCCGACAGGCCGATGTCTGGCGCGCGCAGTTCGGCGCCTGGTTTTATTTCTGATCCGCGCTCTTGACAGCTCGGGGGTGACTCAGCCGGTCCAGGGATCTGGGCCGGCTTGCTCTTTTGGCCTGTGCCCTTTCTGCAACCGCGCCAGCACCGTTATCGCCCCTATGGCGCAAACCATGGAGCATTGCGGAAAGACTTGCTATATCCCTTTGCATGGGTGAGATGGTCGTGCACTTTCCGCCAAGGAGAAGCCGACCCGGAAATTTGGATGCGGCCCGTGAACGGTGCGCGCAGGTGGTATGGCGACTCTTTTGAAGGCCACATCTCTGGATATCGGGCGGGCGCGAGCACTTGCTGAGCACGGCGATGTGGCTGGTGCCCAAGCCGCGTACAAAGCTTTGCTGGTCGCGTCACCGCGGGACCCTGCTCTGCTGACCGAGATCGGCGTGTTCGAGGCGTCCCAAGGCAATGCTGCCGCAGCCCGTCGCCATCTCGAAAAGGCGCTCAAGCTCCGGCCGAATGATCCGGACATTCATTTCAATTTGGCAGAGCTCGCCCGGCAAGCTGATGCGGTGAGCCTGGCTGAGCGCCATTATCGCAAGGTCGTCGCGGTCGATCCAAGCCATGCCGATGCCCATTACGGACTTGGCGAGTCGCTGCGCCTTCTCGGTCGCAAGGACGAGGCGCTCCCCTTCTTGATCAGGGCGCATGAGCTCTCCCCCAAGGATCCGGAGATCCTGAACTGCCTCGGCATTTGCCTCGAGGAGAACGGGCATGTTGAGGATGCCGAGCAGGCCTTTCGCCGCGCGCTCGCCGCTTCCCCCGCTTACCACGATGCCCGGATCAATCTCGCAGCCTTGATGGCCGATCGCGACGACTTCGAGACGGCCGATCAGCTTTTCGCCGAGATCCCCTTATCGGCCCTGCCCTCTTCCATGCTCGGCCGCTGGGCCAATGTGCTTCTCTCCCTGCATCGCCGGGACGATGCCGCAACCATCGCCGACAAGGCTTTGGCCAAGAACCCGCGTGAGCTGTCAGCGCTGAATGTGAAGGCCACCATTCTGCAGCGGAACGGTGATTTCGACGGTGCCGAGCGGCTTGCGCGCGAGACGCTGAAGATCGATCCCAACCACGCCGACAGCTATCAGCGGCTGGCCACCATCCGCAGGCTCTCACCCGATGCTCGCGAGCCGCTCAAGCGCATTCTCTCCAATCGGAACCTTTCTGCCGAACAGCGCGCCACCGCCGGCTTTGCTCTCTTCACGGTGCTCGACCGAGAGGGCGATTATCCCGCAGCCTTCGCCGCGCTCGCCGAGGCCAATGCCATTCGCGCGGAGCAACGGCCTTATAAGGCCGACTATCATGACCAGATGGCCTCGCGCGTCATGGCCACCTTCAGCCGGGATTTTCTTGCCTCCCGCTTTGGCGAGGGCATGAACGAGCCGGGCCCGATCTTCGTGCTGGGCATGCCCCGCTCGGGCACCACCCTCGTCGAGCAGATCCTTGCCGCCTATCCGCAAGTGCATGCCGGCGGCGAGCGCAATGACCTCAACAAGCTGGCGCGTTCGATGTCGGGCTATCCTGAGCAGGCCGGCATCCTGGCATCCGACTGGGCGCTCACGGCAGCCCAGCAAGTCTTCGCGCAAATGCGGCAGGCCTCGCCCGACAAGCCTTGGGCCACCAATAAGGCGCCGGGCAATTACATGTTCATCGGCCTCATCGCCTGGCTCTTTCCCAAGGCGCGCATCGTTTATTGCAAGCGCGATCCGCTCGATACGGGCCTCTCCTGTTTCGAACAGAATTTTTCGCTCGATATAACTTTTTCGACAGACCTTCGGGCGTTTGCTCATGCCTACCGTCTGCATGAGCGACTGATGGAGCATTGGTTCAACGCCTCCCCCGTTCCGATCCACACCGTGGAATACGAAGCCCTTGTCCGTGATCCCGAGCCCAATGCCCGGGCGCTTGTGGATTATGTCGGGCTTGAATGGGACCCATCCTGCCTGCGGACCGACGAAGTTGACCGTCCGATCGACACTGCCAGCGTCTGGCAGGTTCGCCAGCCGATCAACGCCGGTTCGGTCGGCAAGTGGCGGCGCTACGAGCGGGAACTTGCACCCTTGATTGAGGCCCTGAGGGAAGGGGAAGAATGAAGCGGCTTGGATTCACGATACTCGGAGTCTTGGCGCTGGCCGGCTGCGTGTCGACGACGCCGGCCAGCAATCCACGCGTGATCAATATCGCAGCAACGCCGTCACCTGCATCGGCGCAGATCGCCGGGTCCATCCAGCACTTGGTGGACCAGACAAGCAACACCTACGTGACGCTCGTGGTCCATAATGCCTCGCCGCGCGAACGAAAGAAGGACGAATTGCCAGAGCCGGTTGCGTCCGGCTCGGGCTTCCTCGTCGATGACGAGGGAACCGTGGTCACCGCCGGTCATGTCGGCATGGAGAAGGGCTGGCTCGTCGAGGCCCGCGGCCCCAATGGCCGTATCTATCAAGGCACGGTCGAAGCGCTGTCTTACTCGCCCGATGTCGCCATCGTGAAGCTGCGCGACATGGAGGGCAACGCCGCGGTGAAGCCGACATCGAGCGCCTGCCTGCACAAGGGGCAGCCAATCTTCTCGCTGGGCAAGCCGCGGGCCGAAGGGGATATCGCGCGAACCGGCGAGCTGATCTCGTCCCATTTCGAGCGGCCTGTCACCTATTCCAAATTCGGCTATCCCGATGCGATGGTGTTGAAACTGTCGACCAGGCGCGGTGAGTCCGGCGGCCCGGTGTTCAACGAGCGCGGCGAGCTGATCGGCATGCTGGTCAGCACCCTGTCCGACAAGAACACCGGCACTCCATTGGATCTGGCCCATGCCCTGCCCGCCCCCATGATCGCCCGCGTGCTCTGCAAGATGACAAGCTGCAGCCCGGAATGGCGCCTGCTGGCGGCCCAGGACCAGGCCCAGTGCCCGAGCAGCTAGAGCATTATCAGCGAAGTGGATACTGGTTCGCGTGAAGCGAACCACAATACCCATCCAAAATAACAGCAGCCCGGCCTGGCAGAGCCACGGCCGGGCTATCTCTTTCCGGAATGGATCAGGGAATGAGGATGGTGGTGCCGGTGGTCTTCCGCCCCTCGAGATCGCGATGCGCCTGTGCCGCATCCGCCAGCGCATAGCGCTGATTGATCTCGATCTTCACCTTGCCGCTCGCGACCATATCGATCAGCCCCGCCGAATGGCGTGCGAGATCCTCGTCCTTGGCCATATAGTGGAGGATCCCCGGGCGCGTTGCATAAAGCGAGCCGCGCCTGCTCAGCTCCATCAGATCAAGGCTCTTGATCGGGCCGGATGCATTTCCGAAGCTCACGAACAATCCGCGCGGCCGCAGCGAGTCGAGCGAGGCTTCGAGCGTTGCCTGCCCCACTGAGTCATAGACCACGGGCACGCCCTCACCATTGGTGATCTCGCGAACCCGCTCCGCCACGTTCTCCCGTGTGTAATAGATGGTGTGATCACAGCCATGGGCGCGGGCAAGCTCTGCCTTTTCAGGCGATCCCACAGTTCCAATCACCGTGGCGCCCAACGCCTTCGCCCATTGGCACGCGATCAGGCCAACGCCGCCCGCCGCTGCATGAAACAGAATGGTCTGGCCAGGCTCGACTTTATAGGTGTCATGCAGGAGGTAGCTGACCGTCAGCCCCTTGAGCATCATGGCGGCCCCGGTCTCGTCCGAGATCAAATGTGGCAGCTTGGCCACCCGCTTGGCGGGTGCATTGCGCACCGCGCTATAAGCCCCGAGCGGACCCGTGCCATAGGCCACGCGATCGCCGACCTTGAGCGTGGTCACGCCCTCGCCGACCGCGATCACCTCGCCCGCCGCTTCAAGGCCGGGTGTCAGCGGCAGGCGCGCCGGATAAAGCCCGGTTCGATGATAGACGTCGATGAAATTGAGCCCGATGGCTGTCTGCCGGATCTGAACTTGCCCATCGCCGGGCGGCGGCACTGTCACCTCTTCGAGGGCCATCACTTCAGGTCCGCCGACCTGATGGATCCTGATCGCTTTCACCATTCTCAACCTCGCTCATCCCGGCATGATGCCGAGCCTGCCCAGGATCAGCCGCGTGATCGCGGCATCCGCCAGCGCAAGCCCTGGCGGCACATAGCCGATTCGCTTGGACGCAGCCCAGGACACGGTGCTGCGTCCTGCAAGCACATCCGCCAGATCGCTGTCGAACGCCCGGCTGATCTTCACCATGCCCGATTGCACCAGCCCGGCTGTATGGGCCCGATCATCGGTGGTCAAGTCGTCCAGCGCGTCGAGACTGTCGGCCCGCCAGAACCGGCCGAGATCAACCCCGATCGCCAGGGCACCTGGCCGAAGCCGGCGACAGTCGAGAACCGGCTGCGTCTCCGCCTGGAGCGGCAGCATGGTGACGATGATGTCGGCCTCATAGACAAGCTCCGGCCTGCCATTCGCGATGATGGTCTCGATCCCACGCCCGGCCGCCTCGTCAGCATATTTCCTGACCGAAGCCTCCGTACGGCTGAGCGCGATCACCCGCTGGATCGGCCGCACCGCCAGAAGCGCGTCGAGATGGGTTCGCGCCTGCAATCCGCAGCCGATCATGGCGACGGTTGTAGCCTCGGGATCGGACCAAAAATCCGCACCCAAAGCCGAAACCGCCGCGGTACGCAGGCCGGTGAGCCAGGAAAAGTCGAGCACGGCGAGTGTCTCGGCGCTATGGGCATCCGTGGCGATCAGCTGCGCGTTGACATGCTTGCCGGCCGCGGTCGAGGCTTTGGTTGAGGCAACCCATTTCACCACCGCGATATCGTCGAGCACCGCCGGCATGGCGTGAAAGAAGCCATCCTCCGTGTGCAGGCCGATCTTGGAGACCACGGGATCGGCCAATTCCGCCCGCCGCACAAAGGCGGCCCGCAGCGCCGCCAGCGCATCCTGATAGGTGATGCCGATCTCGCGGATCTGCGCCTCAGTGAGATAGGGCGGCTGTTCGTTCATCGGCAGTTTCGCTCCGGTTGGCGGTGAGCAGGCTTTCCGCGCAGATGAAGCCCCAGGTGAGATTGGGACCGATCGTGGTTCCTGCCCCGATCGCATGGGTGCCGATCGGATTGGCCATCGCAAGTCCCGCTGCGTAAAGCCCGGGGATGATGCTGCGGTCCGGCCTCAGCACCTCGCCCCGTTCATTGGTGCGGGCCCCGCCCTTGGTGCCAATGATCGAGCGATTGACCGAAATGGCGTAGAAGGGCGCATGCTCGATCGTGCCGAAGGCTGCTTGTGTTGTCCCCGCCTTATATTGCTCCCACGGGCTCTCGCCGCGGTGAAAATCATCATCACGCCCCTGAGCGCAGAAGTGGTTGAAGCGCGCCACCGTCTCCTTCACAGCGTCAGCCGGCAGGTTCGTCTTGGCGGCAAGCTCATCGAGGCTCTGCGCCTTGATCAGGCATTTCGGATCCTTGCGCACATACCAGAGGAACGGCAGGGATTGCCGCAGAAAACGCCGGTCGCCGATCAGCCAGGCTGGCAGATGCAGCGGTTCGCCCGTCGCCGCATCGCGCCGGTCGAGGGCTGCCCCGATATTGTAGTCATATTCGCTCACGAACCGGCGACCATCGCGCCCGACAATGATCGCATGCGGCTCGGTCTGGAAAGTGAGCGGAATGCCATGCAGCCGCCCTTCATAGCGGGTGGGCAGGGTTGGATAGACGTTCGCCTGGTCCATGCGCTCGAGCAGCGCCCCAGCCTTCTCGGCAAGCAGCTGGCCATCTCCCGTATTGGTGCGCGGGCTGGCAATACGGTCGAGCGGACCTAGGAAATGCTGGCCAAAAAGATCGGGATTCCACTCGAAGCCACCGGTTGCGAGCACCACGCCCCGACGCGCCATGATCGTCTGGCGTATGCCCTGCCGATCGATCTCAACGCCATTGACCCGCCCGTCCCGATCCTGCAGCAGGGCCGTAACCCGTGTTTCGGGCGAGAGCCGGCAGCCCTTGTCGAGACAGCCCTTCAGCATGCCGGTCATGAGCGCATTGCCTTGCGCCCGGCTGTCGGTGACGAGCCGCCGCAGGAGTTCTGGCCACAGCCTGACGACCGCACGCACCGGATGATGCCAGAGGTCGTCGTCATAGACTTCCTGGTAGGTGAAGAGATGCGGCAGGGTTGAGCGCCGCAGCTTGCCGGCATAAGGCCCGAGCAGCCGCCGGCTCAGCGGCTTGGGCGACAGCATGCGGCCGCGTACCTTGCCGCCGGGCCGCTCACTGAAAATGTCGGGCTCTTCGGTGAGTGCGAACCTGAGCGGCGTCTCGCGTTCGATGAATTCGAGCATGCGCGGCGCAGCCGCAACAAAGGCTTGCCAGAGCGCATCCTCCTTTTCCTGCCAGCCCGGCGGCGAAGCACTGCGGATATAGGTGAGCGCCTCCTCGGGGCTGTCCTCGATCCCCGCCTGCCGCGCAATGTGATTGGCCGGGATCCAGGTTCCCGCCCCCGACATGGCGGAGGTTCCACCGAGCTTGTCGCTCTTCTCGAGGATGATCACCGAGAGGCCGCCCACGGCCGCCCGCAGCGCCGCACTGAGGCCGGCGGCTCCGGATCCGATCACCACCACATCAAAGGCTTCCGCAGCACCACCAGACCTGGTTGCGCGCTGATCCAACTGACCCCCTGCAGTCATGACGAGTTCCGCAAATCAAGGAGAGGATGGCCTTATCACTCGAAGTCTAGGAACTCTTGCGCCGGCAAGTCCAGCACAATCAGGGGCGGACTTGCGCGATCTCGGGCAGGACCCTTGGCAACCTGCCCACCAGATGGTCGACGAAGCTCCGCGCCAGTCGTGAGAGCGGCCGGTCACGGCTGGTGATCACCGCCAGCGCATAGAGGATTTCCGGCTGGAAGGCGCGCTTGACCAGCCGCGTGCCGCGATATTGCGAGGCCACGAAATCATCGAGCAGGGCAATCCCGAGCCCGTGCTCAGCAAGTCGCAGGACCGAGTGGGACGTCAAGGTTTCGACGCGGCGGGAGGCGCGCACGCCCTCGGCCCGGAACAGCCGGTCGATTTCAAGCTGCACCGCATCACCCGTCCCGATGGTGATGAGCCTGCGGCCATGGAGATCGGCGGCCGTGATCGTGTCCTTCACGGCCAGCGGATCATCCCGGTCCAGCATGCAAACGAGCCGCATGCGCGCGACCAGCCGGCTCTCGACCTCCTCATGAAAGGGAAGGTGAAGACCGATGCCCACATCGGCCTTGCCCGCGATCACCTGATCAATCACCCCATGCGAGTTCAGGACCAGCAGAGACAGGGCAATCTCCGGATGGACCTCGAGAAAATCGCTGATGAGGCTGCTCAACGGCTCGATTGCCAGAAGAGGCAGACAGGCAACCGCCAGCCGGCCGACGCGCATGGCCTTGAGGTCGACCGCGAACTGGCTCAGCCGATCGAAGCCGACAAGCGATTTCGCGATCTCCTCGAACAAGAGGCGCCCCTCCGTGGTGAGCCGCCAACTATTGCCCTGGCGCACCCGGAGCGCATAGCCGAGGTCCTGTTCGAGCTCGCGCAGATATTTGGAGACGGCCGGCTGGGAGACGTGCAGCCGCTTTGCCGCCTCGGTCACCGAACCGTGAGCGGCCACCGCGTGGAAGACTTCCAGATGTCGGGGGCGCATGACCATCGCTTGTGCGCATAACCTGGCGTGATCCGCAGCGCAAGAAAATGTACTAAATCTCAAGCGCCGGCCGGTGCTATGGCTCCACCTCAGCAGCCATGGGGAGCACCTTGACCAACGCAAACGATCGCGGGGCGCAGAGCGCCCGCCTGCATCAGCCATTTCCAATGGCTCACTACCAGGATTGCCTGCATTATGTGCAGAGCGATCTCCGGGCGCGCGGGCTTGCTGCCGGCGTCCTCGTCGATCCCGAGAACATCTTCTGGCTCACCGGCTATCGCTCGATCGGCTATTGGACCTTCCAGGCCCTGATCGTCCCCAGGGAGGGTCTGCCCATCCTGGTCACCCGCATCTTCAACAAGCCGCTGGCGCAGGAGACCCCAACCATTGGCGGGGTTGAGGTGATCGGCGATGGCGATGATCCAGCCGCAAGCCTCGATGCCGCCCTACGCCGCCACATGGGTGAGGCGGGCGATATCGGTTTTGAAACCGGTGCGCGCAACTTCACCGGCCTCATGCTGCGTGCCCTCGAACAGCGGGCGGCGACCTATCGCATCATCGATTGGAACGGTGTGTGTGAGGAACGGCGGCGCCTGAAGACGCCGGCCCAGCTAGAGCGGATGCGCAGCGCAGCGAATGCCGCGGTTGCGGGGCTCGATGAAGCCATGCGCACGATCGCTCCGGGACGCACGGAGAACGACGTGGCCGCCGCCATGCTTTGGGGTGCGGTTGGAGCCGGCAGCGACTTCTTCCGCGTGCCCCTGGTGGTGACCGGACCTGCAACAGCCTTATGCTTCACCACCTGGGAGCGACGGGCGATCGAGCCCGGCCATGTGGTGCTGCTGGAATCGGCCGCCTGCATCGACCGCTATCACGCCATGATCGCCCGCACCTGCATCGTCGGCAAGGCAGGCGAGGAACATCGCGCCGTATCCGGCCTGCTGATCGACATGCTGAATCGCGCCATCGATGCGCTGAGGCCCGGCGCAACCTCCGGCGAGGTCTTCGCCGCGGCCAATCGTGCGCTTGAAGGCTCGCGCCATTATCGCCAGGCCGGCCAGCGCGTAGGCTATTCCATCGGCATTGGTTTCCCGCCAAATTGGGCCGAAGGTCATTTCCTCGATCTCAAGGCGAACGATCCGACGGTGCTGGAGCCGGGCATGACCTTCCACATCGTGCCCTCCATGTTCACGCCGGATTTCGGCATGTGGTTTTCGGAGAGCGTGGCGGTGACCGATCAAGGCGCCGAAGTGCTGACATCCTATCCGCGCCAGCTCTTCGAGCTCGATTTCTAACGACAACAACAGAAGACCTTAGCCAGACTTGGAGGGACAGATTATGCGGACATACCTGAAAACACTGCTTGCCCTCGGGGCCTTGGCGGCCTTCGGCGCAGCAAATGCGCAAGCGCAGGACAAGCTTCCCCTGAAGCTCGACTGGAGCCTTTATGGGGCGCACACGCCTTTCTATCTCGGCATTCAGAAGGGCTACTATAAGGACGAGGGCATCGATCTCACCATCGCCGAGGGCAACAGCGCCGGCAATGTGGTGAAGCTGGTTGCCTCGGGCGAGGACCCGATCGCCTTCATCGATCTGGGTACCATGGCGATCGGTGCCGACAAGGGCATGCCGGTCAAGGCCATCTATGGCGTTCACCAGAAGAACCCCATGGTGATCATCAGCCGCAAGGACGCGCCGGTAGACAATCCGAAGGCGCTGGAGGGCAAGGTGCTCGCCATGGCGCCATCCGAATCCACCGCCCAGATGCTGCCCGCGCTGCTTGCCGCAAACGATGTGGACATCAAGAAGGTCAGCGTCTTGAACCCCGCCGTGGGTGCCAAGAACGCGCTCTTGCTGCAGGGCCGCACCGATGCGGTAACCGGCGTTACCTATTTCGCCCTGCCGATCTTCGCCAAGCAGAAGCTGGATGTCACATATTTCACCTATGCCGATAATGGCGTCCCGGCGCTCGAGGACGGGATCGTGGCCAATACCGATTGGCTCGCCAAGAACGAGGATCTCGCCCGCCGTTTCCTGAAGGCCACCACCCGCGCCTGGGCCGATGCTAAAGCCAATCCTGAAGAAGCGGTGGATGAAGCCCTCAAGATCCGCACCGACCGGGCCCGCGACCGCGACCAGCTGGTTGCCCAGCTCAAGCTCTCGCTGGATCTCTTGACCACCGAGAACAGCAAGGACCTGGCCCCTGGCGCCATGGCCGAAGCGGACTGGACGGCGATGATCGAGGGTATGAAGAAGGCAAGCCTCATCAGCGGCAATCGTCCTGCGACGGATTATTTCACCAATGCGCTGATCGAGAAGTAAGCTCGGGCCACATGCCCTGAACCCCGCGCTCATCGAACATGGGCGTGGGGCTTCGACCTTGGAGACCAACCCACCATGTCCTGGCGTGGCGCCATCTATCCTGTGGCCACCCTCGCGGCCTTCATCCTGCTGTGGCAGGCGGCGGTCGCTCTCTTGGCCTTGCCGGAATACCTGGTGCCCTCGCCACTCGCGGTGCTCCAGCGCATGCGGGAGGACCATGCAACCCTGCTCTTTCATTCCGGCATTACTCTTGCCGAAACAATCGGCGGTTTTCTGCTTGCCCTGGTGCTTGGGGTGGTGATCGGCGCGCTGCTCGTCTCAAGCCGCAGCCTCGAGCGGATCGTGCTGCCGGTGCTGCTGGTCATTCAGACCTTCCCGAAGATCGCACTCGCTCCGCTCATCATCATCTGGTTCGGCTTAGGCTTTGGTCCCAAGCTTTTGATGAGCTTCCTGGTCGCGGTCTTCCCCGTGCTGATCAGCACCATGGTCGGCATGCGCTCGGTCGAGAAGGACCTGGTCGATCTCGCCCGCTCCATGCAGGCAAGTCCGCTAGCCATTTTCCTGCGCTTTCGCCTGCCCTCCGCCCTGCCCCAGATCTTCGGCGCCATGAAGGTGGCGGTCGCCTTCGCCATTGTCGGCGCGGTGGTTGGCGAATGGGTCGGGGCCGACAAGGGCCTGGGCTATCTCCTCATCTGGGCCAATGCCAATCTCGATACACCCATGCTGTTTTCGATCCTCGTCTGCCTCGCCGTGATCGGGCTCGGCCTCTATTACCTCGTTGAGATCGCGGAAAGGCTTGCCCTGCCCTGGCATGTCAGCATCCGCGGACAAGCGCCCGGTTTCACCACATGAGCGACACGATCATCGACATTGCCAATCTGTTCATGCGGTTCGACGAGGTCGAGGCGCTAAGGGATGTCTCGCTCACCATCGACCGCAACCAATTCGTCTCGATCGTCGGCCCCTCCGGCTGTGGCAAGAGCACGCTCATGCGCATCGTGGCGGGGCTCATCAAGCCGTCCAGTGGCGAGGTGCGCATCGATGGTGACATCGTGCAGCGCCCCCATCCGGGCGTCGGCATCGTCTTTCAGAGCGCGACCCTGCTGCCCTGGAAATCGGTGCGCGGCAATATCGCCATGCAGCTCGAATTGCGTGGGTTGAAGCCGGCCGATCACGCCGCCGCCATTGACGGACTGATCCGCTTGACCGGCCTGCAAGGCTTCGAGAACCACCTGCCCCACCAGCTCTCCGGCGGCATGCAGCAGCGCGTCTCGATCTGCCGCGCCCTGGTGCACGATCCCGAACTGCTCCTGCTCGATGAGCCCTTCGGCGCGCTTGATGCCATGACGCGCGAGACCATGAACAGGGAATTGCAGCGCATCTGGCTGAACAGCCGCAAGACCGTGCTCATGATCACCCATGGCATTGCCGAGGCGGTGTTCCTGTCCGATATCGTCGTGGTGATGTCCGCGAGGCCAGGCCGCATCGAGCGGATTTTCACGATCGACCTGCCTCGACCGCGCACGCCCGAGATCGACGACAACCCGCTGTTCCGCGAATATGTGCGCGAGATCCGCAAGCTCTTCGGCGAAGCCATCGCCTTCGATTGAGATGAGGCGGCAGCGCAAGTTCAGCGCTTGAGCAGCACGTCCTTCGCCTGATTGATCATGGCGGCAAAGGCATCCGACCCGCCCGCATCCGGGTGGAACTTCTTCATGAGCCGCCGATGGGCCGCGCGGATCTCGCGCTCGCTCGCATGATCCGAGACCTCCAGGATGCGGCAGGCTTCCGCCCGCGACATCGCGAACTCGGCCCGCGGGCCCGCCCCATTACTCTGCTTTGCGCCGGCACCCGCCGCATCCCGCCAGCCCGCATGCATGCGGTCGAGATAGGCATCGAGCAGGAGCCGGCTCTGATCGGCCACTGAATAGGCTTCCCCGCGCAAATCGAGCAATTCGGCGAGCGTCAACGCCGAAAGCCGGCGCCCGCTATAGCGGCCCGCGAGCACAGATCCGTCCATCATGCCGGTGTCGTGATCAAGCTCCATGGCGAGCAGCGCCGTGCGCACGCTGGAGCGCTGGCCGCCCGATGGCCGGCCGGCACGGGAGAAGCCGCCGGGCGCACCGGGAATGTTCATGTGCCGCCCGAGCAGACCCAGTCCAAAGGCGATGAGCGGTGCTCCCACCGCCATGCCGCCACGCAGCGTCATGATGAGGCCGACCAGCGCGATGGCAGCCCCACCGCCAAGCCTGGTCAATTTGGCCAGCCGCTTCGGATCGGCCTTGATCGACTTGCGCAAGAGCCAATAGGCCAGCACGAGGGCTATGGCGACGAGAATGAATGCCTGCATAGCTGTTGCAGCCCCTACCGCAGCTGATCCAGCAGCAATGTCGCCGGCCGGTTCTTGCGCCCGTAATGCTCGAGCGCCTGCCTGCCGCCGGCCGCATAAACCGCCACCGCCGCAAGCAACGCCCGGAGCTGTCCTGCCGCATTCAGATCGAAACGGCAATAGGCGCCTTTCGTGAGCCGAGCGATCTCGCGAAATGCGCTCTCGGCTCTTGCATCATAGCCTTCCTGAAACATGAAGATCGGCACGCCCAGAAGCCCGATCTCGCCGGCACGGGCGCAAAGGAGGTCCACATCCTCCTCCATGGCGTCACCCACATAGACTGCCGCATGGACGCGCGCCCGCTCCATTTCCAGCTTGACATGCTGAAGCACCTTGCGGATTTGGGTGTGACCACCGCGGCAGGCAATTCCCGACATGAGCTTGGCAAGCCCCTTGGGGTCGGATACCCAGCGGCTGGCCATGCATTCATTGAACCCGCGGAAATAGACGAGCTGCACGTCGAGCCCGCCAATCCTGGCGGTTTCCTCGAACATCTGCCCCTGAATGGCGAGAGCCTGATCCCAGGTCGGCTGCCGGCTCATGGTCGCATCCATGGCAAAAACCAGCCGACCTCGGTCCTCGCCCTGCCGCAGAGGCAGGGATTTGGCCTTCGCCAGGAATTCACCGACCTCTTGATTGGTCGATGAGACCTCATGTCCTTGCGGCGTCGTGACAGGCGCTCGCGTTTTCAACCCAACCTCCGGGACGCCCAAACCTTATCTGAAGATGGGGCAGGCAGGCCCGCCCGACAATCCCGTCAGGCCGCTTTGGGCTTTGCCTCCTCGACGATCTGGACGAGCCGCTTCAGGATGGCGCGCACGCCCTTGAGCCGGTCCTCGGCCTCGTCCATGTCGCGCTTGAACACGAGCTTCTGGTCGGGCCTGAGCTTCACATGGTGCCCTTGCTCGTTGATATAGGCGACGAGCCCCACCGGATTGGCGAATTGGCCATTGCGGAACGCGACCACAACGCCCTTGGGACCCGCATCGACGCTTGCCACATTGGCGGCACGGCAGAGCAGCTTGATCGCCACCACCTGCAGGAGATGGTTGACCTCCTGCGGCAGCGGACCGAAACGGTCGCGCATCTCCGCCCCGACACCCTGCACCTCCTGCTCGGTCTCGAGATCCGCAAGGCGCCTGTAAAGGCTGAGACGAAGGTCGAGATCGGCCACATAGCTTTCGGGGATGAGCACGGCCGTGCCGATATTGATCTGCGGCGACCAGCGATCCTCGCTCTCAACCTCGAGATCACCCGACCTGAGGCTTGCCACGGCTTCTTCGAGCATCTGCTGATAGAGCTCGAAGCCGACTTCCTTGATATGCCCGGACTGCTCTTCCCCGAGCAGATTGCCGGCGCCGCGGATATCGAGATCATGGCTCGCCAGCGTGAAGCCGGCGCCGAGCGTGTCGAGCGACTGCAGCACCTTGAGCCGGCGGTCGGCCCCGGCGGTGAGCGGCTTGCCCACGGGCACGGTGAGCAATGCATAGGCCCGCTGCTTGGAGCGTCCGATCCGGCCACGGATCTGGTAGAGCTGGGCGAGCCCGAACATGTCGGCCCGGTGCACGATCAACGTATTGGCGGTCGGGATATCGAGCCCGGATTCGACGATGGTGGTCGACAACAGCACGTCGAACTTGCGGTCATAGAAGGCCGACATCACGTCCTCGAGCTCCGTAGCCCCCATCTGCCCATGGGCGATGGCGAAGGTGATTTCCGGCACGTGCTCACGCAGGAACTCGGCCATCTCCCCGAGATCGGAGACCCGCGGGCACACGAAGAAGCTCTGGCCGCCGCGATAGTGCTCGCGCAGGAGTGCCTCGCGGATCGTCACAGGATCGAACGGCGACACGAAGGTCCTCACCGCCAGCCGATCGAGCGGCGGCGTGGTAATCAGCGACAAGTCGCGCACCCCGGTCATGGCGAGCTGCAAGGTGCGCGGAATGGGCGTGGCCGTCAGCGTCAGCACATGCACATTGGCGCGCAGATCCTTGAGCCGCTCCTTGTGCTTGACGCCGAAATGCTGCTCCTCGTCCACGATCAGCAGGCCGAGATCCCGGAAGGTGATGCCTTTGCCGAGAATGGCATGCGTGCCGACGATCACATCGATCTGGCCCTCGGCCAGATCCTTCTTGATGTCGCTGAGATCCTTGCGCGAGACGAGCCGGGAGGCCTGGGCGACCCGCACGGGAAATCCGCGGAAGCGCTCGGCGAAGGTCGCAAAATGCTGGCGGGCAAGCAATGTGGTCGGCACCACCACCGCGACCTGCCGCCCGCTCATGGCCGCAACAAAGGCCGCGCGCAAGGCAACTTCCGTCTTCCCGAAGCCCACATCGCCGCAGATCAGCCGATCCATGGGCCGGCCGCTCTGGAGATCTTCCAGCACCGCATTGATGGCATCGAGCTGCTCTTCAGTCTCATCATAGGGAAAACGGGCGCAGAACTCGTCATAGACCCCTTCCGGCGGGACGATGACTTCGCCCTTGCGCAGGAGGCGTGCCGCCGCTGTCTTGATCAGCTGGTCGGCGATCTCCTTGACCCGCTGCTTCAGCTTGGCTTTGCGGGCCTGCCAGGCATGTCCGCCCAGCTTGTCGAGCTGCACGCCCGCCTCTTCCGAGCCATAGCGTGAGATGAGCTCGATATTTTCGACCGGCAGGAACAGCCGGTCGCCGCCCGCATAGGTGAGGAACAGGCAATCATGCGGCGCGCCCTGCACCTCGATCGTCTTGAGCCCCTCGAACCGGCCAATGCCGTGATCCACATGCACCACGAGATCGCCCGGCGCGAGGCTTGCAACCTCGGTCAGGACGTCGCTCGCCTTGCGCTTCTTGCGCGCCCGTCGGATCAGCCTGTCGCCCAGAATGTCCTGCTCGCCGACAATCGCGAGCTCCGGCGTCTCAAAGCCATGTTCGAGCGCCAGCACCACCACATTGAGGATCGAGGGATCGCGGCTCTCAACCTCTGTCCAGGTATCTGCCCCCACCACCGGCGCCATGTCATGCTCGCGCATGATGGCGATGAGCCTTTCGCGCGAGCCCTCGCTCCAGGCCGAGATGAGAACCCGCTTGCCCGCCCGGCGCAGATCGCCCACATGCGCCTTGACCGCATGGAAGACATTCTGCTCCTGCTGCGCCCGTTCGGCGGCAAAGCTGCGCCCTTGCCGGCCATGGAGCGAGATCACCCGGGCGGCCTGCCCCTCGGGCTGCTCGAATGCCGTGAAGCCCAGCTGTGGCTGTGACCCGAGCAGGTCGATCCATTCACTTTCGCTGACATACAGCGCAGACGGCTCCAGCGGCTTGTAGGGCGCCGCGCCGAATGTCTGCTGCTCCAGCGCATGCCG
This sequence comes from Rhodoligotrophos sp. CJ14, assembly GCF_038811545.1. Lineage (GTDB taxonomy): Bacteria > Pseudomonadota > Alphaproteobacteria > Rhizobiales > Im1 > Rhodoligotrophos > Rhodoligotrophos ferricapiens. Next base: position 444,462 of record NZ_CP133319.1, read on the forward strand.
GCGCGCCTCGTAGAAGTCATCGATCAGTTCGCGCCTCGCCTTCACCGCTTCGTCCAGCTGGTGATCGAGGCCGATCGCTGCCCAGTCCGCATAGTCGAAAATGGTTGCGAGCCGGTCATAGAACAGGGGCAGCCAGTGCTCCATCCCCTGATAGCGCTGCCCGGCGCTGATCGCTTCATAGAGCGGATCATTGGCGGTCTGTCCGCCGAACGTCGCCACATAGCGGGTCCGGAACCGCGCGATGGTGGTTTCCATCAGCAGCACTTCGGAGGCCGGCTCCAACACGATTTCCTTGAGCTGCCCGATCGACCGCTGGCTCTGTGCATCGAAGGAGCGGATGGACTCGAGCGTGTCCCCGAACAGATCGAGCCGCATGGGATGCTCGACCCCGGGCGGGAAGATGTCGATGATCCCGCCGCGGATCGCATATTCACCGGGCTCCATGGCAGTGCCGGTGCGGCTGAACCCATTTTGGGTCAGGAACTCCTGGAGTGCCGGAATGTCGATGACATGGCCCGGCGCGGCGCGGAACGAGGCATTTGCAAGCGTTTTGGGCTGCGGCACCCGTTGCAGGGCGGCATTGACCGTGGTCAGCACCACGATGGGCTTGCGCTCGAGCCCCTTGCCCAGCCGCACCAACGCGGCAATCCGCTCGGCAATGATGCCGGCGCTTGGCGATACCCGGTCGTAAGGCAGGCAGTCCCATGCGGGAATGCGGATAACCTCCACATCGGGGGCAAAGAATGAGAGCTGATCGGCGATTTCCGCCATGCGCTGATCATCGCGCGCAAGATGCAACAGCGGCCGCGGCCGGCTTCCCTCGGCGGCTTGCCGCGCGAGCTGCCCGAGCGTGAGCGAATCGAGCCCCTCCGGCGCGCCTGCAAGCACTGTCCGCCCGGTTTGGGTCAGCACTGACGAAAGATCAATCGAAGCGCTCATTCTATTTGGTTGCGTGAGCAGAGGTGTAATCGGCCGGCGTGAACCGCTTCTCGAGCAGGGAGCGGACGAGCGGCGTGTCATATTCGGCAGGGACCGGGGCACGGCCCAGAATCCAGTCCAGGAGCTCGCCATCCGGAACATCCGACAGACGCTCGACCTCCTCGATCTCGCGCGGTGAGAATCGGTCGATATTCGCAGCGACGAATCCGCCGAAGACCAGATCGACCTCCTTCATGCCCCGATGCGCACAACGCCAGGCGAGCCGACGCCGGCGAACGGCTTCGTCCATATCATTTGTCATTCTGTCGCTCGCATGAATACTCAAAGGGCTCTGCGCTCAAGCTCGCACCGGTTTCATATGCGCTCCATGCCCGCAGATGCAATACGCATCGGCCGAAACTTTGCAGGGACCGATGGCTTTGAGAGGCCCATCGGCAGTTTCCGCCACACCGGGCTTGTCCGGCCTAGCCCTTGGATGCTCGCCCCAGGGCCGAGCGTCACCAAATTCTCGCGTTATCAATATACCCCTCTTTCGCTGTCCGCCATTGCAGGCTAGCAACGCGACCATGCGTCCGTCCGAACTCAACCCGCTCTTTGCCTCGGCCACATCCCTTCCCGGGATCGGTGCAAAGCTGGAACGCGTGCTCGCAAGGCTTATCCAAGGGGCAGGATCCGGGGGCGCGAGCCCGTCACCACTGCGAGTGCTCGATCTCATCTGGCATCTGCCGGTCGGTGTAGTCGACCGCAGCCTCAGGCCCAAGCTTGCGGATTTGCCGCCCTCTGGCGTGGTGACGGTCGAGGCGGTGATCGGGCGGCACAGGCCCGGCGCGAGCCGCCGCGCACCCTATCGGATCGATTGCCTGGACGAGACCGGCACCCTGTCCCTCGTCTTCTTCCATGCCCATGGGGATTACCTCAAGCGCACCCTGCCCGAGGGCGAGCGCCGGCTGATCAGCGGCCGGGTCGAGTGGTTCAATGGCAACCCGCAGATTGCCCATCCAGACTATGTCCTCACGCCCGAGGAGGCGGCATCCCTCCCCCTTCTTGAGCCGGTCTATCCCTTAACTGCCGGTCTTGCGCCCAAGGTTCTGCGCAAGGCGATCGCCAGCGCGCTCGCAGCCCTGCCCCAATTGCCGGAATGGCAGGATGCGACGATGCTTGCGCGCCATCGCTGGCCTGGCTTCACCGAAGCGCTCCGTGCCGTGCATGAACCAGCCAGTGCTGCGGACCTGCAACCCGACAGCCCGCCGCGCGCCCGCCTTGCCTATGACGAGCTCCTCGCAAACCAGCTCGCGCTTGGCCTCGTGCGCCGCCAGTTGAAGCGCGCCAAGGGCCGCATCACCGCTGGCGATGGCCGCATTCGGGACAGGATCATCGCCGCCCTCCCCTATAGCCTCACCGGTGCCCAGACCCTGGCGCTCGCTGAAATCTCTGCCGACATGAAAAGCAGCGATCGCATGCTGCGTCTGCTGCAGGGCGATGTCGGCTCGGGCAAGACCGTGGTCGCCCTCATCGCGCTTGCCGCCGCGGCGGAAGCGAGCCTCCAGGGTGCTCTGGTCGCACCGACCGAAATACTGGCGCGCCAGCACCTGGCGACCATCGAGCCGCTGGCTGAGGCGGCAGGTCTCAGAACCGCATTGCTCACCGGCCGCGAAACAGGCGCGGCGCGCAAGCGATTGCTGCAGGACCTTGCTGCCGGCGAGATCCAGATCCTCATCGGCACCCATGCCCTGTTCCAGGAGGATGTCGCCTTTCGCGACCTCGGTCTCGTGGTGATCGACGAGCAGCATCGCTTCGGCGTGCATCAGCGGCTTGCTCTGCAGGCCAAGGCCGATGGCAAGGCCGACATGCTGGTGATGAGCGCAACCCCCATTCCCCGCACGCTCTCACTCACGCTTTACGGCGACATGGATGTCTCCCGCCTCACCGAAAAGCCTGCTGGCCGGCAGCCGATCGACACGCGCGTCACCTCCATAGAACGGACCGATGAGGTTATCGCCGGCCTCAGGCGTGCCTTCGGCACCGGCGCGCGCGCCTATTGGGTCTGCCCCCTGGTAGAGGAGAGCGAGACGGCCGATGATCGCACCGCCGCCGAAGCCCGTTTCCGCGCGCTCGATGAGCAGTTTCCGGGCCGGGTCGGCCTCGTGCATGGCCGTATGAAAGGCGCCGAAAAAGATGCGATCATGGCCCGTTTCAAGGCGGGCGAGCTCTCGCTTCTGGTCGCCACCACCGTGATCGAGGTTGGCGTGAACGTGCCGGAAGCGACCATCATGGTGATCGAGAATGCCGAACGCTTCGGATTGGCCCAGCTGCACCAGCTGCGCGGCCGGGTTGGGCGGGGCGAGGAGCGCTCGACCTGCCTTTTGCTCTATCAGCCGCCGCTGAGCAGCACCGCCGCCGCGCGCCTCAAGATCATGCGCGAGACCGAAGACGGCTTTCTCATCGCCGAAGAGGACCTTCGCCTGCGTGGCGCAGGCGAAGTGCTGGGCACGCGCCAGTCGGGCCTGCCGAGCTTCCGAGTCGCCAATATCGAGCAGCAGGGCGAGCTCTTGGCCATTGCCCGCAAGGATGCGGCACTTGTGCTTGAGAAGGATCCTGGCCTCACCAGCGCCCGCGGGCAAGCCTTGCGCATGCTGCTCTATCTCTTCGAACGCGATGAGGCAGTGAGGTTGCTTCAGGCCGGATGATTGTTTTTGTCAGTTTACTGACGGTATATGTTCCAATTTATGATTAACTGGTCTTCAGACTAAAGATTAACTTGGGCTCCGTCGCGCCTTGAACGCCTTGCGTCGCTCCTCCCGTTCGCGCGTGAAGAATGGTGATAGCTTCACCTCCACATCCCCCAGTCCGAAATGGCCGCCACAGGACGGACAGGCAAGCGCCATCCCGGTCGGGTGTCCGCATTGGCGGTGAATGAGCATTACGGCGGGTTCGCGCGTGCCACTTCCCCGATCCCAGCGCTCACCCCAGGCCTTCAGCGCTAGCAGGACCGGGTAGAGATCCTTGCCCTTCTCGGTCAGCCTATATCCGTGGCGGACCGGGCGCTGGTTATATGTCTCGCGCCGGATGATGCCGTCCTTTTCCAGACGCTTGAGTCGCATGGACAGGAGGTGGGGCGACATTCCCGTCTGCGCCTGAATGTCTTCGAACCGGTGCTGCTTGAGGAACAGCTCGCGCAGGACCAGCAGGGTCCACCGATCCCCGACGATCGCAAGACTGCGGGCGATCGGACATGCGGTACTGGCGATATTGCTCCAGGACATGCTTGCTCGCTTCAAAAATTGAAGGCACTCTATCACGATCGTCCGGATCGAACCAAGACCGGATCGGATGAGGAGGCGCCATGGCAAGCCCGTTGCCGTCGGATCAGAAGAGAGAACAGCCACTGAGCCTCGAGGATTTCACCGTGGGCGAGCGCATTTGCTCGAGTGCCTTTACAGTGACGGCCGAGCTCGCACACGATTTCGCGCGGGCTTACGATCCTCAGCCCATGCACCTCGAAGAAGACGCGGCACGCGCCTCATTCTTCGGCGAGCTTGTGGGAAGCGGCTGGCAAACCCTAGCCGTCACCATGCGGCTGATGGTCGATGCCCGCCTGACCGGAACGACCCCGATCATCGGCGCTGAATTCAGGGAGATCCGTTTTCACCGCCCGATGCGCCCGGGTGATACCCTCACGGCGGAGGCAGAAGTTCTGGCAGTCAGAAGATCGCGCAGCAAGCCGGAGCGGGGCTTTCTCGATCTGCACCTAACCACAATGAATGGACGGGGCGAGACGCTTCTGACCCAGATCTGGACGCTTGTGCTACCAGCCCGCGCGGGCCGGGCTAATCAGCCTTCGTGACGAAGCAGGAAAGTCCGCGCGATTTGAGCGACCGGCATGTCTTGTCAGCATCCTTGCGGCTGTCGAAACCTGCAAGGCGCAACCGATAGAAGACACCCTTAGCCCCGAGATCCGCGCGCATCACCACCGGCTCGTAGTCCTTCAGTGCATCATGTTTTGCCGACAAGCGCTTCCACACGCCCCAGGCGCTTCCCTCATTTTCGGCCGAAGATAGCTGAATGAGCCAGCCCGAAACCGCCTGGGCAACGGCCTTCGCGCCCTCACTCTTATCGGCAACGGGCGAATTCGGAAGCGTGCCGATCGCAAAACCGGGCTCCGCGCTTGCCACTTGAACCGGCTTGGCTGTTGCATCCTCGGAGGTCGTGGCGACCAGCCTTGCGCTTGCCTCGGCGGGCTCCGCTACCGGCTGAGCCGCCATTTTCTGGGCGGGCGCAGAGGCAGGCAGCGCAATCTTCTGCGGAGCAGCAATTGCCGCCGTTGCCGTTGCCTCTGGCACGCTGCCCTCGAGAAGATGCGCAGGCGGGAACACGGCTTTCGGCAAGTCACCGGTTTGCGCGGCGTCACTCACCGTCATCGACCCGCCAACGGAGCCTGTAACCACCGGCGTTGAGAGGCTCGCCACCCGTTGCGTGGCAATCGCCGGCATGCTGTTTTCCGTCGCCCCGGCCGAGGCCAAGCTATCGGGAATGGGCGCGCCACCATTCAGTGACGCGAGCTTGGCGCGCGCTTCGGTGAAGTCTGGCTTTGCCATCAGCGCCCGGTTCAGCTCATTCTTGGCATCACCGACGCGACCGAGCTCCTCGAACACCATCGCGCGAGCGAAATAGGCAAGATGCGGCGAGCCGAAATTGCTCTCGATCGCCTTGTAGAAGTCCGAGAGCGCGTAATAGGGCTTCTTGTTCTCGCGCATCACGAGACCGCGGCTCATATAAGCCTCGCCAAAATTGCTATCGAGGAACAGAGCCGCCGTGAAATCATCAACCGCCAGGCCGGGCTGGTTGAGCTTACGATAGGCAAGACCGCGGTTATAGAGCGCAACGGCACGGGTCCGCGCATCCAGCAGGTCCTGCTCCAGCGCCTTGGTATAGTCTTCCGCGGCTTTGGCGTGCAGCCCCTGCCGCTGATAGGCAAGCCCCCGGTTGAGCTCTGCCTTGGCCTTATCGACCTTGGCAACGCCCGGGGCGCCGATGATGGCGGTGAACTGCTCGATGGCCTGCTTGAGATCCCCTTTGCGCAGCGCCTCCGTGGCCTCGGCGGTCAGTTTCGTGACCGGAGTTGAGACCGACGCGGCTCCCGCGGGGACCGGTCCCGCCAGGGCCAGCACCAATCCCACCAAAACTGTGCTCTGACGCAACAACGCTACCGTGCTCATGCAAAGAGCATCGCACGGCACAGTTAATGAAAGATTGAATCAAATGAGGATCGAATGTGATCCCTTGTTTAGAGAGAGTGCATGAGACCATCGAAAGGGGGAACGGGGTGGTCTGGTTCAGGCAGTCGCGGCTGGTCATGTGCGGTTTGCTCATGATCCAGCGGGCCATCGCTATATCCTTTGGAGCCAGAAAGTGGAGACGATGGCTCTTGGTGGATCTCGCCAATGATCTGGCCTGTCCGCTGGTCGACAATGGATGGCACGGCGGATCGGTAGCGCCCTGGCGAGGGCTGATCCTCCACGTCTGAAAGGTCCAGGTGATTGTTCAGCGAATCGGATCGCGTACGGGAACTCAGATCCTTCAGATGAGCATCATTATGGAGCTGCAACGATTGCGCATGCGGGTCCGGCAAACCCTCGCGGATGAGCTCCTCTCCCGGTGGCGGCACGAATTGATCGACTTTCTGGGAATAATGAATTTGCCCGTCTTTTCCGTATTTTGCTTCCACTTGATGGAGGCCGTAGGGAGCCTCCCACGTGCGCCAGCCATTGCTTGTCTCGACAAGGGAGCGCACCTCCCCTCTCTTATCGACGGCGATATTTCCGGGATAAGCAAAGACGCTGGTATCTCCCGCGTGCGGCGCTAAGCTTTTGAGCAGATCATGCAGGAAGCCAGATGTGAGAACGCCCTCTTTCGGGCCGGACACGGCCCCTGCATGACTGGCGACGACATTGATGGCGCGAACGGGACCCTGCGGAATGACCGATGAGAGAAGCTGCCCGACCTCGGTGCCAGAAAGATTGCTGACTTTATTCTCCGAGCCGCTTCCGGGCGAATGTCCCCGGCCCACGATGTCGATCCAGCTATGATGCCCGGCAAGCGGCTCTTTGCGCGAGCCATCTGGCGATGGATCAAGGCTGCGAGTGACGGGATTATAGCTGTATCCCTGGCGGACCCCGGAATCGAGCAGCATGTCATTGCCCGTGTATAGCATCCGCTCGGCAGCGGTATGAGCAGGACCCTCCTTTTCCAGCGCGACGACGATGCGGCTGGCGGAGCCCGCAACCGGCTTGGACGTAAGTCTTGGCATGTTTGATCCCTGATACTGCCATCCAAGTTGGCTGTATCAAGTCAAGCACGGTTGCGCAACCACACGTTGCAATTTCACCAAGTGGCGTCAGACACAATAGCCAAGCGAATAGCTGCAGCCCGGAATGATGTCCATTTCGGCATCAGCCGGGTCCTGCGGAAGAGGCGGTGCGGGAAGAGGCGCGGGCGCCGCGTCTGATTCCTCTGGCCGCTCGTGAGGCGTATCGCCCCGTGATCGCGCGGGTGTGCGCTCCAGCGGTCCAGCATCGTGATCCGGCAAGCCATTCCGGATGATGCCCGCCGCCTCGGCCTGGATTCCCTCCGGCACGCTGTCGATGGTCCGATAATGCATCTGCCCATTGACGAGGCGCACCTCCATGGTGACGCGGCCATAATCCTCGGCCCATGTCGTCCATCCCCCGCCATTGACCGCGTGGATTGCACGGACCTGTCCATCTCGGTCTACGGCAACATTGCCGAGTTCGGCAGTGATGACATTTGGCATCGCACCATCCCCGACCCGCAGGCGCAGCCCCATCACAAATTCGTAGAGAAACCCCTCCGTGAGCACACCCTCTCGCCGACCGGGTTCAAGCTGGACATGGCTGGCAACGATCGAGATCTGTTCGACACCTCGCTGGGGCAGCAATGGCGCGATCAGCTCCGCCAGCTGAAACCCGTCGAGCCGACTCACTTGTCCCGCACCGCGCCCCTCGACCTCGCCGCGGCCGACGATGTCGATCCTTGTATGCTCGTCCGCCACGAGCCCTTGGGTCTCTGTGGTGGGCCTGAGCCGCCCTGCGTTCCTGTCATAGACATAGCCGACATTCCGCCCGCCCGCATAGCCGGCGATCGATCCGGGATTGCACTCGTCGACGAAGCGCTCAACGATCCGCTCGGCCGCTCTGTCCACTGGCCAGCTATCTTCGAGGGCGACCACGATCTTATTGATCAACCCTTTGCGCGGCTCGGGCTCTTTTGGCGGAATGAAGGGCTGTTGCGTGAAGAACCGATAGAGTATCGAATAGACCATAGAGCTTTCCTGATCTCCCGCAGCCCTTGCGGGAGGAAGGCTTATGGTTCGGCGCGTTAGCCGGCAATGCCTAATCCGACAAAGCCGCCCTCAGGTCCTGAATAAGGTCCGCCGGCTCCTCGAGTCCCACCGAAAGGCGCAGCATGCCTTCGGTGATCCCCATGTCAGCTCTCGCCTCTTCACCGATATTGCGATGGGTGGTGCTGGCAGGATGGGTGATCAGCGACTTGGCGTCCCCGAGATTATTGGAGACATCGATGAGCTTCAGCCCGCGCAACATATCGAAAGCGCGCTCGCGCCCGCCCTCGACAAAAAAACTGACCAGCGTGCCGCCCGCCTTCATCTGGGCCATGGCCAGCGCGTGCTGCGGGTGTGAGGCAAGGCTTGGATAAAGCACCCGCTCAACCCCGGGTGTTGCTTCCAACGCCCTTGCGATCTGCTCAGCCGCAGCGCATTGCGCAAGCACGCGCAGTTTCAGCGTCTCCAGCCCCTTGAGCAGCACCCAGGCATTGAACGGGCTCAAAGACGGGCCGGTATGGCGCAGGAACGGCTTGAGCTCGTCTTCCTTGAACTTGAGGCTTGAGAGAATGGCACCGCCCAGGCAGCGCCCCTGACCGTCTATATGCTTGGTTGCGGAATAGACGACGATGTCAGCCCCGAGCTCGAGCGGCCGTTGCAGAATGGGCGTTGCAAAGACATTATCGACCACCACCCGGGCCCCATGGGCATGGGCGATCTCCGCCACCGCCTTGAGGTCGATCACCTCGAGGCCCGGATTGGACGGGCTTTCAAGGAACACACATCGCGTATTCGCCTTGAAGGCGCCCCGCCACTGGTCGAGATCAGCGCCATCGACGAGCGTATAGCAAACCCCGAAGCGCGGCAGGATATTGGTGATGATCTGATAGCACGAGCCAAACAGCGCCCGCGAGGCGATCACGTGATCACCCGCCCTGAGCTGACAGGCGAGTGCCCCGAACACCGCCGACATGCCGCTCGCGGTGCCATAGCACGCCTCCGCCCCTTCGATCAGGCGCAGCCGTTCCTCGAACATCGTGACGGTCGGGTTGCCATAACGCGCATAGACATAGCCCTCCAACTCGCCCGCAAACCGGGCCGCCGCCGTCTCCCCGTCGGGATAGACGAAGCCCGAATTCAGATAAAGAGCCTCTGCCGTCTCGCCGTGCCGGCTACGATCGAGGCCGCCCCGCACCAGACGGGTCGCCTCGCCCCACGCGCTGGGATCTGAATCGCGTTTTTGATCCACGTCTCTGAGAACCTTCAGCCTTGCACCCAGGGAAGGCCGGCATGCCTCCAGCCATTGATTTGGCCGCGATGGCCTTCTGCATCGCGATCGCCTTCGAAACCGCCGGCGACATTATAGGCATTCTCGAACCCTGCCGCGGCAAGCGCCGATGCGGCGGCCGCCGAACGCGCCCCCGACCGGCACAGCAGGAACACCTTGTCCGTTTCCGAAACGCCGGCCGCCTTCACCTGGTCGATGAACTGGCCGTTGACCTGCATGCTGGGATAGTGCTGCCAGGAGATGCGCAACAGCCGGTCGACCGCGGGAATGCCCACAAAGGCCCATTCAGGCTCGGTGCGCACGTCGATGAGCACCGCGTCATCGCTTTCCACCAGCGTTTCGAATGCCTCTTCGGGCGTGACGTCACCCTTATACATCTGCAGGCTCCGATCGTTCGATTTTCAGAACAGTCATTCTATATATTAAACGCTCAGCTCTCGCCAACCGCCGCCCTGTCGCATCCGGTATTTTTTATTTCGCGGAAGGCTTTCGCGAGAGCACCGAGGTCGGCTAGTCTCGGCCCGAGCTCGGTTAAGTCTCTGGAAGAAATCAATGTCAAAGCAGCTTCCCGCACGTGCTGATGTGGTTATCGTCGGCGGCGGCATTGTCGGATGTTCGATCGCCTATCACCTGACGCGCCTTGGCATCACCAACGTGGTGCTGCTTGAACGCAAGCAGCTCACCTGCGGCACCACCTGGCATGCGGCGGGCCTTGTGGGACAGCTGCGCGCCACCCGTAACTTGACCGAGCTTGCCAAATACACAACCGAGCTCTTCCGCACCCTCGAAGCCGAGACCGGTACTGCCACCGGCTTTAAGCAGAATGGCTCGATTGGCGTTGCATTGACCGAAGGGCGTCTTGAGGAATTCCTGCGCGGCGCCTCCATGGGCCGCAATTTCGGTCTGGAGGTGCATGTCTTAAGGCCCGGCGAGATCAAGGAGCGCCTGCCCCATCTCAATATCGATGGCGTGGTGGGTGGTGTCTTCCTGCCCAATGACGGCCAGATCAACCCGATCGACGCGACTCAGGCTTTCGCCGCCGGCGCCCGCCAGAAGGGGGCGAAGATCTTCGAGAACACCAGGGTCGATCGCGTCCTGGTCGAGAATGGCCGCGCGGTCGGCGTGGCAACACCCGAGGGCGAGATCCGCGCCGACAAAGTGGTGATTGCCGCCGGCATGTGGTCGAGGGACCTGGCAAAGCCTTTAGGGGTCCATCTGCCCCTGCATGCGGCCGAGCATTTCTATATCGTCACCGAGGCGATTGCCGATTTGCCGCGCGACATGCCCGTCACCCGCATTCCCGATGAATATGCCTATTACAAGGAAGATGCCGGCAAGCTTCTGCTAGGCGCCTTCGAGCCCAATGCCAAGCCCTGGGGCATGGAGGGCATTGCCGAGGATCATGCCTTCGAGACCCTGCCGCCCGATATCGAGCATTTCGAGCCGGTCCTTGAATTTGCCGTATCCCGCATGCCCATGCTGGAGACGGCCGGCATCTCGCTTTTCTTCAATGGCCCGGAGAGCTTCACGCCCGATGACCGCTACCTTCTGGGCGAAGCGCCGAACCTGCGCGATCTCTTCGTGGCGACCGGCTTCAACTCGATCGGCATCCAGTCCTCGGGCGGTGTCGGCAAGGTGTTGAGCGAATGGATCCGCGATGGCTATCCGCCGCTCGACCTCAATGACGTCGACATAAGGCGCATGCACCCCTTCCAGAGCAACGCCAAATATCTCCACGACCGCACCACGGAGACCTTGGGCCTCCTTTATGCCATGCATTGGCCCTATCGGCAGGTGGAAAGCGCCCGCGGCGTGCGCCGCTCGCCCTTCCACGACCGGCTGGTGGCGGCCGGCGCCTGCATGGGCGAGATGGGCGGCTGGGAGCGACCGAACTGGTTCGCCGAGCCGGGCTCTCATCCCAAATATGAATATTCTTATGGCCGCCAGAACTGGTTCGACAATACCGGCGCGGAATGCCGGGCCTTGCGCGACAAGGTTGCCCTGTTCGATCAGTCGAGCTTCGCCAAATTCCTGGTGCAGGGCCGCGATGCCGCAAAGGTGCTGAACCGCATCTCGGCCAATGATGTGGACGTCGCACCCGGCCGGTTGGTCTACACCCAATGGCTCAACGAGCGCGGCGGCATTGAAGCCGACCTCACGGTCACCCGCTTGAGTGACACAGAATTCATGGTGGTGACGGGCGGTGCCAATCAGATCCGTGACTTGACCTGGCTCAAACGCCACATCCCCGATGACGCCCATTGCATGGTGACCGACATCACTGCCGGCCTGCCGATGCTTGGCCTGATGGGCCCGAACAGCCGCGCGCTGTTGCAGGCGCTCTCGGGCGAGGATCTCTCCAATGCGGCCTTCCCGTTCGGCGCCTCCAAGGAGATCGAGATCGGCTATGCCCGCGTCCGCGCCTCCCGCGTGACCTATGTGGGCGAGCTCGGCTGGGAGCTTTATATTCCGGGCGAATTTGCCGCCCATGTCTTCGACACGCTCGTGGAGGCCGGCAAGGATTATGGCCTGACCCATGCCGGCTATCACGCCATGAACTCAGCCCGCATGGAGAAGGGCTATCGCCACTGGGGCCATGACATCGCCGAGGAAGACACGCCCATCGAGGCGGGCCTTGGCTTTGCGGTCGCCTGGGACAAGCCCGGCGGCTTCATCGGTCGCGAGGCACTTCTGAAGCAGCGCGAGGCCGGCACGCCGAAACGGCGCATGGTGGCGATCGCCCTGGAGGATGACAGTGCCAAGGCGCCGCTGATGTATCACGAGGAGCCGATCCTGAGGGATGGGCGCATCATCGGTGCCAGCACCAGCGGCATGTGGGGTCATCGCCTCAGCAAATCGCTGGCGCTCGGCTATGTCGCCGATCCGGAAGGGGTCACTGCCGATTTCCTCAAGAGCGGCAGTTTCGAGGTGGAGATCGCCTGGAAGCGCTATCCCGCCAAGCTGCAGCTGCAGCCTTTCTATGATCCCAAGGGTGAGCGGATAAAAGCCTGAACCTGCAGGTCCCATGGTTGCCTTGGGCGCGCAAGAAAACTACGTTGCGCCCATGAGCAAGCATTCTCCCATTCACGTCATTGGCGGTGGCCTTGCAGGCTCCGAGGCCGCCTGGCAGATCGCCAATGCCGGTGTGCCCGTCGTTCTGCACGAGATGCGGCCGCTGCGGGGCACGGATGCCCATCACACCGATGGGCTGGCAGAACTCGTCTGCTCCAACTCGTTCCGCTCCGATGATGCCTCAACCAATGCGGTCGGCGTGCTCCACGCAGAGATGCGCCAGGCAGGCTCGCTCATCATGCAGGCAGCCGATGCGCATCAGGTGCCGGCAGGCGGTGCACTGGCCGTCGACCGGGTCGGCTTTTCCGACGCGGTCACGGCGTTGCTTGCCAACCACCCTCTGGTCACGATCGAGCGTGGCGAGATTGCCGGCCTGCCACCTGAGGACTGGGACAGCGTGATCATCGCGACCGGTCCCTTGACATCACCCTCCTTGGCCGGGGCGATCCTGGGCCTGACGGGCGAAACGGCCCTCGCCTTTTTCGATGCGATCGCGCCGATCGTCTATAAGGAGACGATCGATCTCAGCAAGGCATGGTTCCAGTCGCGCTATGACAAGCCCGGGCCAGGCGGCACCGGTGCTGACTACATCAATTGCCCGCTCTCCCGCGATCAGTACTACGCCTTTGTTGAGGCCCTGCTGGCAGGCGATAAGACCGAGTTCAAGGACTGGGAGCGCGACACTCCCTATTTCGATGGCTGCCTGCCGATCGAGGTAATGGCCGAGCGTGGGGTTGAGACCCTGCGCCATGGGCCGCTCAAGCCCTTCGGCCTCACCAATGCGCACGCGCCCGATGAAAAGCCTTATGCGGTCGTGCAGCTCCGCCAGGACAACGCGCTTGGCACCCTTTACAATATGGTCGGCTTTCAGACCAAGCTGAAGCATGCCGAGCAGGTGCGGATCTTCCGCTCAATCCCGGGCCTTGAACAGGCGGAATTTGCAAGGCTCGGCGGGCTGCACCGTAACACCTTCCTCAACAGCCCCAAGCTGCTCGATCAAAGCCTGCGGCTCAAGGCGATGCCGCGGCTGCGCTTCGCCGGCCAGATCACCGGTGTCGAGGGCTATGTGGAGAGCGCCGCAACCGGCCTCATTGCCGGGCGCTTTGCCGCGGCCGAACGGCTCGGATCGCCCATCGTGGCACCACCGCCCACATCGGCCCATGGAGCGCTGATCACCCATATCACCGGCGGCCACCTCGCGACCGAAGAGACCGGCGGCCCCCGCTCCTTCCAGCCCATGAATGTCAATTTCGGCCTCTTCCCGGAAATTGCTATTCCCCGGCAGGAGGGCAAGCGCCTGCGTGGCCGCGAAAAGCAGATCGCCAAGAAACAGGCGCTGAGCGCGCGCGCCCTGGCCAATTTCGCCAACTGGCTCGCGGGTGGCTATCGGGCGGCCGCGGAATAGATTGTTCTGAATACAGGACGATTGTTTTTTATATCAGCACGCGCTAAACAGGCAACGATCTTTTCGGCCGATGCTCAGCCGCTGCACGGTCGCTCAACTGGAGGAAATCATGGCTGAAGGAACTGTGGGCTTCGATACCCTGGCCATCCATGCCGGTGCCCAGCCCGATCCGGCGACCGGCGCGCGGATCACGCCCATTTATCAGACCACATCCTATGTCTTCGAGGATGTCGACCACGCCGCAGCCCTGTTCGGCCTCGAGGCCTTCGGCAATATCTACACGCGCATCAACAACCCCACCCAATCGGTGCTGGAGGCCAAGGTCGCAGCCCTTGAGGGGGGCACCGCCGCGCTCGCCGTCGCATCCGGCCATGCCGCGCAAATGCTGGTATTCCATACCCTGCTCGAGCCGGGCGATGAGTTCATCGCAACCCGCCAGCTCTATGGCGGCTCGATCAACCAGTTCAACCACTCCTTCAAGAAGTTCGGCTGGCAGGTCAAATGGGTGGATGCGAACGATATCGCATCGATCGAGCGCGCGGTGAGCCCGAAGACGAAGGCGATCTTTGCGGAATCGATCGCCAATCCGGGCGGTCGGCTGACCGATCTCGAAGCCATCGCCAAGATCGCCAAGCGTGCCGGCGTCCCCTTCATCGTCGACAACACGCTCGCAACCCCCTACCTGATCAAGCCCATCCAGTTCGGCGCCGACATCGTGGTGCACTCGCTCACCAAGTTCCTGGGCGGCCATGGCAATTCGATCGGCGGCATTCTGGTTGATGCCGGCACCTTCGATTGGTCGAAGGACAACAAATATCCGAGCCTCTCCGAGCCCTCGCCGAGCTATAACGGCCTCAAGATCCACGAGACCTTCGGCAATATCGCCTTTGCGATCGCCGCGCGCGTGCTCGGCCTGCGTGACCTCGGGCCCGCAATCTCGCCCTTCAACGCCTTTCTGATCTTGACCGGCATCGAGACCCTTGGCCTGCGCATGCAGCGCCATTGCGACAATACGCTGGCGGTCGCCAAATTCCTGAAGAACCATCCCGCGGTGAGCTGGGTGTCCTATGCCGGCCTGCCCGAGGCGCCTGACCATGCGCTTCAGCAGAAATATTCACCCAAAGGTGCGGGTGCTGTGCTGACTTTCGGCGTCAAGGGCGGCTATGAGGCGGGCATCAAGCTGGTGAGCAAGGTTGAGCTCTTCAGCCATCTCGCCAATATCGGTGATACCCGCTCGCTGATCATCCATCCCGCCTCCACCACCCATCGCCAGCTCACCGATGAGCAGAAGACCGCAGCCGGAGCCGGTCCTGATGTGGTGCGCCTCTCCGTAGGCATCGAGGATGTGAACGACCTGATCGCCGATCTCGATCAGGCGCTGAAGGCCGGCTGAACCCGGCCCTGCTGCACGGGCGCATAAAGCGTCCGGTGCAGATGCCAGATTGCGGCGCCGAACAGCACGACGGCGCCGGCCTGATGCACCAATCCGAGCCAGAGCGGCACCTGATGCAGCAGCGTCATGATGCCGCCGAAGGCCTGCAGAACGATCAGGCCCACCAATGTGGCAGCCGATCCTGCCGCGCGTGGATTATCCGGGCTGCGCCAAACGGCGATCGCATGGATGATGGCCACCAGCGTGATCACATAGGCCAACATGCGGTGATTGAATTGCACCGTCATGGCATTCTCGAAGGCATTGAGCCACCAGGGGCTCATATGAAGAAGCCCCTCCGGAATGAAGGCGCCCTCCATCAGCGGCCAGGTATTATAGCCCATGCCGGCGTCCAGCCCGGCGACGAGCCCGCCCAGCAGCACCTGCAGGAAGATCAGCGCGACGAGCCATTTGGCGCCGTGCTGTCCCCGTTGCTTGGCCAGCCGCCCGCGCGCCGTATCTCCAAGCCTTAAGGCCGTCCACCAGATCACTCCGAAAATGAGAACCGCAAGGCCGAGATGGGCGGCAAGCCGATATTGACTGACGCTGGTGCGCTCGGAAAGGCCGCTCGCCACCATGTACCAGCCGAGCGCCCCCTGCAGCCCACCGAGAACGAAGATCGCCGCAAGCCGCGGCACCATCGCCCGCTCGATCCGCCCCGTAAGCCAGAAGAACAGGAACGGTACCAGGAACACGACCCCGATGATCCGGCCGAAGAAGCGATGCGCCCATTCCCACCAATAGATGAACTGAAATTCTTCGAGGCTCATGCCCTTGTTGATGAGCTGATATTGCGGGATCTGCTGATATTTCGCGAAAGCCTCGAGCCAATCCGCATGGCTGAGCGGCGGAATGGCACCCAGCAGCGGCTGCCACTCGGTGATCGACAGGCCCGAGTCGGTGAGCCGCGTCGCTCCCCCGACAGTGACGATCGCCAGCACCAGAAGCGCGACGGTGATGAGCCAGACGCGGACAAAGGGGCGCGCCTGCAGCTGTTTTGCTGAAGCGGGAGGTGAGTCTATACTTGACGAAATCATGGCGGTCTCGGACATAGGCTTCGAGTAAATGGCCCTTTGGCGTGAGACAAGTCTCAGCCGTGGCGCGCGGCAGAGGGTCGCGTCCCGGGGTCAAGGGGCTCGACAGCACGAGCCGCTTCAGGCACCTGTCGCAGGCTCAAGGCTCGATCCGGTGACGCCGCGCCCTGCGAGCCGTGCCAGGAGAAGACGATCAGACATGTTCAGCATGCCACAACGCCTACGCAAGCTTATCGGCACCGTGATCCTGGTGATCTTCCTCACCATCTACTGTCTTGCGGCGATGGTCTATGGCGCAACCCATATGCCCGATGCATCCGTGCTGGCCAAAACGATTTTCTACGTCATCGGCGGTTTTCTCTGGGTCGTTCCGGCCATGGGCATCGTGTGGTGGATGCAGAAGCCGGACAAGTCCTAACCCCGCCTGAGAAGCTTGCGGGCAAGATCGCGCGCGGCAAACGGAACCCCGCTCAGCAAGAGGTCGACATAATCGAGCCTTTGATAATCCCCGTTCAGCGATACCCGTGGCAGGCCTGTCAGGCACGCCCCATGGCGCTCTTGGATCACGCCCTTGGCGGTGGTCACGGCCCCAGCAAAGCCTGCTTGTGCCGCAAGCGCAAAGTCGCGCGGGCCCGCTGAGCCCTCGTCCCCATAGGGATAGGCGAAGAACTGTGGGCGCCGGCCCGTTTCCTCTTCCAGACGCTGAGCTGATCCCGTCATTTCCCTCAGCACCTCGTCAGGCTCGAGCTTCGCCACCGCATAATGATGGATCGTATGCGCGCCGATGGTGCAGAGCTCATCCTGGGCAAGCGCGCGCACGTCGTCCCAATCCATGGCAACTGCACGACAATAGCCATCCACATCGAAACGGTATTGCTCGGCGAAACGGCGGATCCAGCGGCGCTGCTCATGCTCTTCCATGTGGCGGATCGGCCAGTAGAGCGCCTTGAACGCGGCTGCCTTGTCCAGATCGCTGACAGTCCCAAGTTGGACCTTCCCTTGCGGCAGTTCCGCCTCGATCCTGCTTTCCCTACGGAGGATCTCTTCCAGGATCCGCCACCACAGCTCGCAAGTGCCGTCGGTGATCCGGGGTGCGAAGAATATCGTGTAGGGTGTGTTGCTTTCCCGAAAAATCGGCACCGCATATTCGAGATTGTCGCGGTAGCCATCATCGATGGTGAACACGGCGAATGGCTTGTCGGACCGCTTGCGGCCAATGCGCTCGACAGCCTCACCAAGGGCGATCACGTCATACCCTTGGGACCGAACATGGCCGATCACGGCGCCCAAGAACTCAGGCGTCACCTCGAGCCCACGATTGGGGGCAAATCCCTTCTGCAGCCCACCGCCGGGAAAAATGTGATGGAGCATGAAGATGGCACCGAGCCCCCGACAGGTGGGCGCGAGCAGTCTCGGCACGCCGCTGAGGCGCATCGCGTTGAGAGCGAGTTGAATGAGGCGCGGGTCTTGCATCGGAACCGATATGGAAACGCCGACCATGTGCCAGATCGGCACGGACCAAGGAAATTCGGTGCAAGCGATACCACAGGGAGGTTGACCGTGTCCGCAGGCAAGTCTCTCGCATTTGACGCAAAACATCGTCATGCGCGAGCCGACCTGTCGGCCAGCACCCTTGCACCACTGGTCCGCGCCACCTCAGACACCACCTCCCTCCGCGTCACCTGTCATGGCGACATCGAAGCCCTGCGTGAGATCTGGCAAGACTTTCAAGGTCGTGCCTTAGGCACGCTCTATGAGACTTGGGAATGGTGCCGCGCGTGGCAGGAATGTATCGGGGCACCCTCCGGCGTCGTCCCCCGAATTGTCATCGGCCGCGATAGCCAGGGCGGCATTGCTTTCCTGCTCCCGCTGTCGGTCAGGCGGCGCATGGGAATGAACATTCTCACCTGGATGACGGCACCCACGCTCAATTACGGGCTTGGCCTTTATGATCCGGCCTTTCTCGATCGGCACGACAATGATCTCAGCCATCTCTGGCCCGAGATCCTGAACGCCGCGGGGCCCGTCGATGCAGTGCATCTTGCGGCAATGCCCGCCTATTGGGATGGGAGAGAACATCCGCTCCACGGGCTGTTCTCCGCGCAGGACGCAAACTGCGCTTATGTGACGAACCTCACGACAGACTTCGATGGCCTCTATGCCGCAAAGCGGTCGAGCGCGTCCCGGCGCAGCGCCAAGAAGCGGGATGCACGTCTTGAGCGTGAGGGCTGTGTCACTTTCGGTCTTCCCGAAACCCTTGCGGAGACGCGTCAGATCATCGATGCCCTTTTCGAGCAACGCGCCGGCCGCATGGGAGAAATGGGCATCTCCCGCGGTGTCGATGCCCGCGAGCAGCAATTCGTCTATCGATTTGCCGAATGCAGCAAGGGCGGACCGGTCAGGCTTGCGCCTTTCACACTCAAGCTCGATAGCACACCGCTTGGCATCGCCCTGGGGGGCATCCATGGTGGCATCTATTACGCGCTGATCCTGTCGATGACTGAGGGTCCCATGCGCAAGCACTCGCCGGGTGACGCAGTCCTCAGGCGCAGCATAGAAGCCTGCAGCAAGGCGGGTTTGAGGACTTTCGACTTCGGTGCGGGCCACTCCGACTATAAGGACGCCTGGGCGGATGAGGCGATCCCCCTTCATGCGATCGTCGCGCCGCGCAGCTTGCGCGGGCTTGCTTACGCGCTTCGCGCCAAGCTCGCGATCAGTCTGAAGCGGCAGATCAAGACATCGCCGCGCCTATGGTCCCTGGTGAGGCAATTGCGCCGCTGCCTGGCCCAGTCGTGAACTGGCTGTTTCGTCCCCGACGCGTCAGGCCGCGGCGCTGTTCTTGGTCTCGGCGGGCTCCGCCGAGATAGCGACAAGTGCAAGGTGCCGAACGCCGAGCGGGACGAGCTCTGCCGCAACCGCCTCCGACTGCGCCTTGCCTTCCGCGACAGAAACGATCGCAGCAGCGCCGGCCGTGATGCTGGGCAGCCTTGAGGAACTCATGATCACCCCAGGCGCGAGCAGCACGAGATCATAGGCTTGAGCGAGCGCATTGAGCACGAAGCCCATGCGCCCTGCTTCCGAGAGCGAGGCAAGCGCGCTGCGGTCGAGCCCGCCGCGCAGCACATGCAGATCCGATTTGAGATCGCTCTTGATCGTATCGCTGAAGGTTGCCTTGCCCGCGAGGAGCTCCGAAAGACCGGTCCCCGCGCCAATCCCGCAGATGCTCGCCACAGCGCCATTGCTCGGGTCGAGATCGACCAGAATGACCCGCTCGCGCCGTTGCGCCAATGTCCGGCCGATGGCCACGATGGCTTCACGGGCCACGGGTGTTGCAGCATCAGACCCAAGCAGCAGCCGCTTGACGCCCGCGCTGCGCCATTCACCGATGAGCGGGGCAATAGCCGTTGCTGCGGCCTCTGCAGTGTTCCCGCCGGGCACGATGCGCGGCTCCAGCACCGGCCAGACCGGTCCAGGCAAAGCCGGTAACCGCGCAGGGCCAGCGGGGACATGATCGGCCGTATCATCGGTCAGGCGCTGCCTCTGCCGGTCCGGGCCGGGCAGCCCGTTATTGGCACGCTGGATGTCGAGCGAGAAAATCTCGGCGACGAACGCGACCACCAGGGCAAGGATGATGCCGCCAAAGCCTGCGAGCGCCATCAGGGGCACGGGCTTTGGCGAGCTCGGCTCGATCGGAACCACTGCAGGTGAGATCACCCGCGCCATGGCAGGCTGGGCCTGCATGTTTTCCCGTGCGCTTGCATCGCTGTACCGGCTGAGGAAGGTCTCGAGCAGCGTGCGATTGGCCGCAGCCTCACGCTCCAGCGCCCTGAGCTTGACCTCGTCCACATTGGCGCTGGCCGCCTGCGCCTTCATCTCCTTGAGCCTGCGCGTAAGCGCCGCCTCGCGCTCTTCGGCAACCTGTGCCTGCTGCTCCTGGCTTTCCGCGATCTTGAGCGCCTCCTGCCGGATTTGCCGCTGCAGGCCCGAAAGCTCGCTATTGATGGCAACGATGCGTGGATGGGACGGCAGGAACGTGACCAGCAGATCATCGCGCGTGCCCCGCAACGTGACCTCACGCTCGATCAGCCGCTGCATCAGTGAAGAATTCAGAACCTCGGTCGAGCTGGCGATCTGGCCGCGATTCTTCAGCATTGAGCGAATCGCATCGGCGCGCGCCCGCGCCTCGGCCTTCAGCCCCGCCGCCTGAATGATCTGATTGTTGAGCTCGGTCAGGCTCTCGTTGCTGAGCATGCCCTGGCTACCCTGCAACAGCCCCGCCTTGGTGCGATATTCCTCAACCGCTCGCTCCGAGGCGACCACCTTGTCCCGCAATTGCTCGATCTGGCTCGACAGCCATTCGGAGGCTTTCTCGGTGGAGGCCGACTGATCCTCCTGCGTCGAGCTCACATATTGATCGGCAACCTCATTGGCAACTTGCGCGGCCAGCTGTGGATCTGTGGATGTGAAGGTGACCGAGATCACCTTGGTCTCGACCACGGGATAGATCTGGATGTCCTGGAAATAGGTCTCGATCGCATAGCGCAGCGGATCGAGCTTACGCGGGTCGGCCGCAAGCCCCTTCTCGATCAGCCAGCGTTTGACTGCATTGGGCTCCTCCTGCGAAGCCTGGAACTCGGGCTTTGCCGTCAGGTCGAGTGCCTTGACCACCCGTTCGGCGAGCTCGATCGAGCGCATGACCTGGACTTGGCTCGCAATGTCGCGCTCGTCCAACTGGCGCGGCTGCGCTTCGACACTGCTCCTCGTGAAGGCGGATTCGTCATTCGCGACGAGCACCGCCGCCGAGGCCGTGAATTTGGGAGTGGTGGTCGCGATATAGGCGGCCGCTGCCCCGACCACCAGCGCAAAAACGGTGAGCATGAGCAGCTTTCGCCGCCACATGCCTTGCAGGAGGCCGAACAGATCGACGGCAGCAACCAGCGGGCGAGCGGAGTCGGGCCCCTCCAATGCATTCCGGGTCATGTCACGACTCCCTACTCAGACTTCCGCCTTGGCCCGGCCTTGTGTTGTCTTGACACGATTTTTCCACCATTGCCGTAACGGAACCGTTAAACATCGCGTGAGCGAGATCTGCACTTAGGAAAGGAAAGTTTTCGCCTCACCTGCAGCCCAATGACGGGATGCAGTGCGCGGGCTCAGCAAAGCCTGCACTTCCCCGACGGCGATCCTCGTAAAGCAATTTTTAATCATGCCGCTTTACCAATTGTTCAGCATGGCAATCGCCTGAATCGGAAGTCAGAGGTCTCACTCCAGTGCTGGTCAGTCGTATCATCGTGGCCCCCTTACTTGCCGTCCTGGTTTTCGGCTGCGCACCAACTTGGGACAGTTATCTCCCTGCAGAATCCGGGCCAGTTGTGGAGCCGACTGCTGGGCTGTCGCCTCCTTTCGGCACGACGGCGGTGCCGGACGGCTTTGAGAACCCCCGCGGCTATCGCGTAGGCACGGGCGATACGTTGAATGTCCGCGTCTACGGCCAAGAGGATTTGTCCGGCGACTTTAGTGTCGATGCATCCGGCAATATTTCGATGCCCTTGGCTGGCACAATCCGCGTTGCCAAGCTGACGACACCGGAGATTGCCCGCGCGATCGAGCATCGCCTCGCGCAGAAATATCTCCGCGACCCCAATGTATCGGTCCAGGTGGCGACCTTAAGGCCATTTTACATCCTTGGCGAGGTACAGAATCCCGGTTCCTTTGCCTACACGCCGGGCCTGACCGTCCAGGAAGCAATCGCGTTAGGGGGCGGCTATACGCCGCGCGCGGACCAAGGATTAGTTTTGGTCACCAGACGTTCATCCTCTGGAGCGCAATCTGAACAAGTGCCGGTACTTACCCCCCTATATCCCGGCGATGTCGTTTATGTGAAAGAGCGCTGGTTCTGATCTTGCATGGGCCTTGGGCACATGCTTGAGGTCCAGTGCAGAGTGAACCGAAATGTTGCAGGGTATCCGCGTATTACATGTTTTGCGTGCACCCATCGGCGGTTTGTTTCGCCACGTCTGCGATCTTGCGGCGGAACAAAGCGCCCGAGGCCTTCAGGTGGGCATTATCTGCGATGCCTCCGATAACTCTGCAGCAGTAGAACGAAAGCTCGAAGCGCTGAAACCGCAGCTCGGCCTTGGCATTCACCGGGTGCCCATGGCGCGCTTGCCTTCATGGACCGATACGGCCGCAGTCCATGCCGTCCGCCGTATCGCCGCTGAGGCCAATGCCACCATTCTGCACGGCCATGGTGCCAAGGGCGGTGCCTATGCGAGGCTCGCGGCCAAGGGTCTCTTTTCACGTGGCCATGATGCGCACACGGTCTATTCTCCTCATGGCGGCAGCCTCCACTACAGCAAACTGTCCATTCCTGGAGCGCTGTTTCTCACGATGGAACAGATGCTCCTTTCACGGACGGATCAATTTGTCTTTGTTTGCGACTTCGAGCGCGACGCCTTCTGCAAGAAGGTGGGCCAGCCCTCCGGCGAAATCACGATCGCCTATAATGGTGTCCATAAGGACGAGATCGCGCCCGTGGCCACAGCGCCGGATGCAGCCGACCTCCTCTTCATCGGTGAATTGCGCCACCTGAAGGGCGTTGATCTCCTGCTGAACGCCATGGCAGCGCTCAAGTCCCACCGGCCTGACCTGACCGCCTGCATCGTGGGGGATGGCCCCGATGCCAAAGCCTTCAAGACGCTCGCCAATGACCTTGGCCTGGCCCATCGCGTACGCTTCCCGGGCGCCATGCCGGCGCGCGAAGCCTTCAGCCTCGGGCGGCTGCTCGTGGTGCCATCCCGCGCCGAATCCCTTCCGTATATCGTCCTGGAAGCCCTGGCCGCGAGCTTGCCGCTGATCGCAGCCCGTGTCGGTGGCATTCCGGAAATCCTGGAAGGCCATGAGGATCTGATGGTGCCGCCTGATGCGGTGGACCCGCTGGCTGCAGCCATTGACGATGCTCTGGCCGAATTTCCGCGCCGCCAGGACATCGCCCGCAGCCTCACGGAGCGGGTCGCATCCCAGTTCTCCGTGGCCACGATGGTTGATCGGATCACGCGATCCTATTCCGCCGCTGCCGCAAAGCTAGGCGCGGCCGAAACCGCGCTATGCGGCCATCCCTCGGCCGCTGAATAACAAAGACGACGGGGGCCGTCATGCTGAATACCAATCCTCGCAAGGCGAGGCTGGCGATTTCCGACCTGCTGCCCGAGCAGACCGAGATCGCCGAGCCCAACCATGCCACTGCCCAACCGGAGGCACGTTCCAGCTCGCCGGCGCCTGCGCTCAGGCAGGCAATGCCGCGCAAATCCCCCTGGATCGCGCCGCGCATCGTGCAAGGTGTGGTCCGCGTCAGTGAAGCGCTGCTGATCACCGGCATCGGCCTTCTGCTCTGGCTTGGCTATGTGCAGGAATTCGACCCCTATTTTCGCGCCCTCTATCTCGCCGCAACCCTGCTCGCGGGCGCAGCCATTCCAGTCCTCTGCCAGATGAGCGGGCTCTACTCCATTCACGCTCTCATCGGCCCCATGCGGCAGGTCCCGCATTTCGTCTTTGTTTGGACGAGCTCCTTTGCGCTGATCACCGCCTTCGTCTTCTTCACCCAGGTGGGACAGGACTATTCGCGCATCTGGCTCGCGGCCTGGTTCGTCAGCGGCCTGGTCGTGCTCTTGGGCTTCCGTGGGGTGGTCGGCGCCTTTGTCCGGCGCTGGAACCAGGACGGCCGCTTCGACCGCTGTGCCGTCATCGTTGGCGGCGGCGAGAGGGCTGCCGCACTGATCCAGGCCCTGAACTCCTCGCCCGATCTCGACGTCACCATCGCAGGCATTTTCGATGACCGCGGGTCCGATCGGTCACCCAATGAGATTGGCGGCTATCCAAAGCTCGGCAATGTCGATCAGCTCCTCGATTTTGCCCGCAACAACCGGGTGGATCTGCTCATCATCACCCTGCCACTCGGGGCCGAGTCGCGCCTTCTCCAGATCCTGAAAAAGCTCTGGATCCTGCCGGTCGATATCCGCTTGAGTGCGTACACGGAACAGCTGCGCTTCAGGCCGCGTGCCTATTCCTATATCGGCAATGTCCCCTTCTTCGATGTGTTCGACAAACCGCTGAGCGACTGGGACACGGTGGTCAAGACCCTGGAGGACAAGGTGCTTTCGGCCCTTGCCCTCATCGTTCTGTCCCCGATCATGGCGCTCGTCGCCCTCGCCGTGAAGCTCGATAGCAAGGGACCGGTCCTGTTCAAGCAGAAGCGCTATGGCTTCAACAACGAGCTGATCGAGGTCTACAAGTTCCGCTCCATGCATACGGAACTGACCGATGCCAATGCGAGCAAGCTTGTCAGCAAGGACGATCCCCGGGTGACCCGCGTGGGCCGCTTCATTCGCAAGACCAGTCTTGATGAGCTCCCGCAGCTCTTTAATGTGCTCAAAGGCGATCTCTCGCTGGTCGGACCGCGCCCTCATGCCACCCAGGCCAAGGCTGCCGACCGCCTCTATACGGAGGTGGTCGAAGGCTATTTCGCGCGCCACAAGGTGAAGCCGGGCCTCACCGGCTGGGCACAAGTGAATGGCTGGCGCGGCGAGACCGATACTGAGGAAAAGATCCAGCGGCGTGTTGAGCACGACCTCTATTATATCGAGAATTGGTCGGTGATCTTCGACCTCTACATCCTGGCGATCACGCCCCTGGCGCTGCTGAAAGCGGAAAACGCCTACTGAATGGAGCACCGCCGCGATGGCGGACTACCTCATCAGAAACCGGACCCTCTCTGGCTGGTCGATCGATGACCTGGGCTATGGCCTTTTATGGCTGTGCTTTGCCTTGGGCTTCCTGGTGATGGTCGAGCCGGCGCCATTCGACCTTTCGATCCTGGCGCTGGGCGGCCTCACCCTGATCATGGGCCTGCGCATCCCCGGCAGCCTAAGCCCATTGATCGTGCTCTGCGTCGTCATCCTCCTCTGCGGCTTCATTGCCCTCACCCAGACCAAGGACCTTGCCGACAGCAGCATGCACATGATCATCACCTGCTATCTCATGGTGATCATGTTCATCGTCGCGAGCGCAACCTACACCAATCCGGATCGCGGCCTTAAGGCGATCCTCGGCGGCCATGCGGCGGCCGCCGTCATCTCAGCAGCGCTCGGTATCATCGGTTATTTCAACCTCATGCCCGGCACTCACGAGCTCTTCACCGAGTATGGCCGTGCCAAAGGCGCCTTCAAGGACCCGAACGTCTTCGGCCCCTTCCTCATCGTGGGCGGCATCTATGCCTTGCAGCTGGTCCTGACGCGCCCGCTCGCCAAAGGGCTCATATGGCTGGCCATGCTGCTGGTGGTGGTGCTCGGCCTCTTTCTGAGCTTCTCGCGCGGCGCCTGGGGGCATTTCGCGCTCTCGACCCTGATCTGCGTCGTCCTGCTGGTCGCCACCAGCCGCGACCGCGCCTTCAACCTGCGGATCATCTTTCTCGGTATCTGCGCCATCGTCATTTTCGCCCTCGCCATCGTCGCCGCCTTGAACCTGCCGGGGGTGAGCGAGATGCTGTCGGTGCGCGCCGGCCTCAATCAGAGCTATGACAGCGGCGGCAGCGGCCGTTTCGATGGCCAGGCGCTCGCGATCCGCTGGATCCTCGCCGCCCCCCTCGGCTATGGCCAAGATGATTTCGGCTATTTCTGGGGCGAGCAGCCTCACAATGTTTATCTCTATATGTTCCTGCAGACGGGCTGGCTTGGTGGTGTCGCCTATATCGCGCTCGTGGTGGGCAGCATTGTCGGCATCCTGCGCATGGTCTTCTCCACCACCCCTTGGCGCGGCTATGCCATTGTGCTGGCTTCCACCTTCATTCCACTCGCGCTCGAGGGGCTGATCGTCGACACCGATCACTGGCGGCACTTCTGGATGCTGATCGGCATGATCTGGGGCCTGATCGCCTGGCACCGCGACTGGAATGTGAGCATGCTGAGACGGGGCATGTGATCCGATCCCGGTACCTTGCCGCGGTTGCTGGAGCGGAGCCGCTGCAACGACAAAACCAAACGGAATGGTCATCGGGTGCCGGTTGTGGGTATGGAAGCAATAGCCCTGTTCGCCCGCATCTCCTCGACGTTACAATCCTTGATAAACGTTCAACCGTGCCGATGACTGGTATCGGCCGGCAGGGGGAAAGTGCTTTGACCGCCTCATCTGATCTTATTGCCCTGCGTGCCCGCGATGTCGTGACCCTGCTCAAGCGCGGCGACGTCTCGCCTCACGAGCTGCTTGATGCGCTCGAGACCCGGATTGCCGAGGTCGAACCGGCCGTGAACGCGCTGCCCATCCTCTGCTTTGATCGTGCCCGCAAAGCCGCAGATGAGCTGATGCGACGCCCGATCGATGAGCGCGGCCTGCTCGCCGGCATACCCCTGCCGATCAAAGATCTGACCGATGTTGCGGGCGTCCGCTCGACCCGCGGCTCTCTGATCTTCGCCGACACCAGGCCTGAGCGCTCCGACATCCTGGTTGAGCATCTCGAAGCCGAGGGCGCCCTGATCTATGCCAAATCCAATACCCCCGAATTCGGAGCGGGCGGGCAGACCTTCAACGAGGTATTCGGGGCAACGCGCAATCCCTGGGATCTGAGCCGCACGACGGCCGGCTCGTCTGGCGGTGCGGCAGCCGCACTCGCCTCCGGCACCGCCTGGCTCGCCCATGGCTCGGATATGGGAGGCTCGCTGCGCAATCCCGCGAGCTTCTGCGGCGTGGTGGGCCTGCGCCCCTCCCCCGGTCGCATTGCCTTCACCCCCGGCGCGATCATCGATGATACCCTCTCGGTTGAGGGCCCCATGGCGCGCGATGTCGAGGATCTGGCGCTCTTGCTTGATGCGATGACCGGATCATCCCCCGAGGATCCCCGCTCCCGCCCTCGCCCTGCCACGAGCTTTCTGGACGCTGCGCGCAGCCGGAAGGCACCACGCCGCATCGCCTTCAGCGCCGATCTCGGCATAACGCCGGTCGACCCTGAGGTCGCCGAAACCTGCCGGCGCGCCGCTCATCGCTTCGGCGAGGCAGGCGTCGTCGTTGAGGAGGCTCATCCCGATCTCTCTGAAGCCCATGAGTGCTTCCAGGTGCTGCGTGCCCGCAACTTCGTGACGGGTCTTGGTGCGCTCTATGACAGCCATCGCAATCTGCTGAAGCCCGATGTCGTCTGGAACATCGAGCAGGGGCTGAGGCTCACCACCCGCGACATTGCCCGCGCCGAAGCACAGCGCGCCGCCATGTTCAACCGGATGGCGGCCTTCTTTGGGGATTATGACCTGCTCCTGTGCCCCGCGACCATAGTGGCCG
Source organism: Rhodoligotrophos sp. CJ14 (assembly GCF_038811545.1). GTDB lineage: Bacteria > Pseudomonadota > Alphaproteobacteria > Rhizobiales > Im1 > Rhodoligotrophos > Rhodoligotrophos ferricapiens. The sequence goes on from NZ_CP133319.1 coordinate 472,311, forward strand.
CTTTCCCCATCGAGCAGCGCTATCTCGCGGAATGCGCGGGCCAAGCCCTCAACACCTATATCGACTGGCTGGCGATCGCCTATGCGATCACGCTTGTCTCCTCACCCGCCATATCGATCCCCGCGGGTTTCACCGCAGCAGGCCTGCCGGTGGGCTTACAATTGGTGGCACCGGCCCATGCGGAGGCCGCACTCCTGTCGGCGGCGGCTCTGCTCGAGGATCATCTCGCCCTCGGGCAGATCACGCCAATCACACCGCGCCAACCGTCCAGCTGATGCTGTCGGGGCTGCGGGCTCGGACGGGCGCGGATGCATTCTAGAAAATGCCGGCCGAGGCGAACTGGATGAAGCTCATATCCTCCCCATTGTAAGTAAGGTCAGGGGACTGCTGAACGATTGTATTGAGGACGCTCAGCGCCTCCCCCTGGCTCGCGCCGACAGTCTTGGCCGCCCTCAGCATCGCCATCGCAACATCCCAGCTATTGCCGCTGGCCATTGGCGAGCCATAGGTTGCGCGGAATTGGTTTAGCGCCGTCATCTGCGCGTGATAGACAGTGTTAAGATCAGCCATGGGCTCAATCTCGCTCCAATCAGTGATACTGGAGCGAGAATAGGCCTAGAACCTTTTCACAACCTTAGATTGCGATTCTTGAGCTCCCCGCAGACGGCTCAATGTCCGCGGGGGGGCATGTGATCGACCTCAGCCGCTATGGGCGAGCACCGCCAGCAGCAGCAGTGCGACGATATTGGTTATCTTGATCATCGGATTGACCGCCGGCCCGGCCGTATCCTTGTAAGGATCGCCCACCGTGTCACCCGTGACCGCCGCCTTGTGCGCGTCCGATCCCTTGCCACCGTGATGACCATCCTCGATGAACTTCTTGGCATTGTCCCACGCACCACCGCCCGCCGTCATGGAAATCGCGACGAACAGGCCGGTGATGATGACGCCCAGGAGCATGGCCCCCAGCGCCGAGAAGGCAGCATTTTTGCCGGCAATGGCATTGATCACGAAATAGACCACGATCGGCGAGAGCACCGGTAACAGCGAGGGCACGATCATTTCCTTGATCGCCGCCTTGGTCAGAAGGTCGACGGCCGTCTTGTAGTCGGGCCGATCGCGCCCCTCCATGATACCCGGCTTTTCCCGGAATTGCCGCCGCACCTCTTCCACGATCGCGCTTGCCGCCCTCCCGACCGCGGTCATCGCGATGCCGCCGAAAAGATAGGGCAACAGGCCGCCCAGCATGAGCCCGATCACCACGTAGGGGTTGGAGAGCGAGAAGGTGATATCGCCAATGCCATTGAAATAGGGGAACTGCGCCGCGTTGCTTGTGAAATGCCGCAGGTCCTCTGTATAGGCCGCAAACAGCACCAGCGCGCCGAGACCGGCCGAGCCGATGGCATAGCCCTTGGTGACCGCCTTGGTGGTATTGCCGACCGCATCGAGCGCGTCGGTCGTCTTGCGCACATCCGCCGGCAGGTCTGCCATTTCGGCGATCCCGCCTGCATTGTCCGTCACCGGTCCGAAGGCATCGAGCGCGACGATGAGGCCCGCGAGCGCCAGCATGGTGGTGACGGCGATGGCGATCCCGAACAGGCCCGCAAGGCTATAGGCGATGATGATCGCCGCGACGATGACCAGGGCCGGAAGGGCCGTTGCCTCGAGCGAGATCGCAAGCCCTTGGATCACATTGGTCCCGTGACCCGAAACCGAGGCCTGCGCGATCGACTTCACCGGCCGGAAATTGGTGCCGGTATAATATTCGGTGATCACGATGATGAGGGCGGTGACCGCCAGGCCGACCACACCGCACCAGAACAGATCCCAGCCGGTGAATGTACGATCCCCGACCGTCATTTCCGTGGAGAGGCCCACAATCATTGCCGTGACCGGCAGCAGCGCCAGGAGCGACAGGATACCGGTGACGATCACCCCCTTGTAAAGCGCACCCATGATGGATTGGCTTGAGCCCAGACGCACGAAGAAGGTGCCGATGATCGAGGTGATCACGCAGGCGGCCCCGATTGCCAGCGGATAGATCATCATCGGCCCAGCCAAAGCGGTGCCCGCGAAATAGATGGAGGCAAGCACCATGGTCGCGACCACGGTCACCGCATAGGTTTCGAACAGGTCGGCGGCCATGCCTGCACAGTCGCCGACATTGTCGCCCACATTATCTGCGATGGTCGCCGGGTTTCGCGGATCATCCTCCGGAATGCCGGCCTCGACCTTGCCCACGAGGTCGCCGCCCACATCCGCGCCTTTGGTGAAGATGCCGCCGCCAAGACGGGCGAAGATGGAGATCAGGGAAGCGCCAAAGCCGAGTGCCACGAGCGCGTCAATGACCACCCGGTCGCCAGGTGCATAGCCCAGGATCTGGGTGAGCACCATGAAATAGACCGCGACCGCCAGCAATGCGAGGCCTGCAACCAGAAGCCCGGTCACCGCACCCGCCCTGAACGCGATCCCTAAACCTGACGCAAGGCTCTGGGTTGCCGCCTGTGCGGTGCGGACATTGGCGCGCACCGAGACCAGCATGCCGATATAGCCTGCCGCCCCCGACAGAATGGCGCCCACTGCAAAGCCGATGGCCACCGGCACGCCGAGCAGCAAGGCGACGATAATGAAGATGACGACGCCGACAATGGCGATGGTGGTGTATTGCCGCGCGAGATAGGCCATGGCGCCTTCCTGCACGGCACCAGCAATTTCGCGCATCCGGGCATTCCCGCCATCAGCCGCCATGAGCGACTGGATGGCCCATATGCCATAGACGATCGACAACGCCCCGCACGCTATGATCAGCCAGATTTGGAGAGTCATTTGTTCTTCCCTGAGCTTTCCACACAATCCCCTCAGGTCCAGCCGGCCTTGTCTTGGCCGCTGGGCTTGAGCCCATTTCGCCCGACGCAGAGTTGGAAGGATGATCACCGAATTCTGCTGCGCGTTGCAACAAGAATGGCGCCAGGCAACCGGCGCCTGTCCGCGAATACTGCACAGTGTGATAATAAACCCAATGATCTCAGGCACTCGCGCCAGGGACGGCGAGGCATGCTGCAATGCGAAATCTGCCGCGGAACTTTGCGCAATCCCCCTTTAAGGAACAGCACGAAGGCTTTTTTCGCAGCGAGAGTGCGGGCAGAAGAGAATCGGACGCGAAAACTGGCCGGGACGCCGTCTCACTCTGGATGTGCTGTTTTGGGAATCTTGAAAGAACTGCCCGCTCAATTTTGCGGAACTTGCGGCTCACGTGTGGTCAAAACTGACCTCGCGCTCTGGACGATTACGGCTCAACCGCGATGCGTCGATGGTTACTGAACCAGAGCCAGGCCAGGAGCACGAGCACCAGTCCAACCATCGGGAACAGCGATAGCGTCACCGCTTCCCAGCCGAACAGGCTGAGGAGCTGGCCCGAGGAAAGCGAGGAGAGCGCAACCGTCGTAAACACGGCGAAGTCATTGACCGCCTGAACCTTGCTTCGTTCGGAGGTCTGGTAGCAATCGGTGACCATCGTGGTCGCGCCGACAAAGCCGAAATTCCAGCCGATGCCGAGCAGGATGAGGGCTGCGGAAAAATGCCCGAAGCTGATGCCGGTGAGGCCCGCAACCCCGGCGCCCGCCAGAAGCACCATGCCGGCGGCCACGATGAGCGGTGCCCCGAACCGGCTGATCAGCCGGCCCGTGAAGAAGCTCGGCACATACATGGCCAGCACATGCCATTGAATGACCCACGCCGCCGCATCGAAGCTGAACCCGCAGCCGACCATGGCGAGCGGCGTCGAGGTCATGACGAAATTCATCATGCCGAAGCTCATCATGCCCGCGATGATGGCCACGATGAGCCGCGGCTGCTTCAGGATCTCGGGCAAGGGGCGCGCGTTTCCCCCATGAGATCCCTGGCGCACCAGCGGTATGTCGAGAAAGGCGAGCACGCCCATCGCCAGGATCGCGAGCATGGCGGATGCGAGATAGCAGCCGGCGAAGGTGACCGGCGCCAACAGATCGCGCGTGCCCATGACCACGAAGGGCCCGATGAAGGCCGAGATGATCCCGCCGATCATCACCCAGGCAATGGCCCGTGGCCTGAAGCTTGGGGAAGCGGTATCGGCCGCCGCGAACCGGTAATATTGACCGAAGGCCTGATAGCTGCCGCTGATCAGCGTCGCCAGGCAGAACAGTGCAAAGCTGCGCTGGTAGATCGCAAAAGCCGCAAAAAACGCCCCCAGCATCCCGATCAACGCGCCGATGAGGAACCCGCTCCGCCGCCCCACGCGCCCCATAAGCAGCGAGGCTGGCACGGTGCTGGTCGCGGTCCCGACCACGAAGGCTGAAACCGGCACCGTGGCCCAGACCGGGCTTGGCGCAAGCATGCTGCCAATGAGCCCGCCCGTGGTGATGATGATCACCGAATTCGAGGAATAGAGCGCCTGTGCGGCTGCCAGCAGCAGCGCGTTGCGGCGGGCCTGCCGGTCATCCGTGAGGGCTGGGGAGGTGGTTGCGGCAGTTGTCATCGCCCGCGGAGACTAGTCCTGCTTTCGCCGCGCTTCAATGACGATTACGGAATATGGCTGTAGGAGCTGCGCGCGAATGTCATGGGCCGCCCCGCTGCATCACGGCACAGGGGCGGATTTGATCCCTCGACCATCTGCCCGATTGCCGTAACCGGAATGCACGCTGCCGCAGCCTCCTGCGCGAAGGCTGGCGCCCGTTCCGGTGGAATGGCGCAGAGGATCTCGTAATCATCGCCTCCGGTAAGGCACGTCTCGAGCAGGCTTGGATCGCCCGCAACGAGGCTTCGCGCACCGGCCGATAACGGCACCTTCTCCGCCACAATCTCGGCCGACAGGCCCGAGGCTTCGCACAACATGCCGAGATCACCGATCAAGCCATCGGAAATATCCATGGCGGCATGCGCATGGGCAAGCAGCACAGGCGCAAGCTCAACCCTAGGCTGCGGTAGCCAATAGCGCTGCTTGAGGTCATCGGCTGCCTGGCCCTGGAATTTTCCCTGTGCTGCCCTGAGCCCCAAGGCACCGTCACCGATCGTGCCGGAGACGAAGAGCATGTCCCCTGCCCGCCCGCCACCCCGGCGCACGATGCGGCCCGCAGGCACCTCGCCGAAAGCTGTGATCGTCAGGCTGAGCGGCCCGGGCTTTGCGACGGTATCGCCACCGATCAGGGCGCAGCCGAAACGCTCCTGATCCTCTTCGAGCCCTCGTGCGAACCGCTTGAGCCAGGCCTCATCCTCGGATGGTGAGAGCGCAATGGCCAGGAGATAGGCGCGGGCGACGGAGCCCTTTGCGGCAAGGTCGGAGAGATTGACCCTGAGCGCCTTCTTCGCGATCAGAGCCGGGTCATCGTTGCGCAGGAAATGCACATCCGCGACCAGGCTGTCTGTGGTCACCACGAGATCCATGCCCGGGGCCGGCGTGAAGCTCGCCGCATCATCGCGCAGATGGACAGCCCCCTCGAAGCCCGCGGTTAGGGGGGCGAAAATCGCCTGAATCAAGGCCTGTTCGCGCGTGGGCATGTCCTCAGCCTCCTCGGGCGAATGGGCACGCAGTCGCCGAAAAGCAAAACGCTCTAGGCGGAGAATTCCCCGGCGCGAATATCACGACCGAGCCGGTCGAGCACGCCATTGACGAACCGGCGCTCGTCATCGCCGAAGAATGCATTGGTGACTTGGAGATACTCGTTGATGACCACCCTCACCGGCACGTCCGGCCGGGCGATCAGCTCATAGGTGGCAGCCCTCACGATCGCGCGCAGGGTGGAATCGAGCCGGTTGAGCGTCCACCCTTCCGCGAGCGCGCTGTTGATCAAGGGATCGATCCGCAACTGCTCGCGCAGAACGCCGGTCACGATATCGCGCAGGAAAGGAAAATCCGCCGGCCCGCATTGGCCGTCATCGAAATCATTGCCGAGTCGCCACGAGCCGAATTCCGCGAGCACATCCGCCAGGGGGGCCTGCACCACATCCATCTGATAGAGCGCCTGCACCGCACCCAGCCGCGCCGCCGTTCGGGCGCTGAGAACCGGCACTGAGGATTTTTTCACCTGCTGCGACATCCCGCTATTCCTGCAGCTCGAGCTTGAGCCGCGCCATCTGCACAGCGGCCCGTGCCGCCGCTCCACCCTTGTTCAATCCGTCAACCCGGGCCCGTGCCCAGGCTTGATCATCATCCTCAACCGTCAAGATACCATTGCCGATGGCAAGGCCGCGATTGATGCTGAGGTCCATCAAGGCGCGCGCTGACTCATTTGCCACCACCTCGAAATGGTAAGTCTCCCCGCGAATGACGCAACCGAGTGCGACATAACCGTCAAACCTGGCTTTGCCGCCCGCCTCGGCAAAGCTGATCGCGGCCGGGATCTCGAGCGCGCCGGGCACGCTGATCCGCTCGAAACTCGCGCCCTCTTCTTCCAGGGCCTCGACCGCGCCGCGGACCAGCTCGTCGAGCAGCTCGTCGTAAAAGCGCGCCTCGATGATCAATATGCGCGGAAAGCTCATGTGCGATACTGCCTCAATCTCGGGTGATGGCCTGCGCGCTCAGGCATAGGCGTTCAGCCGCGCCACATAACGCGCCATCATATCGATTTCAATGTTAACGCGATCCCCCGGGCGAACCCCGCCCCAGGTCGTCACCTGCTGGGTGTGCGGAATGATATTCACGCCGAACACATTGCCATCCACTTCGTTCACCGTGAGCGAGGTGCCATCGAGGGTCACCGCGCCCTTTGGGGCGATGAATTTCGCCAGATGCTCTGGAGCAGCAAAGGTGAACCTGACCGACTGGCCCTCATCCTCGCGGCTCAGCACCTCGGCCACCCCATCCACATGTCCTGTGACCAGGTGGCCGCCGAGCTCATCGCCGAGCTTGAGCGCCCGCTCAAGATTGATCCTCTGGCCGATTTTCCAGCCACCGAGCGTTGTGAAATTCAGCGTCTCCTGCGAGGCCTGCACCACGAACAAACCCCGATCATTCTTGTGGCGCCCCGTCTCAATCACCGTGAGACAAATGCCGGCGCAGGCGATCGAGGCCCCGATGGCGATTTCCTCGGGATCATAGCCACAGGCAATGCTCAGCCGCCGGTCGCCCTCGTCGCGCATGTCGACCAGCTCGCCGATATCTGTAACAATTCCGGTAAACATCAATATGCCCTAGCGCCAGCCCGTATGGCCAGCCGCCCCTATATGGTGAGCTGCAACCGCCTGACATAGACCGTCAGCCGATCTTCGCCAAATCTTTCTTGCCCGGTCGCAACGAAGCGCTCCGACTGGGTAATGGCGCCGAGCGGCAAGCCCGCCAGCGCATCGACACCCGCTGGACCCAACGGGCGCGAGGCTGTGAATAAGGCGACCTCATCCACCAGATCTGCCTCGAGTAAGGCCCTGGCGATGACGGCGCCCCCTTCCACCAGCACCCGCCCGATCCCGCGCTGCGCAAGTTCATGAAGGCCGCGCGCGAGATCAACCCCCTCGGGATCGCCGCCGCAGATGATCATGGAAACCCCGAGCGATTCGAGTGCGGTCCACGCCCCGGGCGAAGGCTCTCGCTGCGCCAAAACCCAGACCGGCGTGACGCTCACATCACGCAACAGGCTTGCCTGCAGGGGAATGAGCCCGGCGGAGGCGACCACCACCCGGACTGGCGAGCGATCGGTCATGCCGGGCAGGCGGCATGTCAGCAGTGGGTCATCGACGATGATCGTGCGGTGCCCCACCAGAATGGCATCCGATGCTGCCCGCATCATATGGCTATGGGCTCGCGCTTGCGGGCCGGTGATGGCGGTGGCAACGCCCGGCCGCTCGGCGATCTTGCCATCCGGTGAGACGGCAAGCTTGAGGATCACATGCGGCCGGCCCCGCTCCATGCGCGAAAGAAAGCCCGTAAGATCAAGCCTCGCTTCCGCGCTGCCAACCCCGGTGACGACCGCAATCCCCGCCGCGCGAAGCATCGCATTGCCGCGGCCGGAAACGCGTGGATCTGGGTCATCGAATGTCGTGACCACTCGCGCGATGCCGGCATCGATGAGCCCTTTCGCGCAGGGCGGCGTCTTGCCGTAATGGGCGCAGGGCTCGAGCGTCACATAGGCGGTCTTGCCGCGCGCCTGATCACCTGCACGCGCCAGCGCCACCTGTTCTGCATGCGGCCGTCCCTCGCGGCCGGTCCAGCCCACCGCGATAATGCGTGGCGGGCTGACGTCCTCATCCACGATCACGCAGCCGACCGCCGGATTGGCGCCGGTATTGCCTTGATTGCGCCGGCCAAGCCTCAGGGCGAGGTCCATGAAATGCGCATCATGGCCCCGCACATCAGCCGCGGCCGGCTGCGGGGCAGGCTTGGAACTCATTCCGATGTCTCGTCGAGCGAGCGCTCCCCTTCGCCGCTCAGCTCTCCCAGTAATTCCTCGAAATCCTTGGCCTCGCGGAAGTTCTTGTAGACCGAGGCAAAGCGCACATAGGCAACGTCGTCGAGTGCCTTCAACGCCTCCATCACCAGCTTGCCGATCGTCTCGGAGCGGATTTCGGTTTCGCCCTGGCTCTCAAGCCGCCTGACTATACCGCTGGCCATCCGCTCGACCCGTTCAGGGTCCACCGGCCGCTTGCGCAGGGCAATCTGGAGCGACCGCATGAGCTTGTCACGCTCGAACGGCACCCGCCGGCCAGACCGCTTGACCACGATCAGCTCACGCAGCTGTACCCGCTCGAAGGTGGTGAACCGGCCGCCGCAGTCCGGGCAGAAGCGACGGCGCCGGATGGCGCCATTGTCCTCTGTTGGCCGGGAATCCTTCACTTGTGTCTCGGTATTCCCGCAATAGGGGCAACGCATCCCTAAACCCCCCTTTCCGCTGAGCCCGTCAGCTATAGATCGGGAAGCGGCTGGTCAGGTCGATCGCCTTTTGCTTGACCGCTGCTTCAACGGCAGCATTGCCCTGTTCCCCATTGTGCACAAGGCCATCAAGCACCTCGATGATCATCTCGCCCACCTGGCGGAACTCGGCCGGGCCGAACCCGCGCGTCGTTGCCGCCGGCGTGCCGAGGCGGATGCCGGATGTGACGGTCGGCTTCTCCGGATCGAACGGCACCCCGTTCTTGTTGCAGGTGATATTGGCGCGCCCCAGTGCGGCTTCCGCATCCTTGCCCTTGAGCCCCTTGGGCCGCAGGTCAACGAGCATCAGATGCGTATCGGTGCCGCCGGACACGATATCGAAGCCGTTTTCTTTGAGCACGCCCGCGAGCACCTTGGCATTCTCGACCACCGTCCGCGCGTAGGTCTTGAACTCCGGCTGCAAAGCCTCACCGAACGCCACTGCCTTGGCCGCGATCACATGCATGAGCGGCCCGCCCTGAAGCCCCGGGAACAGCGCGGAATTGATCTTCTTCGCGATCTCCTCGTCATTGGTGAGCACCATGCCGCCGCGCGGGCCCCGGAGGGTCTTATGGGTGGTGGTGGTCGCCACATGCGCATAGGGGAACGGGCTTGGGTGAACGCCCGCCGCAACCAACCCGGCGAAATGAGCCATATCCACCATGAAATAGGCCCCGACCTCATCCGCGATCTCACGGAACCGTTTGAAGTCGATGACGCGGGGATAGGCTGAACCGCCGGCGACGATCAGCTTTGGCTTATGCTCGCGCGCCAAGCGGGCAACCTCGTCGAAATCGATGAGGTGATCATCCTTCCTCACGCCGTACTGGACCGCCTTGAACCACTTGCCCGAAAGGTTCGGGGCAGCGCCATGGGTGAGATGGCCGCCGGCCGCGAGGCTCAAGCCCAGGAACGTATCGCCCGGCTGCAGAAGCGCGAGGAACACCGTCTGGTTCGCCTGCGCGCCCGAATGAGGCTGCACATTGGCAAAGCCGCAGTCAAACAGGGCCTTTGCGCGGCTGATGGCGAGCTCCTCAGCCACATCGACATATTGACAGCCGCCGTAATAGCGCCGGCCGGGATAACCCTCCGCATATTTGTTGGTCAGGATCGATCCTTGCGCCTCAAGCACCGCCCGCGAGACGATATTCTCCGAAGCGATCAGCTCGATTTCGTGCTGCTGTCGTCCGAGCTCCTTGGCGATGGCCGCGGCAAGGTCGGGGTCGCGTTGGCTGAGGCTTTCGCTAAAGAAAGCGCGCTGCGGCGCCGCAACATCCCGGCTGGTTGAGGTCGACATCGGCAGTTCCTTTTGACGCAAGAGGATGGCACCCGATGCCGCATTAGCACACAGCGGCGTGCGGGCAAAGCACCGGAGAAGGGCAAATGTGGCGGTAAACTTCCTAGGGTAAAGACTAGGCGGCCCGATCGAGCGACAATTGCTGCCAGAGCCCGTCCAGCGCATCCACGAGGAAGGCGAGATCCGCGTCACTATGCAACGGGCCGGGGGTCAGGCGCAGCCGCTCTGTTCCCCGGGGCACGGTCGGATAGTTGATCGGCTGCACGTAGATTGAGAACTCATCCAGCAGCCGGTCGCTGATCAGCTTGCAGGATACGGGATCGCCCACCAGCAGCGGCACGATATGGCTGGGGGACGCCATCACTGGCAGGCCGCGCTCGCCGAGCATCTGCTTGAGCCTGGCCGCCTGCCTTTGCTGGCGCGCCCGCTCGTCCTGCGAGATCTTCAAATGGCGGATGCTGGCGACGGCTCCTGCTGCCAGCACCGGCGCAAGCGACGTGGTGAAGATGAAGCCCGGCGCATGGCAGCGGATCGCATCGATCAGCACGTCAGAGGCCGTGATATAGCCGCCCATCAGTCCGAAGGCCTTGGCAAGCGTCCCCTCGATGATATCGACCTGATCGAGAACCCCATCCCGCTCGGCAATGCCACCGCCCCGCGGGCCATAGAGCCCCACCGCATGCACCTCGTCGAGATAGGTCAGCGCGCCATAGCGTTTGGCGAGCGCGCAGATCTCGGCGATCGGCGCGATATCCCCATCCATGGAATAGACGGATTCGAACGCCACGATCTTTGGCCGATCGGGATGAAGCTGAGCGAGCCGCCGCTCGAGATCGTCAAGATCGTTATGCCGGAAGATCTGCTTCTCACTGCGGCCGTGCTTGATGCCTTCGATCATCGAGGCATGATTGAGCTCATCCGACAGGATGATGCAGCCGGGCATGAGCCGCGCCAGCGTCGACAGCGTCGCCTCATTGGCCATATAGCCCGAGTTGAACAGCAGCGCCCCGTCCTTCTGATGAAGGTCGGCGAGTTCCCGCTCGAGCTCCACATGATAACGGGTCGTGCCCGAAATATTCCGGGTGCCGCCCGAGCCCGCCCCCGTCTCGTCCAGCGCCTCGTGCATCGCCGCAATGACCTTGGGATGCTGCCCCATGCCCAGATAGTCATTCGAGCACCAGATTGTGACCTCGCGTTCGCCATCTGCCCCGCGCAGGATCGCTCGAGGATACTTGCCGCGCATGCGCTTCAGATCGGCGAAATACCGATACCGGCCCTCCTGCTTGAGGGCGCCAACCGCGTGTCTAAAGATCGCGTCATAGTCGACCATCGGTACCTCGCGACGATGTCGGCACCCCGACTGCGCAGGCGTCGACAAGTTTGCGCCGGCAGCTCCGGGGCGGCGAGCATTCCGCGCGGATAGGCGGTGCTGACGAGGCTTACCCCAGCCACTGCGGAATGCAGCTTAGAATCTCTTGATCCTGGTGCAACGGCAAGCACCTAACATGTCAATCAGGACCGGTCATGCGCACCCATTGCCGCAGTCGCGGATTGCCGCACTTCCATGAACGTGTGAGGTCGTATGGCAGGTAAAACGGCGGCCTCTTGCGAGATGCCGCCGTTTCCCAATCTCAGCGATACCGGGCCGCTACGATGGCCGGCACGCTCTAGTAAGTGCCGCCATTCGCCCGCTGCCAGGCGTCACGCGCACCCGCAACCGGTGCTTGGCCGCCCGGCGCGGAGACCGCCATGGTCGGCTGCGCACCACCGCTCGGTTGAGGCGTCATCCCGGCATATTGGTCGATCGGCTCTGGCTGGCCTGCGACAAAGCCCGTTCCATCGAGCCGATAGATATCAGGCCGGAAATTGACGGTGCCATCCGGCATCGCCCAAGCCGTCATATAGACCATGCGCACCGGTGTGTTCTGGACCACGTCGACCTTGGTGTTCTGGCCGCTCGCGATCACCTGCTCGATGCGGGAGCGATCCCACCCGGCATTGGCGCGCAACAACCACTCCGTCACGATATGCACCTGGTCGACGCGCACGCAGCCCGAGCTGAAATACCGCGCTTCGGCCGTGAACAGGTTCTTGGTGGGCGTGTCATGCATGTAGACGGCGTACTTGTTGGGGAAGTGGATCTTCACCGTCGCCATCGCATTGTCATCGCCCGGATCCTGGCGGAAAATGTAGCGCTCTGGATCGAGAGTGGACCAGTCGATGCTCATCGGATCGATCTCGGGTCCGCCGAGGCCGTCATGGATGCGGATGCGCTGCTGGATGAGGAAGCTCGGGTCCTTCTGCGCCTTCGGGATGATGTCCTTCTTCACGATGCTGGCCGGTGCGATCCAGTAAGGATTGAAGGTCACGTCGCTCACGCGGCTCAGCACCACCGGGCTCGGCCGGTCTGTCATGCCAACCACCACATTGTGCACGGAATAGACGGTGCCATTCTCCACCGTCTCGAGCTGCGTGGCGGGGATATTGATGGTGATGTAATGGGCACCGAGATTTTTCGCATATTCCTTCATGCGCGGCAGATTTGCGCGCATGGTGAACAGCCGCTCCTCGACCGGCACATTGAGCGCATTGATCGTCTCGTTATCGACCGTGCCGGTCGTCATCAGCCCGTGATTCTTCTGGAATTTCTTCACGGCGTCGGCAAGTCCGGCGTCAAACACCATCGGGTCGGCGCCTCCATGCGCGCCGTAGCCCTCGATCGCCAGCCGGTCGCGCAGCATGCCCACGAGCTGCCCCTGCCCGCCTTTGCTGAGCTTCTGGCCAGGCGGAAGCATTGGCCAACCGCCGCGGGAGGCGATGATCTCGTAGCGCGCGATGGCATCCTGAAGGCTCGCCTCGCTCATGCTGTTGAGCATCGGCTGCACGTTCTTTCCATACGCGACATAGGTGATGGTCGGCGCCATCTGCTGAACGCTGTTCCAGGCCGAGAAATTGGCCGGCGCCTCGGCGCGGACGCTCTCGCTGAAGCCGACAACCAAGCTCGTGGTGGCCGCGAGGCCTCCCAGAAGGAATTTGCGGCGTGAGGTGGAACGACGCAAAATGGCAAGACTGGCCGTCATATCGGGTCCCAAACTGTTCACAAGATGCTGAGTGGCCGCCAAGCCGGTCATTTCGCAAGGGCTATCATGATGATGGCCTCTTAGCAGCCTCAGACACTTCGGTCAAAAAGCATACGCAAGGAATTATGGCGCGCCTAAGGTAAACGGGACCCTAACGATCCGCAACAGAATGAACCACCTTCCGCCGGCTCCCCTAAACCTTTGCGATCTCAAGCCTTTTAATACAACGTGATGCGAATTTGCTACAGCCGGTAACGGATTTGATCGAGCCAGAACCGTTCGAGCCGCGCCAGTGACCGGTTGAGCCGGTAGAACTCGTCCGCCGAGAGGCCGCCGACCGCCTCGATCGAGCCGAGATGCCGGTCATAGAGCGCATCGACCCGCCGCCGCACCTCCTGCCCGCGCGGTGTCAGGCTGATCCGGACCGACCTTTTGTCCGCCGGCGAGCGCTCGTGGTTGATATAGCCGCCCTCGACCAGCTTCTTGAGGTTGTAGGAAACGTTTGAGCCGAGATAGTGACCGCGGGACCTGAGCTCGCCTGCCGTGAGCTCGCTGTCGCCGATATTGAACAGCAACAGCGCCTGCACGGCGTTGATTTCCTGCTCGCCCGTGCGCTCGAACTCGTCCTTTACCACATCGAGCAGTCGTCGATGCAACCGCTCGATCAGCGTCAGCGACTCGAGATAGCTGCTCTTGATTGCTTCCTTGCGGTCACCTTCGGGACGCGGAGCTCTCTCATTTGCGACATTCATGTCTGATACCTGCCTGACCAATGGAGGATCTTACGCAGTCCTCGTCTTATGGTCGGCAGGTTCAGGCAATGCGCGTTAAAATCGTCTCAAACCGCTGGGTTAACATAAGCTTAGACGACTTTGACGTGAGGAAAGATGCCGGATTTTTCTTACAATGTGAATCAAATGCTTCGTGGATCTTGCGAAAGCCTTGACACACATCCTGAATAGATTGTTAGCCAGCATCTTCCCGCGTGTGCAATTCGATAGACGATCGTCTCAGCCGCGCTCGCGCAGCATCTTGATGATGCCGGAGAAGTCGACCGATCCATGCCCGGCCTCCGCAAAGCGCGAATAGAGGGCCTCCGCCTCGGCGCCGAGTGGCGTCTGTGCGCCCACAGCCGCGGACGCATCCTGCGCGAGCTTGAGATCCTTGAGCATCATGGCGGCGGTGAACCCGGCCTTGTAGTCGCGATTGGCGGGCGAGGTCGGCACGGGTCCCGGCACAGGGCAATAGGTGGTCAGCGACCAGCACTGTCCGGAAGATTTCGAAGACACATCGAACAGCTTTTGATGATCAAGGCCAAGCTTTTCAGCAAGGGCAAAGGCTTCGCACACCGCGATCATCGAAATTCCAAGGATCATGTTGTTGCAGATCTTGGCGGCCTGACCGGTTCCGCTGGCACCGGTGTGAACGATGGTCTTGCCCATCGCCGCAAGATAGGGCTGGGCCTTGGCGAACGCCTCCTCCGGTCCCCCAACCATGAAGGTCAGCGTGGCAGCCTCGGCACCCCCGACACCGCCGGAGACCGGCGCATCGACCATCGCCAGCCCCTTCTCGGCCGCAGCAGAGCCCACCGCCCGGGCACTGTCGACATCGATGGTGGAACAGTCGATCAAGAGCGCATGGGACGCGGCAGCTGCGAGAATGCCGCCCTCGCCCAGATAAGCCTCGCGCACATGCTGGCCGGCGGGCAGCATGGTGATCACCACATCCGCGCCTCTGACCGCCTCCGCCATGGAGCCCGCCTGATGGCCACCCAGACCTGCGAATTTCTCGACCGCCGCAGCGGCGAGGTCATATCCGCGGACCGTGTGGCCAGCCTTCACCAGGTTGGCCGCCATTGGCCCGCCCATGTTCCCAAGTCCGATAAAGCCGATCCTCGCCACCATAGTCCTCCCTGATCATTGGGCGGCTATTCCGGCGCTTTATCGGCGGCCGCCCGCGCTGACATCACTGTTACCGGCCGGAAACGGCCACCAGATCGTTGTAGCCGGCCAGCACAGCCGCCCGCGCCGCGCTGCTGCAGGCGATGCCATTGGCCTCCGACTCGCCGGCCATCTGCGCCGCATTGATCCGGCGCCGCGCGTGCTGCGTGACCATGACCTTATAGCGCGCGGTCAGCCGCTGCCAGAAATCGAGCTCCGTGTCATAATCGAGATAGTTGCACTTGCGCTCGAGGAAATAGGCACGGGCCTGGCCGCCATACCGCGCGATCGGGTCGCGGAGATTGACAGGCGCGATGCTCGAGCTCTGCACGGGCGGCACCACGACGGGCGCCGGTGGGGTTGGAGCGGCGGCGAAGCCTTGCCGGACCACGGTCTCCGGCGCTCGCGTCACCGCTGGCGCCCGTGGCGCGGCGGCGGCCGCAGCCTGGCCACTGCCGCTGCTTGCGACCGCTGTCCGCACCTCACCCATGATGGCGCGCACCGATTGTTCCTCGCTGCTGGAGCACCGCGGCGACTCGCTGCTGACGCGGTCGCGAACCGCCTGCATCTCGGCGACCGAAGATGCTTTCGTCGCCGAGATCTCGCTCAGCGCCGTATAATGCTTCAACTCGTCCATCTCGTCCGACGAGAGAAACCCGCAAGCCTCCGCGGCATTCCTGGCCTTGACGATCGCGCTGAAGGCCTCCAGCGCCTCGGACGATCGGCTTTGTGCAAAGGCACCCGTTCCCGCCGCGAGCGCCATAATCGGTATGGAGAGTAATAGAACGAACCTGTTCATTGGCACAGTCTTCCGCTTGAGCACGCTGGTTCTCCCGCGAGACCAGTGGACAGCACATCCTTTCGTCCGATCCGAACGAAAAGGCTACCCGATTCTAATGATTTTATTCGACTGGTACATGATTGGCACAGCCCCGTCCCGGTAACGAACCGATCGGCGAGGCAGCGAAACCATAATCTGCCCACAGCCCTTGGCAGGCTGCCGCCCGAGATCTCAGGCGGCCATCCCGCAGCATTTCTTGTATTTCTTGCCGCTGCCACAACTGCAAGGATCGTTGCGGCCGACCTTGGGCGTCTGCCGCACCACGGTTTCCTGACGGCGGCCGACCCTGCCATCCACATAGAACCAGCGCCCGTCCCGTCGGGTGAATCGCGAGGTCTCGTGATGGGTGCGGTCGGTGCCATCGACCCGGAAATGGGCGATGAACTCGACGACGCCGTCCCGATCTTGCGGCCCGCCGGCTTCCGTGCCCAGCACCTCGAGCCCCGTCCATTCGCTGTTGCGCGCCCAGTCGCTCGCGGACTGTCGGTCATAGTCGCGGCGCGCGCTCGGGGCGAGCGTTTCCTCGAGATAATCGATCGCCTGGACCGCATAGGCGCAATAGCGCGAGCGCATCAGCGCCTCCGCCGTGGGCGCCGCCGCTTCACCGGCGATATAGGGCCCGCAGCAATGGCCGAAGGGCTTTCCCGAACTGCACGGGCACTGATCAGATTGGGTGATCATCAATTCCTTGATCCTCTCAGCCCCGCTCGAAACGCTTGTACTTCACCCGGTGCGGCTGCACGGCATCTTCGCCCAGGCGGCGTTTCTTGTCCTCTTCATAGGCCGCGAAATTGCCCTCGAACCATTCCACGTGGCTGTCGCCCTCGAAGGCGAGGATATGGGTTGCCGTACGGTCCAGGAACCAGCGATCATGGCTGATGATTACGGCGCATCCGGCAAAGTCGAGCAAAGCCTCTTCGAGCGCCCTCAGCGTGTCCACATCGAGATCATTGGTCGGCTCGTCCAGCAGGATTACATTGGCGCCGGACTTGAGCATCTTGGCGATGTGAACGCGATTTCGCTCACCGCCTGAGAGCACGCCCACCTTCTTCTGCTGATCACCGCCCCGGAAATTGAACCAGCTCACATAGGCGCGTGAGGGAACCTCCCGCTTGCCCAGCGAGATGACATCATTGCCATCGGAAATCTCTTCCCACACGGTCTTGTTGGCGTTGAGCGTGTCGCGCGACTGGTCGACATAGCCGAGCACCACCGTCTCGCCGATCCTGAGGCTGCCTTTGTCGGGCGTCTCCTGCCCGGTGATCATTCGGAACAGCGTGGTCTTGCCCGCGCCATTGGGGCCGACCACCCCGACAATGCCGCCCGGGGGCAGCTTGAAATCGAGCCCTTCGATGAGCAGCCGGTCGCCATAGGCCTTGGTGAGATCCTCTGCCTCGATCACCACATTGCCCAGGCGCGGACCGGGGGGAATGGTGATCTGTTGGCGTGCGACCTTCTCGGCCACGTCCTGGTTGAGCAATTCCTCGTAGGCGTTGAGACGCGCCTTGGATTTCGCCTGCCGCGCCCGCGGGCTCTGGCGCACCCATTCCAGCTCGTCCTTGAGGGTGCGCTGACGGGCCTCCTCTTCGCGCCCCTCCTGCTCGAGCCGCTTCTGCTTCTGCTCGAGCCAGGCCGAATAATTGCCCTCATACGGAATACCCCGTCCCCGGTCGAGCTCGAGGATCCATCCCGTCACATTGTCGAGGAAATAGCGGTCATGGGTCACGAGCACGACGGTGCCGTCGTAAGTCTTCAGGAAATGCTCGAGCCAGGCGACCGATTCCGCGTCCAGATGGTTGGTGGGCTCATCCAGGAGCAACAGGTCGGGCTTCGACAACAAGAGCTTGGTGAGCGCGACGCGGCGCTTCTCACCACCGGAGAGCTTGCTCACCTCCGCATCATCCGGGGGACAGCGCAGCGCATCCATGGCCTGCTCGACCTGGGAATCGAGATCCCACAGGTTCTGGCTGTCGATAATATCCTGCAGCTTGGATCCCTCCTCCGCCGTCTCGTCGGAGTAGTTCATCATCAGCTCGTTATAGCGATCGAGAATGGCCTGCTTCTCGGCCACGCCCTCCATGACGTTCTCGCGGACCGATTTGGTGGGATCAAGCTGCGGTTCCTGCGGGAGATAGCCGACCTTCACCCCCTCGGCCGCCCACGCCTCCCCGGAATATTCCTTATCGAGCCCGCCCATGATCTTGAGCAGGGTCGATTTACCCGAGCCATTGGGACCGAGCACGCCGATCTTGGCGCCGGGATAGAAGGAGAGATTGACATTATCGAGGACCTTCTTGCCGCCGGGATAGGCCTTCGACAGTTGGTGCATATGGTAGATGTACTGGTAGGCCGCCATGATGCCTTCGCGAAGCTGGAGGATTTGCGCCAGTCATAGCGAATGCCGGCCGATGCGGCAACGCCGCGGAACAAACCACGGCATCGATGATCTGCCGATCACCGAAAATGGCGTCCACGCGCGCTAAAGGCTGGCGCGGTGGCAAACCCCACGCTCTGATCCGCCAGCTCGACGACGGGACGTCGTAAAATCAGTAGACGCTGATTGCGATCGCCATACTGGGCTTGTTGATGGTGAACTTCGCATCGTCCCAGTTCGGCTTCCACCAGAGCTTGCTCGTATAGTTCGAGACGCCCTTCAGCTCGTCCGACAGCGGATTTCGGTCGATCTCGCCATCCCCGTTCACGTCATGGGCCACGAGCACCGCATATTCCCCGTAAGGAACGTTCTCAACGGTGATCGTGCAGCTCTGATCGGTGATCTGGCATTTGCCCTTGGCCAGGGCTGTATCGGGGTCGAAAGCCTCGAACGTGTCCTGGCTGTTATAGAGGGTCCAGAATAATGCGCCGTCATTCGACTCCAGGCCGCTGACAGTAATCTTCAGTGTTGCGGTATTCGGCGCCGGTTGAGTCGCCCCTTGGGCAGGCTGGGCCGCCGGCTGCGAACTTGTTTGCGCAGCGGCAGGCAAGCTCGCTATAGCCGCCAAAAACGCAGCCAGCATGCCACATGCGCGCATGCCACATGCGAGGCGAGAGGCAGTCAAACGCTCCTTACGCGAAAGCCTTGTCATTCTATCGTCCCTGATCATGATCAACGTGCTGGCGGCGATAACGCCTGTTGTGCTCGTCGGGGATTTGCTCCTGACGGACTCCGCCATAACGGAGATGAATAAATACTGACTCTGCCCCTAAAATGACAGAGGCACACCTGAACGAGCGCATATACGGTGCTCCGCCTCCTTTTTTAAGCGCTCCTTCTAGCACGGTCAGGCTTGCTGTTGGTTTAGGGGTGGCCCGTCCCTCGACGCCGATGCGTATGGGGCTGGACCTGAGGCGCCATGTGGAGTTGATACTGTGCGGCCCCGCGACGGGTGAATTTCGGTCCAATCACAATGCTCATTATCGCGCAGGTCACGGGCGAGTACTATTTGTGAAACATCGGCCCTGTGACCTCGCTAGGGCCGGCAGGAGGCGAATTGTCCAGTTTCATTGCGACGCTCATTCAGCTCACCGGCGAGATCACGCTGATGCTCTGGGGCATTCACATGGTCCATAGCGGCGTCTTGCGGGCCTTCGGCGGTGAGTTGCGCCTCGTGCTGGGTCGCGCGCTTCACAACCGCCTGGCCGCCTTTTTTGCGGGATTGGGGGTGACCACCGCTCTGCAAAGCAGCACCGCGACGGGCCTCATGGCGACCTCTTTCGCTGCTGATGGGATGGTCGCCCTGGTTCCGGCGCTGGCCATCATGCTGGGCGCCAATGTCGGCACCACGCTGATCGTTCAGCTCCTCTCCTTCGATATTAGCCTCATCTATCCCATGCTGATCTTTCTAGGCTACATGGCCTTCAACCACGGGCATTCCCGCGTGAAGGACCTGGGCCGGGTCGGCATTGGCTTAGGGCTCATCCTGCTGTCCCTGCATCTCCTCGTCGATTCGATCGCGCCGCTGGTTGAGACCGAAGGCCTGCGTACCATCCTCGCGGCTTTGGAAAATCAACCCCTCCTCTATGTGGTCATTGCCGCAGGGCTCACCTGGGCGGCCCATTCGAGCGTCGCGACCGTCCTGGTGATCATGTCACTGGCCGCTGCCGGGGCGATCTCGCCCGCCGCCGCCATCGCCATGGTTGTCGGCGCCAATATCGGCAGCGCGATCAATCCCATTGTCGAAGGCGCAGGCACCGATCCCGTGCGCCTGCGCCTGCCGGTCGGCAATCTCATCAATCGCCTGGTCGGCTGCGCCATCGTCATCCCTCTGATCCATCCGATCACCGACCTCGTCGCGATGCTCGACCCCGAACCCGACCGGATTACCGCCAATTTCCATACCTTGTTCAACCTGACCCTGGCGCTGCTCTTCCTTTTGCCGCTGCCGCTTTTCGCCAGGGCTTTGGAGTGGCTGTTCCCGTCCAGGCCGAAGCCCGTCGACCCCTGGGCACCCGTCCATCTCGATCGGGCCGCTTTGGGCACGCCCTCCGTTGCCCTGGCCAATGCGGCGCGCGAGGCAATGCGCATGGCGGATGTGGTCCATGACATGCTGCGCGGCGCTCAGGAGGCCCTACATTCCAATGAGCGCAACAAGGTCCAAGCCGTCTGCCGCATGGACAAGATCGTCGACAATCTCCACTATGCGATCCAGCAATATCTGACGGAAGTCAGCCGCGAGCTATTAGGCGATCCTGAGAACAGGAGACTGTCGGATATTCTCGCCTTCTCCATCAATCTTGAGCATACCGGCGACATCATCGATAAGAACATCATGGAACTTGCTGCCAAGCGCATCAAGCGAGGCCTTGTTCTCTCCCCCGAGGGCATGGCCGAGATCGATGACATGTTCGACCGCGTCCAGAATGACGTGCGGCTCGCAACCGCCGTATTCCTGACCGGCGACCTCGATGCGGCCCGGCAGCTCTTTGCCGAGAAGGAGCATTTCCGCGAGCTGGAGCGGGCCGCCAATGACAGCCACTTCCAGCGGGTGCGCGAGGGCCGAAAGGAAAGCATAGAGACGAGTGGCCTCCATCTTGATCTCGTGCGCGATATCAAGCGCATCGAATCTCATATCGCCTCCGCGGCCTATCCGGTTCTGGAGGAGCATGGCATGCTTTTGCAAAGCCGCCTGAACGGGGCTGGAGATCCTGCGATTTCAACTCCAACTGCAACCTCTGCGCAAAGCAAGTCGTAACCATTTCGTGCCAGCAAATATGTCCGGCCAGAAAGAAGAAGCCGGGCCGGCTGGATTGGCGAGCAGCGTGGGAGCGGCGACAGGATCATGTCTAATTGGCGCAGCGGTTGGATAATCGGCGATCGGACCAGCGCCGTAGCCAAGGCTTACGGCGCGAAGCTCTACGACGCCGTATTGCCGGGGCGGCGCGTGCGCCAAGCCTTTCGGGATCAGGCCCGCGCCTGCGCTCAGCTTGGCTCGCCCTTCACGGCCTTGCTTTTATCCCTTGCTGCCGAGCGGCTCGATACGAGGACCCATGTGGGCCAGTTGGTGCTCAACTGGCCGGGCGGCGCCGGCCGCGACGCCCTCGCCCTTCGCTTCGCAGGTGCGCTCCACGCCCTCGTCCTCTCAGATGCGGATCCGGAGCTGACATCCCTCTATCCGCCCAACCCGATGCCGGATCCTGAACGGCTATGGCAAGCGGTCGAGCGGGCATTGTACGAGCATGGCGGTGCGATCATGGACACATTGGCGAGCCCGCCGCAAACTAATGAAGTGGCCCGTTCCGGCATTCTGCTGGGCGGCTTTCTCGAAGTTGCCAAGCAATCAGCGCTGCCCCTTCGCTTGTCCGAAGTGGGGGCGAGCTGCGGCTTCAATCTCTGCTGGGACCAGCTGCGTTATCGCATCGGCGACCAGAAATGGGGTGCTCCCACCGCCCCCCTGGAACTGAGCCCCGAATGGCGGGGCGGACTGCCAGATCTCAACGTGCCGGTCGAAATTGCCGACCGGCAGGGTTGCGACCGCAACCCGCTGAGCCCACGCTGTCCCGTCGCCCGCAAACGCTTGCTCTCCTATGTCTGGCCCGACCAGACCGATCGCATGCGCCGCCTATCCGCCATCCTGGACTTGGCCGCGCGCACCCATCTCTCCATCGACCAGGCCGATGCCGCCGACTGGGTAGAGCAGCGCCTCGAGCAGCCGGTTCCGGGCACGGCCCATGTGATCTATCACACCATCGTCTGGCAATACCTCCCGCAAGCTGCCCGTGACCGCATCCGCGCAGCGCTTAACAAGGCCGGTGAGAAGGCCTGCACCAAGACGCCGCTCGCCTGGCTGCGCTTTGAAGCAGATGGCGAGGGTGAGGGAGGCCTTCTCGCCCTCACCTATTGGCCCGGCGGCACCACGGTCAAACTCGCGCGCGCCGATTACCACGGCCGCTGGGTGCGCTGGCTCCAGTGACACGAGACTGAAAGCCCTTTTGGCTATAGATCATCATCGCTGAACATGGTCTGTTCCGCCGGGGCGAACGACCTGTTTGCCGCCAAATCTTAAAGCCGCTCTCAACCCGACGGGCTGAACGTCCATGGATTTTTTCTCAGTTTCTAAGATCTTCTGGATCTTTGCTGATCCGGGCAATTTCCTTCTCCTGCTGATCATCATCGGCCTCCTGCTGCAACTCGCACCAAAGCTTCGCCCGGGCGGCCTGTGGCTCACAGCCATCGGTGCTCTTGGAATGGTGCTT
The DNA here is from genome assembly GCF_038811545.1 of Rhodoligotrophos sp. CJ14. Classification (GTDB taxonomy): domain Bacteria; phylum Pseudomonadota; class Alphaproteobacteria; order Rhizobiales; family Im1; genus Rhodoligotrophos; species Rhodoligotrophos ferricapiens. The sequence continues at coordinate 495,037 of NZ_CP133319.1, forward strand.
GTCACTTTGCTGCCGATAGGCGCCTGGCTCATCGCGCCGCTCGAGAACCGTTTCCCCGTGCCGCGCCTGGGCGATAACGTCACTGGCATTGTCGTGCTGGGCGGCATCACTCGCAACGATGTCTCCGCCCATCGTGGGGTCCCGACCCTGCAGGCCGGTGCCGACCGGCTGACCACCACGGTCGCTCTGGCGCGCGAATATCCCAATGCTCGCATCGTGATCGCCGGCGGCAGCGGCGAGATCGATCAGGATGGGACGCCCGAAGGGCTCATCATGCGCGAGGTCATGGTCGAGCTCGGCATCGATCCGGCCCGCATCACGGTTGATGCCAAGTCCCGCAACACCTATGAGAATGCCGTTCTCGCCAAACAGGCCGCAGATCCCAAGCCAGGCGAGACCTGGGTTCTGGTCACCTCCGGCTTCCAGATGCCGCGCGCGGTTGGCTGTTTCCGGCAAGTGGGGTTTGATGTCATTCCCTACCCCGTCGATTTCTACACCCCTGCCGATCACCGGCGCCATCTCGGCGAGCTTCTGGATGTGGTCGGTACGGCGGTCAAGGAATGGATCGGCCTGACCGTTTATCACCTGACCGGGAGGACGGCGCAGCTCTACCCCGCCCCCTCCCGATAATGAGGTTACGGATGACCAACCACACTCTGCCCGGCCTGAGCAAGACGCAAGTTGAACGCATTCTGGCTGCGGTCGATGAGGGCTTCGGCCGTGAGACCGCGTTTCTGCAAGCACTTGTGCGGGAACCATCGACCAGAGGCAATGAGCGCTCGGCCCAGGATCTCGTCGAGCGGGAGATGCGCGCCCGCGGTCTCGAGATCGACCGCTTCCTGATCGATCCCGCGGCAGCGAAGGAACATCCCGGCTTCTCCCCGATCACGGCATCTTATGAGAACGCCTGGAACGTGGTCGGCTATCGGCGCAGCCGGCACGGCGGTGGCCGCTCGCTCGCGCTCAACGCCCATCTCGATGTGGTGCCGCCGGCCAATAGCCGGTTCTGGAGCCGTGATCCCTTCTCCGGCCATGTTGAGGGCGATTGGCTCTATGGCCGCGGCGCCGGCGATATGAAGGCGGGCATGGCGGCCAATCTCTTCGCCTTGGATGCGCTTGAGGCTGCCGGCATTCACCTCAAGGGTGATGTGCATATCCAGTCCGTCATCGAGGAAGAAATCACCGGCAATGGCGCCGCCATGGCCCTTGCGCGCGGACATAGGGCAGACGCGATCCTCATCCCGGAGCCCACGGACGAGCGCCTGGTGCGCGCCAATGTTGGCGTCCTGAAATTCGCGGTCACCCTGCGCGGCGTTCCCGCCCACCCCCGCGATATCGGTTCAGGGATAAGCGCGATCGATGCCGGCATGGCGATGATTGAGCATCTCAGGCGCCTGGAGGCGCGCTGGATCGTGGAGAAGCAGAAATACCCGCTCTTTGCCGATCTGGCCAACCCGATCGCGCTCAATATCGGCACCTTCCAGGGCGGTGAATGGCAGGCATCGGTCTCCTGCGAATGCCGGCTCGAAGGACGAATGGGCTTTTATCCCGGTGAGGATGCGCGCGCCCGCGCGAGGGAGTTCGAGCAATTTGTGGCTCAATGCGCGAGGGAAGATGCAAAGCTCGCCCGGGCCGAGCCGCAGGTTGAATGGATCGGCCATGTGCATGGTGGCTATGAGCAGCCGCCCGGAACCGAGGCGGAAGCGGTTCTGCAGCACGCAGCCGAACTCGCTTTGGGCAAGCCCATTCCCGGTTATGTCATGAGCGCCTACTTGGATGCCGCGATCTTCGCCCTGCACGCGGGCATGCCGGCCTTCACCTATGGACCGGTCGCCGAGAATGTCCACGGCATTGACGAGCGGGTGAGCCTTTCATCCCTGCGCCGGGTGACCAAGATCATGGCCTTGTTCATTGCCGGCTGGTGCGGGGTTGCCGAGGGGGCATAACCGGGCACCGTTTAGGAATGGCGGGGATTCGCACCCCGCCAGCCATGCCTCTTCGACGGCTTACTCCAGAGCATTTCCGAGCGAAGTGGATATCGGTTCGCGTGAAGAAAACGCGACCAAGCAAGAACTTGAGACGCGGTTTCGCGATTCAAGGAAAGTGAAAATGCTCTAAGCAACCGCTCCCTTCGCCCGCAGCCTGGCGAGCGCCTCATCGTCAAGCCCGAGCACATCCCGGAGGATGGCATCCGTATGTTCGCCGAGCCGCGGTGGCGCACTGGGCTTGCGCGTCGGCGTCCCCCGCAAATTCAGCGCGGGCGCGGGCAGCTTGAGCTTGCCGTGACGTTGATCCTCCACCTCTGCGAACATGCCCCGCTCGCGCGCTTCGGGCGCCTCGAACACCTCGAGCACCGTGCGGATCTGCCCGCCTGGCACGCCAGCGGCCTTGAGCGCCGCGAACCAGTCCGCTTTCGTCTTGGTCCGGAAGATGTCGCTGAGGATGGCCGCCAGCTCCGCGCGGTTCGAGGCGCGCCCATGGGCTGTTGCGAAACGCGGATCCTCGGCCAGATCAGGCTGATGGACCACCTTGCTGCACAGGGCTCGAAACTGCAGGTCGTTGCCCACTGCAACTGCAAAGCTGCCATCGCTTGCGGGAAAGACCTGGTAGGGCGCAACGGATGCATGCGCATTGCCATAGCGCTTCGGCGCCTTGCCCGTGGCAAGATAGCCCGAGGCCACATTGGCGAGCAGATTGACCGCGCTGTCGAGGAGCGCGATATCGATGAACTGTCCCTCCCCGGTCTTCTCGCGCACGATCAGGGCCGCAAGGATCGCCTGCACCGCATTCATGCCCGAGACGATGTCGCAGATCGCCACGCCGAGCTTCATGGGCTCGCCATCGACCTCGCCCGTGATGGACATAAGGCCGCTCTCTGCCTGAATGGCAAAGTCATAGCCCGCCTCCTCCGCCCGCGAGCCGGTGCGGCCATAGCCGGAGATCGAGCAGTAAATGAGCCGCGGATTGATCTTGCGCAGATCCTCATAGCCGAGCCCGAAGCGCTCGAGTGCGCCCTTGCGGAAATTCTCAACCACCACATCCGCCTTGGCGGCCATGTCCCGGACCAGCTGCTGTCCTTCCGGATCGCGGAAATTCACCGCGATCGAGCGCTTCGAACGGTTGCAGCAGAGAAAATAGGTGCTCTCGCCATTGATATCGGGCGGCATCCAGGTGCGGGTGTCGTCCCCGGCGCCGGGGTTCTCGACCTTCCAGACATCCGCGCCGAGATCGGCAAGGGTTTGCGTACACCACGGCCCTGCAAGCACACGCGATAGATCCAGAACCTTCAAACCTTCCAATGCCAACATCTTTCCTCGCTCCCCCTCCCTGGGGTTGAATACTGCGCGTGAGCCCTAGATGTCATAAGACAAGCATTTTCGCTGCGGAACCGATAACGGTTCGCGTGAAAAGAGCGAAAACCCTCTAGCTCTTCTCCTCGGGGAAAATGGTCCAGACACCGCTTGCTGAGACCACGACGCGTTCGCCGACCGTGCCGACCGCGCGCATGAAGACCAGCGAGCGGGCCCGGCGCATCACCTGTGGCCGGACGACCAGGAAATCATCCCGCTCGGCCTTGCCGATGAACTGTGTCTCGAACTGAATGGTCGCCTGCCGACGCTGCCCGTTATGCGCCCAGGACCCCATGGCCATCGCATGATCGAGCAGGGTCATCAGCATGCCGCCATGGACGACGCCATTGCGGTTGAGGTGTTTGTCCTTCACATGCAATGCGACGAGCAACTCATCGCCTTCCTGCTTGCGCCAGAGTGGGCCGGTGAGCTCGATATGGCCAGGCTCGCTGAACGGCTCCCAGCCTTCGCGCGATGGATCAAAGTCCTCTTGAGACATCATTCCCTCTCAACATCACGGACCCCGTTGCTTAAGCCTTCAACGCCAGAAGGTCGAGACGAAAGACGAGGGTCTCGGATGCTTTTGCCGCGCGTTAGGATGACAGCTTGAGCGATTCGCCAGCGCATCGCTCAAGGTGATGAGCAAGGCAGGTATACCCCATGCAGATCGAACAGAGACTGGCGGAGCTTGGCATCGCGCTACCGATGCAGACGGCCGACGAGAAGGACTATTACGGCCAGAAATACGGGAAGATGCGGCCCTATTACCGATCTGGCGAGATCCTCTTCCTCTCCGGACACACAGCGGGCATGCGGGATGGCAAGGTGCTCTATCCCGGCGTGCTCGGCAAGGATGTCTCGATCGAGCAAGGCTATGAGGCTGCGCGGCTCACGGGTCTTAACTGTCTCGCCGGCATCAAGGAAGCGATCGGCGATCTCGACCGGGTGACGGGGCTCATACGCTCACTCAACTTCGTCGCCTGCGCGCCCGGCTTTACCGAACCGCATCTTGTCGCGAGCGGGCTTACGGATCTGTTTGCCGACGTCTTCGGGGAAGAGATCGGGGTTGGGCCACGCGCCACGATCGGCGTCACATCGCTCGCCGACAATTACTGCTTCGAGACCTGGATGACGGTGGCGGTTCGCTGAGCCGCCAGGCCCGTCGCGCCATGTTCGGGTTGGAGGCACTGGCATGGCCAGTGCTTCGGCTAACATCAGTTCGATATCCAGGCTTCATCCTGGAGGAGCGACAGTGGGGGCTCGTCGTCATGCTCGCCTATCTCGCGCGGTTGTCGCGATGCAACCTCTTCAACGCTAGGCCGTCGCGAGCTGAATTTCTCGTCGGGTGTCCACGACCTTGGTTCCTCGGGATCAGGCCTCTCGACGGGACGATCGAATAGTCCTGACGTGTCTTCTGTGGCGGCCGTCAGAAGATCGTCCATCGTCAGCTTGGTCGCCTTCCCGGAATGGGTGTCATTGGCCTTGGACTTAGCGGTGTCGCCAGTCGGAAATTCAGACATTAGAACATCTCCACGACAAAATGAACGCCGCAAAGATCATCGGCTGGCAGGGCCTTACTTTGGCGAAAACCTGCAAACCACAGCCGTTTATACAATCAGAACCCGGCACGGATGCCTGGAGCGCCTAGCGTTCGACGAAGGCCTTTTCGATGACATAGCTGCCGGGCTTGGAAAGCGCCCCTTCCTCGAAGCCGAGCCGGTCCATCAGCGCGCACATATCCTGGAGCACCGCAGGGCTGCCGCAGATCATGACCCTGTCTTCGGCGGGATTGAGCAGCGGCAGTCCTGTCTCCTCGGCAAAGGTGCCGGATTCGAGCAACTGCGTAACACGCCCCTTGCGGACGAATTCTTCGCGAGTGACGGTTGGATAATAGATCAACCGATCACCGATGATCTCGCTGAGATACTCGTCACTGCGGACAGCTTCCACCGACAGGCGGCCGAATTCCAGCTCCTTCACGAAGCGGCAGCCATGGATCAGCACGACCATCTCGAAGCGTTCATAGACCTGCGGGTCCTTGATCACGCTGAGAAAGGGTGCGATGCCCGTGCCCGTCGACACGAGATAAAGCCGCTTGCCGGGGGTCAGCGCCGCCTGGACCAATGTGCCCGTTGGCTTGCCGCCCACCAGCACGTGATCGCCGACCTTGATCTGCTGCAGCCGCGAGGTGAGCGGCCCGTCCGGCACCTTGATCGAGAAGAATTCAAGGCATTCCTCGTGATTGGCGCTGACGAGACTATAGGCTCGCAGCAATGGACGACCGTTCACCGGCAGGCCGATCATGACGAACTGGCCATTCTCGAAGCGGAAGCTCATATCCCGCGTGGTCTTGAAGCTGAAAAGCCGGTCCGTCCAGTGGCGAACCTCTATCACGGTCTGTGGGGCCGGTGCAGCCATTCTGATGCGATCCCGTTGCCGACAGCAAAAACAAAGCCGTCCCGTTAGTTCACAAATGAGCCAAGGTCAACTCGCCGCGGCGCCGCTGGCACCCCAGCAACAGCCATATCTCGCTCTGCGAAATGCTTATCCGGTTGACCCCAAGCCCACGCTCATTCTTGCCGATCAGGCGCAGCACGGAGCGCGCATGACCTGGCCTCTGATTTTGTTGCGCCGCACCAAGAGTTCAAGCAGCGCCCTTCTGTATTGCAGGCTTTTCATTGTGAAATGGTTAGAGCAGTGCGCCAGTCGGCCTGTAAGCCGGGTTCTGTCCACGTGAGGCGCAAGCCACACGCTGGATGACCATTCATCTGGGATGTGCGTCGCCGCACACCTCGCGCGACCTACCCGGACGGCGGGTGAGAAACGCACCCTGGGGCAGCAGTGCTGCCCCGGCCGTCCCTATTCGGTCTTGCTCCCGGTGGGGTTTACCGTGCCGCCGCCGTTGCCGGCAGCGCGGTGCGCTCTTACCGCACCCTTTCACCCTTACCTCGGCCCTGGCGGGCAGAGGCGGTTTGCTTTCTGTGGCACTGTCCCTGGGGTCACCCCCGCCGGGCGTTACCCGGCACCGTGTTTCTCTGGAGCCCGGACTTTCCTCCCCTGCCCGGCTTTCACCATTGGGCAAGAGCGGCCATCCAGCCGACTGGCGATCACCGCCTATACCACAAGATGAGGAGCATCCCGCAAGTTTTCAAAGGGAGCCGCCGGCCGGCAGCGCGTCATTGAGCCGCCGCAACGTCTCAATCGTCGAGACATCCGCGACGCCATCGACCCGCTCGGGCCGGAAATGTCGCTGAAACGCTGCCACCACATCCATGGTGCGCTGGTCAAAGCAACCGGTCTGATCAAGCCCATAGCCATAAGCGGCGAGCGCTCGCTGCAGGGCGAGCACCCCATCGCCCTTGTCCCCAAGGCGCAAGGATGGGCCTGCCGTGATCGGCTCAGGCGCAACCCAATGACCGATTCCTGCTGCATGAAGCCGGGCCCAATCAAACTTCTCGCCCGGATCGATCTTGCGGCCAGGCGCAACGTCCGAATGGGCAAGCACCCCTGCGGGCGCGATCTGATGCCGCGAGAGAATGTCTTGGCAGAGCGCGATGACCGCCTTCATCTGCGCGTCGGGAAAGGGAGGATATCCCAGCTCGTGGCCGGGATTGTGGATCTCGATTCCGATCGAGAGGGAATTGATGTCGGTTTCGCCCCGCCAGGATGAAACCCCCGCATGCCAGGCGCGCTTGTCCTCCGGCACGAGCCGCGTGATCATTCCCGCCTCGTCCACGAGATAGTGAGACGAGACCTTTGCGTGCCCGTCGCACAGCCGTGCGCAGGCCGCCTCGGCACTATCCATGCCGGTATAATGGAGAAGGAGGATCTTGACCGATATGCCCGCAGCGCGCGCCTCGAAATTGGGCGAGGGCCGATTGCGGATGATCAGTGGCGGCCGGGTCACTGGGCGCCGGAACCCCGCTTGGCGAGAGCCGCGATGGACCAGATCGGCTCGTCAATCTCGAGCCCGCGCTCGAGCCGCTTCTCCACGTGCCAGTTCCGCAAGGCCACCCAGACCGTGATCCACAGGCTGGGCAATGACAACAGGATGAACACGGTCAAGGGCAGCCAGCTCGGCAACCCGAACAATCCTTGCAGCGACCAGCAAAGGGCTGCCGCCATGGTTTCAAGCGAGACGAGCGCCATGCAGGCTATGCCGAACGTGGAGGCGGCGCGCAGCGTCGGCGAGCTTGCAAGCTCCGCGTGATGTTCCTCCATCGGTGCAGACGGATTTGATCCGGTTGGCATCGTGCAAAATTCCTCGTCGCTGGCTCATTCCGCCAAGTCTGCAGTCCCATTATCCGCGAAGACCTGGGAATGCGCGCTTCGCCCGGATCTTTGGCGCAATCTGGCCAGGAAGTAAAGTAAATGGCGGCCCGCTCTGCCCTGCTCAGTTGAGCAGGGAGGCCAGGCCGCCATAGGTGTCATGCGTCAATCGGTCAGCACTGGCACCTTCGGCTTGCTGTCGCCGCTGCCATCGGGGCCGGATTTGGGCTTCCGCCGTGCCGAGCCGCCGCCCTTGCCTTTGCCCTCCCCGGGCTCGGGCGGTGCAGCCATCTCCTGTTCGCGGGAGAGATATTCAAAGGCGAGCGACGAGCTGCCATTCTCATCCCGCTTGAGGGTGACGCGGACCGTGCCGCCGCCGGAAAGCTTGCCGAACAAAACCTCGTCCGCCAGCGGCTGCTTGATGTATTTCTGAATGACCCGTGCGAGCGGACGTGCCCCGAAGAGCTCGTCATAGCCTTCCTTGGCCAGCCAGTCCGCCGCCTCGCTCGACAGCTCGATATTGACCTGCCGATCGGCAAGCTGCGCCTCAAGCTGCAGCACGAACTTCTCGACCACCTGCCGCACAACCTCTGCCGGCAGATTGCTGAACGGGATGATCGCATCAAGGCGGTTGCGGAATTCCGGCGAGAACAGCCGGTTGATCGCTTCCGAATCCTCGCCCTCGCGCTTCTCCCGGGTGAACCCGATCGGCGCCTTCGCGAGATCGGCCGCGCCCGCATTGGTGGTCATGATCAGGATCACATTCCGGAAGTCGACCGACTTGCCATTGTGATCCGTGAGCTTGCCATGATCCATCACCTGCAACAGGATGTTGAACAGGTCCGGATGGGCCTTCTCAATCTCGTCCAACAGCAGCACCGTATGCGGGTGCTGGTCGACCCCATCGGTCAGCAGGCCGCCCTGGTCGAACCCCACATAACCGGGAGGCGCGCCGATCAGCCGCGATACGGAATGGCGTTCCATATATTCCGACATGTCGAAGCGGAGCAGGTTCACGCCCAGCAGGCTTGCCAGCTGCTTGGCGACTTCCGTCTTGCCCACGCCGGTTGGGCCTGAGAACAGATAGCAGCCGATCGGCTTGTCCGGCTCGCGCAGGCCGGCACGCGACAGCTTGATCGCGGATGCCAGCGCATCGATCGCCTGATCCTGTCCAAACACGACCCGCTTGAGGTCTTCCGCCAAGTCCTTCAGCAGAATGGCATCATCGCGCGACACCGACTTGGGTGGGATGCGGGCCATCTTCGCGATGGTCTCCTCGACCTCCTTCACGCCGATGGTGCGCTTGCGCTTGGATTCCGGCAGCAGCATCTGCGAGGCACCGGTCTCATCGATCACATCGATCGCCTTATCCGGCAGCTTGCGGTCATTGATGTAGCGGGCCGAGAGCTCAACCGCCGTGCGCACCGCTTCCGCGGTATAGCGGACGCCGTGGAACTCCTCGAAATAGGGCTTGAGCCCCTTGAGGATCTTGACCGCGTCCTCGACCGTCGGCTCGCTCACATCGATCTTCTGGAACCGCCGCACCAGCGCGCGATCCTTCTCGAAATGCTGCCGGTACTCCTTATAGGTGGTCGAGCCCATGCAGCGCAGCGAGCCCCCGGCGAGCGCCGGCTTGAGCAGGTTGGACGCATCCATCGCGCCGCCCGAGGTTGCACCGGCGCCGATCACCGTATGGATCTCGTCGATGAACATGATGGCGCCGGGATAGCGCTCGATCTCCTTGATGACCGCCTTGATACGCTCCTCGAAATCACCGCGATATCGCGTGCCCGCGAGCAGCGTGCCCATGTCCAGCTGGAAGATCGTGCAGTTTTTCAGGACCTCCGGCACCTGGCCATTGACGATCTTGCGGGCGAGCCCCTCGGCGATCGCCGTTTTGCCAACCCCGGGATCGCCCACGAACAGCGGATTGTTCTTCTGGCGCCGGCAGAGAACCTGGATCGTGCGGCGGACCTCTTCCTCGCGACCGATCAGCGGATCGATGCGCCCCTCCTCAGCCTTTCGGTTGAGATTGACGCAGTAGGCTTCAAGCGCGTCGTTGCCGCCCTTCACGTTGGCCTCGCCTTCATCGGCCGGCTCCTGCTCACCACGAACTGTCCTGGGTTCGGACGTCCCCGGCCGCTTGCCGATACCATGCGAAATATAGTTGACTGCATCGTAGCGCGTCATGTCCTGCTCTTGCAGGAAAAACGCCGCATGGCTCTCCCGTTCCGCAAAGATAGCGACGAGGACATTCGCGCCTGTCACCTCTTCGCGACCGGAGGACTGCACATGGATGACCGCGCGCTGGATGACCCTTTGGAAACCCGCCGTGGGTTTGGATTCCACCCCGTGCTCGACCACGAGATTGGCGAGCTCCGTATCGATATAGCTTTCGAGATTGCGGCGCAGCAGGTCGAGATCCACATTGCAGGCGCGCATGACTGCGGCTGAATCTTTGTCGTCGACCAGAGCGAGCAGCAAGTGTTCGAGCGTGGCATATTCGTGATGCCGCTCATTTGCGAGAGCCAGGGCCCTATGGAGGGCCTGCTCGAGGCTGCGTGAGAAACTGGGCACTGGGCCGATCACTCCTTTTCCATCGTGCATTGCAGCGGGTGTTGGTGCTGGCGCGCGAACTCCATGACCTGCGTCACCTTCGTCTCCGCCACCTCATAGGTGTATACCCCGCACAGACCGACGCCCTTTTGGTGGACATGCAGCATAATGCGCGTGGCATCCTCCCGCCCTTTGCCGAAAAACCTCTCCAGGACATGGACGACGAACTCCATCGGCGTGTAGTCGTCGTTCAGAAGAAGAACCTTGTACATGCTCGGTTTCTTCGTCCGCGTCCTGGTTCGCGTGACGACACCGCTCTGGCCGTCTTCCCGGTTGCCAAAATTGCCCGTCGACATGAATTCAATCGCCACCAGACTGCAGCATGGATCCTCGTTCAAACACCGCCAAGGCGCGGTTCCACTCATCCCGCGGAGCCCTCGCCCTTGCCCCGAACTATATATGAGGTCGTGGGGTGATTGCGAGATGGCAATATCCCACATCACCGCTTGATGAAGAATTTTCGAAAGCAGCCAATCTGCATTCATCGGCTCTGACTGGCTTCTTTCACAGGACCGCCGTCTTCGCCAACGCCGAGAGGGGCTGTGGGTTTCCACAAAAATGTTTTGGATCAGGTCACATCGACGATCCGCGTGAGCCAAATGTGGATGACACAGCGGAACGGGGATCTGGGCTTGGCATCGCACAAATAAAAAACCCGGCATGTCAGCCATGCCGGGTTTGAATAGCGCCGCGAATTTGGTCGCCTATTTTGCCGTCCGGCCCGAACCGTTGCCGCGGGGGAGAAAAGCCTCGAACGGACGATAGGCCTCGCGGGCGGTCGCGGCATAAAGCTCACCGATTTTCTGGAACTCGCCCAGATAGCCCTCATAGAACTCGCGCGCATAAGCCTGTTGCACTTCGAGCGCCCTCTCGACCGAATTGGCCGAGATCACCTTCTCGAATGTCTCCGTGCTGCGCTGAAAGACGCGCTTCGAATAGTCGGCATATGCCTCGGCGATGGTCTGAAAACCCTTCGTCACGGCCGTCGCGCTTGCGACCGTGGCCTCCATCTGCTCTTTGCCGAAGGTCGGAAAAGCGTCAACTGTGCTCGCCATAACCTGTGCTCCATCCCTTTGTCCCATCGAGACAACCAGGTGCGGTGGTCTTGAGCCTCGACTGGACGGGAATATATGCATTGCACAAAATTAGTCAACAGATCTTTTTGCAGCGCACAATATGAACAGGCGCCGGACAATTTTAACTAAATCGTAAATACCCCGTCTGATGATTCCCACGCCCTCAGAGGCTAACACGCAAAGCGCGTAAAAATGAGCGAATGCCTTTAGTGAATGAATAAGAATAGTTGACGTCTCGCGACTAACTATTCACTTTGGCAGCACGCCGACAAGAGTGTGTGGGAGAGTCATGGTCCTTTCAGCGTTCGCAGGAGCTCGCCTGAGACGGCAGCAGCCGCTGTCCAGGCTGTCAACTCTCATTCCAGTTCTGGTGGTCGCCCTTCTCCAGGTCATGATCACGCCAGCATCCGCAACTGAGAAATACGCAGGCATCGTGGTCGACGCGGCAACCGGCAAGATCCTCTATGGCCGCAACATCGATGACCAGCGCTATCCTGCTTCCCTCACCAAGGTGATGACGCTCTATATCCTGTTTCAGGAATTGCGCGCCGGCCGCATGACCCTCAACACGCCGATCGTGATGAGCAAGCATGCAGCCTCCATGCAGCCCTCGAAGCTCGGCCTCAAGCCCGGACGCTCGATCCGGGTGGAAGACGCGATCCGGGTGGTCGTGACCAAATCGGCCAATGATGTCGCCGTTGCCATTGGCGAGGCCATCTCGGGCTCGGAGTCAGCCTTTGCCGAGCGCATGACCAGAACCGCCCGCGCGCTCGGTATGAGCCGGACGCAATATAGGAATGCCTCGGGTCTTCCCAACCCAGGCCAGGTCACGACGGCGCGCGATCTTGCAACCCTTGGTCTGCGGATCCAGCGCGACTTCCCGGATTACTACCGCTATTTCGGCATTTCCAGCGCGACGGTCGCGGGCAAGACCTTCCGCACCCATAACCGACTGATCGGCAAGTATCAGGGCACCGACGGCATAAAAACGGGCTACATCAACGCTTCCGGCTACAATCTCCTGGCCTCCGTTCGCCGCAGTGGCAAGCATCTGGTTGGCGTGGTGATGGGTGGCCGCACCGCCGCATCCCGTAACAAGGAGATGATGGCTATTCTCAACAGCGGCTTCGCGAAGGTGCCCGCGCGGCGGAGCTATCAGATCGCGGCCTATGCCGGCGGATCGCCCGCAACCCAGGTGGCCAGCGTGAGTGATACATCCGACCACGAGGTCACCGGTGGTTCGTCCCTGGCAGCTGTTGCTCAGCCGAGTAAGACGGCGCTGGCGGCAGCAGAACCCAAACCCACAGCGAACCCCGCTTCTGGCGGTGCGCCACACATGACCATGGCCGCTCTCGTCGAGGCAACCGCCATGACCGGCAGCACCGCAGGAATGGAGCGTGCAGCACCTGCGGGGCAAACTCAGCAAAGCACCTCTTCCTCCGGCTCGGATGAGGCAAAACCTCGCAGTGACGGCAGCTGGCTGATCCAGGTCGGCGCCTTTCCGACCGAGGCCAGTGCCGAAAAGCGCCTTGCCGCTGTGAGGGCATCCGGAATCAAGCCGCTTTCAGGCAAGCCGGGCTTCACGGAAATGGCCGAACTCGGCTCGCAGCGCGCAATCTATCGCGCCCGCTTCTCCGGTTTCACCCAGAAGGGTGCGCAAGAGGCTTGCCGCGCGCTCTCCCGCAAATCGATCGACTGCCTGGCCTTATCACCTCAGGGCTGATCCTGGTCGGGGTTTGCGCCTTAATAGCCCACCGCGCAGCCATCCTTGCGCGGATCGGAGCCGCCGGTGAGCATGCCTGTTTCTTCATCGATCCAGATGGCTTGCGCGCCGCCGATCGGATCCGTCCTGTCATCCACCTCATGGCCGAGCCTGCTGAGATGAGCACGCAGCACATCATCGATCCCGCTCTCCACCCAGACCTTGCCCTCTGAGGGAAAGAGCCGCGGCTGGTCGATCGCGGTCTGCAGATCGAGCCCATAGTCGAACATATGCGACAGAAGCAGCGTGTGGCCGACCGGCTGGAAATGCCCGCCCATCACGCCGAAGGGCATCACCGCGCGGCCATTGCGCGTGAGCATGCCTGGAATGATCGTGTGCATCGGCCGCTTCCCCGGCGCGAGCGCATTCGGGTGGGCGTCATCGAGCGAGAACGAAAGTCCGCGATTGTGGAAGACCACCCCGGTCTCCGGATCGCCGATCCCGCTGCCAAAGGCCTCGAATAGCGAATTGATGAACGAGACCGCATTGCGCTCCTCATCGACCACCGCGAGATAGGTCGTATCCCGATGCTCGCGCCATTCGAGCAGGCTTTCCTCCGGCAGGCGCGCATCCCGCTGGATATCAGCCGCGGCCCGTTTCAGCGCGGCCGCGTCAAGACAGGCCTGCCAGTCGAAATTGCTGAAACTTGGATCACACAAATGCCGGTCGCGCATCGCGAAGGCGAGGCGGGCGGCCTCCATGAGCGAATGCGCGCGCCATGGCCCCAATGGCCCCTCCGGGTCGCGCGGCAGATCGCTGACCAGCCCGAGCAGCAGGAGCGTGATGATCCCCTGCCCGTTTGGCGGACATTGATGAACCCTGTAGCCGCGGAATTCCGAAGACATCGGCGTTACATACTCGCCGCGGTGGTTCGTAAAATCGCTGAGCCTGTGCACCCCGCCTTGCACATTGAGGGCGGCCACCATCGCCTGCGCCACCGGGCCGCGATAGAACCCGTCGGCCCCCTGCCCTGCGATCCGGCGGAACGTGCGCGCAAGCTCGGGATAGCAGATCCTTGTGCCTGGCCGCAGGGGCTCCCCCGCCTCATCGAGAAAGCGCGCGGCCAGAAAGGGCGAGGCGGCAATCTTCGTCCTCTCGCGCCGCCAGTCATCGACGGTGCGGTCGCCGATCGGGACACCCTGCTCCGCATAATGGATGGCGGGCTCGAGCACCGCCGCAAGCGGCAAGCGGCCGTGATCGGCGGACAGCCGCGCCCAGGCCTCAACTGCACCTGGTACCGTGACGGCCTCCACGCTCTCCTCCTCGATCCCGTTTGGCATGCGCCGCGCAACTGTCGCCCGATCGATAGCAGCCGGTGCTCGTCCCGAGCCGTTATAGCCGATCACCTTGTTGGTGCCCTTCGGCGCGATCAGAACGAAACAGTCGCCGCCAATTCCCGTCTGGTGCGGCTCGGTCAGGCACAGCACCGCGCAGGCCGCGATCGCCGCGTCGATCGCATTGCCGCCCTGCCGGAGAATGTGCAGGGCCGTTTCCGTGGCCAGCGGGTTCGATGTCGCAGCCATCGCTCGCGGCGCCCGTGCCGGGGAACGGCCGGGCCGCATGAAATCGCGCGTGAGCGGGGAATAAATGTTCATCAGAGCGCCCGAGCTTAAAGGCCACAACCGAGTCACATTGTTATCTCTGGATGGGCGCAATGTCAGTCGACGACTTGGCATCGCACTCAACTTGCACGCCGCGCCGCCACCCGCTATTGTGCAATGCACATATCATGCTGCAACGCAACTCGCGTAAGCATGTCCATGTTTCGATCGCTCCTCCCCGGACGGTCGAAACGGGGCGGGTCCCGGCGGAGGCGGTGCGGATCCATCCAGGCCTTGAGCCGGGACCTGCCTTTGCCCTGCGAGACGATCCGCCGCTCTCAGGCTGCCATCGTTAACCCAGATTTTGCCATATTTCTCGACAGCGCTCGTGGCTTGCGATAGCACTCCGCAGATCCTATCCGTGCGGAGCATTCATGCCCGGGTCCCTTGCGCTGCGATTGTGTATTTCCGCACTTCTGGCCATGCCAGCAGGCCTTGCATCACCTGCCTGGGCAGAGGGCATTGACCCGGCCTATGACAGCTTTCTCGCTCAAAAGGCCTATGACGTGCCGACGAGGCAAGGACTGGGCCCCGCCGGCTATACCATCTCCGCTTTCCGCGATACACGGGGCCAGGCCGGCGCGCTCATGCTCGGTTCGGTGGGCGCAAAGCCACCACCGCCCGACCGCGCCGATCCCCGCTACAACTTCATTCCGTCCAGCGATTATGGCCAGGGCGCCGGCCTCAATCTCAGATTCGGCTTTTAATCGACAATAGCCACGGCACGCGTCCAGCCTGCCGAGGCACCACGGATTTTCACGGGGAAGCAGGCCAGCCGGAAACCATGGGCTGGCAAGGCTTCGAGATTGTGCAATTTCTCGATCTGGCAATAGCCCATCTCGCGCCCGGCCTTGTGCCCTTCCCAGATGATCGAGGGATCCCGGGTCTCGGCGAACCGTCGCGCCGTATGGGAGAATGGGGCATCCCAGCTCCACGCGTCGGTGCCAACGACGCGAATGCCCTGCCGCGTCAGATGCAGCGTTGCCTCCCGCCCCATGCCGCAGCCCCGGTCGACATAATCCGTCTCCCCATAGCGCGCGCCTGCGGCCGTATTGATGAGGACGATGTCGAACGGCTGTAACTGGTATTCGATGCGCTCGAGCTCGGCATCGATCTCATGCGGCAAGACCACATGCCCATCGGGTAGATGGCGGAAATCGAGCTTCACTGCCGGCCGGAAGAACCAGTCGAGCGGCAATTCGTCAATGGCGAGGGCGCGCACCCCGCCATCCATGGTCGGATGGTAGTGCCAGGGCGCATCCACATGGGTGCCATTATGGGTCGAGATATGCGCCATCTCCACCGCCCAGCCTTGACCTTCCGGCAAATCCTCGGGCCTGAGCCCGGGAAACAGGCCCGCAATCGTGGCCGCGGTGTCCCCATGGGTCTGATAATCGATGCGGACCCGCTGGAACGGCGGATCCGCTGGCACGTCATTCTCCAGCGGAATCGAAAGATCGATGAAGCGCATAGGGCTCAACCTGTTGGTGATCCGGCGGGAGCGGCCCCGCCACCTGATTGCAAGGCGTCCAGCCGCTCGCGCGCCGCATGATGGTCGCGCGCCACATAGACATAGACGGCCGGCGTCACGAACAGCGTGAACAGCGTGCCGATCGTCATGCCGGCCGCGATCACCAGGCCGATATCGAACCGGCTGCGGGCGCCCGCGCCATCGGCGATCAGCAGCGGCACCATCGCCACCACCATGGCGGCAGTGGTCATCAGGATCGGCCTGAGGCGCACACCGGCCGCATGGACGATCGCCTCGAGCTTGCTCATGGCCTCCTCCTCCTGAAGCTTGTTGGCAAACTCCACCATCAGGATGCCATGCTTCGAAATGAGGCCGATCAACGTCACGAGCCCGATCTGTGTATAGATATTGATGCTGGCAAGCTGCGGGATCATCGCGATGGGCAACAGCGCCCCGAACATCGAGGTGGGCAAGGCGATGAGGATGATCAGCGGGTCGCGGAAACTCTCGAACTGTGCCGCCAGCACCAGGAAAATCACGATCAGGGCGAACACAAACGTATAGATCAGCGTATTGCCTTCCTGCACATACTGGCGGCTCTCGCCCTGATAATCATAGCTATAGCCTTCTGGCAGGATCTCATCCGCCTTCTGCTGCAGGAAGGTCAGCACGTCACCCTGGGTGCGGCCGGGGAACGGGACGCCAGAGAGGGTTGCCGAATTGAGCTGCTGGAAGGTGGTGAGCGCGTTCGGCTGCACCGTCTGCTCGATCATGGCGAATGTTGACAGTGGGACCATGCGCCCTGACGAGGTGCGCACCTCGTAGCGATTGAGCCAATCGACGGTCATGCGATATTCCCGCGGCACCTGCGGAATGGTCTTGTAGCTGCGCCCGGCCAGATTGAACCGGTTCACGTAATTGCCGCCCAGCATGGTGGCGAGGCTTGCCCCCACTTCGCGCATATTGACGCCGAGCCGGTTCGCCTTGTCATGATCGATCTTCACCTCGATCTGCGGCGAGTTGAAGCGCAGGTCGATATCGGTGAACAGAAACAGCCCGCTCTGATTGGCGGCCGTCTGCAGCTCCTGAGCGAGGTTGGCGAGCTCCTCATAATCGCCCGTGGTGGTGATGACGAATTGCACCGGCGCTCCGCCCGTCGAGCCCGGCAGCGGCGGTGGCGAGATCGCCAGCGCCTGAATTCCCGGGATGTTGGCAAGCTTGCCCTGCAGCTCCTGCAGGATCTGCTTCACCGAGCGCTCGCGCTCGCTCCATGGCTTGAGGATGAGCCCGCCAATTGCCTGCTGCACGCCCGCCGAGCCATTAATCATGAAGTAATTGGCATATTCCGGAACGGCCATGAAGATCTCACCGAGCTGATCCGTATAATGCTCGAGATAATCGAGATTGGCATATTCCGGCGCCGAGATGATGTTGAACAGGAACCCCTGGTCTTCATCGGGCGCAAGCTCCTTCTGCGCGGTCGTATAGAGAATGCCCGTGGCAATGATGGTGCCGAAGAGGACCATGATCATTGCGGGCTTTGCCGCGAGCGTGCCGCGCAGCCGCCGCTCATACCGCGAGCGCAGGCTCTCGAACCGCCGGTTGATGAAGCGGGTGAAGCGGGTGTCACCCGTCTTGGCGTTGAGGAGTTTCGAGCACAGCATCGGCGACAGGGTGAGCGCCACGATGCCGGAGACGATCACCGAGCCTGCCAGTGTGAACGCAAATTCGCGAAAGAGAGCACCGGTGATCCCGGTGGTGAACCCGATCGGCGCATAGACCGCCGCAAGCGTGATGGTCATCGCGATCACCGGCAGCGCGATCTCGCGCGCGCCTTTGATCGAAGCCTCGAACGGCGTCATCCCCTCCTCGATATGGCGGAAGATGTTCTCCACCACCACGATCGCATCATCCACCACCAGCCCGATCGCGAGCACGAGGGCGAGCAGGGTGAGCAGGTTGATGGAATAGCCGAGCGCCAGCAGCATCACCATCACCCCGATCAGCGATAGGGGTATGGTGACGATCGGGATCAGGGTCGACCGCAAATTGCCAAGGAACAGGAAGATGACCACGATGACGATGACGGCCGCTTCGCCCAGCGTCTTGATCACCTCCTCGATCGAGGCGTTGATGAAGTCGGTCGCATCATAGGCGATCGAGGCTTTCATGCCCGAAGGCAGCTGCGCCTGGATCGCCGGCATCGCATCACGCACATTCGAGATGACCGTGAGCGGATTGGCGGTGGGCGCCGTATAGATGCCCATGAACACCGCCTTGAGCCCGCCGAAGACTGAGCTTGTGTCGGAGCTCTCCGGCCCGAGCTCGATATCGGCGATATGGCCGAGACGGATCAGCGCATCGCCATCCTGCTTCACCACGAGCTGGGCGAAGGCATTGGCGCTGGTGAGCGACGTATCCGCATTGATGGTGGTTTGAACGAAGTCGCCCTTCACCTGCCCCGCCGCGCTGGTGAAATTATTGGCGGCGAGGGCCGTGGCGACATCGGTGGGTGTCACGCCCAGCGCAGCCATCTTGTCCGGCTTGAGCCAGGCGCGCATGGCAAAGGTTTGCCCGCCGAGGATCTGCGCGTTGGAGACGCCGTTGATCGTCTGCAGCCTCGGCTGGACCACGCGGGTGAGGTAATCCGTGATCTGCGCGCCGGTCATGGTGTCGCTGTTGAAGCCGATATACATCAGCGCAAAAGCATCACCCGTCTGCTTGACCACGACCGGATCATTCGACTCTTCCGGCAATTCGCCCCGGATCTGATTGATCTTGGAGAGAACGTCGGTCGCGGCGCGGTCCGGGTCGGCATTGAGCCTGAGATTGAGGGTGACGGTCGAAGTGTTCTGCGTGGATGATGAGACCAGCGTATCGACACCCTCGGTGCTCGCCACCGCCTGCTGGATCGGGGTCGTGATGAACCCTTTGATCAGGTCGGCATTCGCGCCGGGATAAGTCGTCGTGATGGTGATCGTGGTATTGGTGAGCTCGGGATATTGCCGGATCTGGAGGCTGAACATTGCCCCCAGCCCCACCAGCAGGATCATCAGACTGACAACCGTCGCCAGCACCGGCCGCTTGATGAAGATATCGGTGAATGTCATGGCCGTCAGCCTTTCGGCGGCGTCTTCGGTGGCACGAGCGGGTCGCTATTGTTGATCCGCGCCGTCATGCCGCCCTGCAGCTTGTTCTGGCCCGAGGTTGCGACCAGCTCGCCGGCTTTGATCCCCTCGATGATCTGAATGTCATCACCGAGCTGCGCACCGACCTTCACCACCCGCCGCTCGACCTGATAGAGCGCATCGGGCGAGGCCTGGTTCTGATCGGGCTTGTCCTTCGGCGCGGCATCCTGCTCCTCCGCATGCGCCGCCTCCACCATGATCCCGCTGCGATTGCTTGAGACGGCCGAGCCGTTCCCCTGCTGATCCTTCTGCTTGGTCAGCACGAAGACCGTATCGCCATAGAGACTGTAGGTGACAGCGGTCGACGGCACGGTCAGCACCATCTGCTCGTCCCCCACCATCACCTCCACATTGGCGAACATGCCCGGCAGCAGCCGCTTATCCGGATTGGGCAGGCTCGCGCGCACCAGCATGGCGCGTGTCTCCGGATTGATCCGGCTATCGAGCGCATCAACCTTGCCCTTGAACACCTCACCCGGATAGGCATCGGTCTTCAGTTCCACCGTGAGCCCCTTGCGGATGTCGGCCGCATCCTGCTCGGGCACCGGAAAATCCACAAAGATGGGATCGAGTGTCTGTAAGGCGACGAAAGCTGTGCCCGGTGTCACATACTGGCCCACATCGACCAGCCGGATCCCGAGCCGGCCATCGAAAGGCACGATAATGCGCTTCTTGGCGATTTGCGCGCGCGTGAGCTCGACGGCCGCTGCGGCGGAATCCCGCGCCGCCAGCGCCTCGTCAAAGGCGGATTGCGGAGCTGTGCGTGTCTTATAGAGCTGGCTCTGACGCTCGAAGGTGAGCTGTGTCCGCTTGAGATTGGCAAGATCGCTCTTGAGCTGCGCCTGCTCGGTCGAGTCATCGAGCTGGACGAGGGCCGTCCCTGCGGTAACGTCCTGGCCCGATTGGAAATTCGCTTCCACGATCTGTCCGGCAACTTCCGAGGTGACTTCGATACCCCGGGTCGCCCGCAGCGTGCCGATCGCCGCAATCCGCCTCTGCCAGGGCCGCTCCTTCGCTGGCGCAGCTGACACTGTCACGGTCGGCATCGGCGAACTGGATATGATCTTCCTCACAAGCTCGGGCTCGAATACGAGCTTGTAGTAGCCGATCCCGCCGACGACGGCGACGACGAGGAGGCCGACGATCAGAAGCCGCTTGATCATGGGTTTGATCCAATAAGGCCGGTCCCGGCCGGCTCAAACTACGCTCCCTCGGACGATCATCTTTCCTGAAAACGACCCGTGATCTATCCGAGCCGCCACCTGTAGCAGGCTAATTATCGAGGTCAAGCCTACTCGCGCTTGTTTTGCCACCGCGGACAAACTAATGAGAGTGCAGCATGTTCAACGCTGTCTTCAAGACCCGCGTCCCTTTCTAGGCGCGGCAGCATCGCTCCTGTTGCACGTGACCGCAAGAAGAACGGACAAGCATGGCGCCGATCATCGAAGTCAATCACGTCACGAAATGTTTTGCCAGTCTTGTCGCGGTGGATGATTGCACGCTCAGTGTCGAACGGGGCTCGATCACTGGTCTGATCGGGCCCAATGGCGCGGGCAAGTCAACCTTGTTCAACATTGTCGCCGGCCGCTATGCGCCCGATGAGGGAACCGTCAAGCTCGACGGACAGGATGTCTCCGGCTGGCCGCCGCATAGATTGTTTGCCGCCGGGCTCGCACGCACCTTCCAGATCCCGCACGAATTCTCCCATATGACGGCGATCGAGAACCTGATGATGGTGCCATCCGGCCAGTCCGGAGAGAACCTGTTCTCCGCGTGGTTTCAGCCGGGACGGGTGCGAAGCGAGGAGGCCGCCGTGCGCAAGCGGGCGGAAGAGGTGCTCGCCTTCCTCAACCTCTCGCATGTGCGCAATGAGCTTGCGGGAAACCTTTCCGGCGGACAGAAAAAGCTGCTGGAGCTCGGCCGCACCATGATGACCGAGCCGCGTGTCGTGCTGCTGGATGAGATCGCCGCGGGGGTCAACCGGACGCTGCTGCGTGATCTTGCCGATAACATCCTGCGGCTCAATCGCGAGCTCAATTACACCTTCTTCCTCATTGAGCATGACATGGATTTCATTGCCAGGCTGTGTGACCCGGTGATCGTCATGGCGCAAGGCAAGGTCATGACCGAGGGCTCGATCGCCGAGATCCAGAAGGATGAGCGGGTGATCGAAGCCTATTTCGGCGGCGCGCCCAAGGCCGAGGGCGCACATCCATGAGCCTGATCGAAGCATCCGACCTCCATGCCGGCTATGGCGGCATGAACATTCTCAACGGCGTCTCACTTGCCATAGAACCCCATGAGATCGGCGTCATCGTCGGCCCCAATGGCGCAGGCAAATCGACGACCCTCAAAGCCCTGTTCGGCCTGCTCACCATCTCGCAAGGCAAAGTGACGCTCGAGGGCCGCGATATCACCAATGGCGAGCCGGATCGGCTGGTGCCGCTCGGCATGTCCTATGTGCCGCAGGAGCACAATGTCTTCGTGTCGCTCTCGGTCGAGGAGAACCTCGAGATGGGCGCTTTCACCCGACGCGACAATTTCCGCCATTTGATCGACAGGGTCTACGAGATCTTCGAGCCCCTCAAGGCCAAGCGCCGTCAGCCCGCCGGCGAGCTTTCAGGCGGTCAACGGCAGATGGTGGCAATTGGCAGGGCACTGATGACCGAGCCTAAGCTTTTGCTGCTGGACGAGCCCACCGCAGGCCTTTCCCCGCTCTTCATGTCCGAAATTTTCGACCGGATCATCGCTATCAATCGCCAGGGAGTGGGCGTGCTCATGGTTGAGCAGAATGCCAAGCAGGCGCTTGCCATCGCCCATAAGGGCTTCGTTTTGGCCTCCGGTCAAAACCGGTTCACCGATACGGGCCCGGCGCTGCTTGCCGATCCCGAAGTGGCCAGAAGCTTTCTCGGGGGCTGACATGGTCGAACTGGTCTTCTTCCTGAACAAGGTGGTATTGGCCGGCCTGATCATAGGCTCGGTCTATGCACTCGGCGCGGTGGGCGTCACGCTCATCTTCTCCATTCTGCGCTTTGCCCATTTCGCCCATGGCGACATGATGACGGTCGGCGCCGGAATAAGCCTGATCTTCTCCGTGATGTTGATGAGCCTCGGGCTCCAAACCTCCGTTCTGGCGGTCTATCTCGCCGTGCCACTGGCCATGATCGCCACCGCAGCACTGGCCATCGGCATTGATCGCATCTTCTATAAGCCGCTGCGCGATCGAGGCGCGCGGCCCATCGTGCTGGTGATGGCCTCGATCGGCGTCATGCTGATGATGCAGGGCCTAGTCCGTATGATTGGCGGCACCGCGGCCCGCGATATGTATGTGACGGGCCGCAAGGAGATCTACCGCATTCCCTTACCCTTTGCCGATGACAGGCCATTGATCATCACCGAGCCGCAAATGCTGCTCATCGTGCTCACGGTGCTTGCCGTTGTGGCCCTGCATCTGTTTTTGACCCGCGCTCGCCTGGGCAAGGCCATGCGCGCCATGTCCGATAACCCGATGCTGGCGCGCGTCTCCGGCATCAACACGGACAAGGTGGTGCGAGCCACATGGATCATCGGCGGCGGGCTCGCTGCTCTTGCCGGCACGATGCTCGCTTTCGATGTGAGCCTGAAGCCCGACCTTTCCTTCAATATCCTGCTGCCGATTTTCGCAGCCGCCATTCTCGGCGGCATCGGCCAGCCCTATGGTGCGATCCTCGGCGGCTTTGTCGTCGGCTATGCGGAAACGCTCGCAGTCTTCAACTGGGCGATCTTGCTGCGGCCCTTCAAGGAGACCTGGATCGGCACGCTCGATCTGCCCGGCCAGATCGCCTTCGTGCCCACCGAATATAAGCTCATCGTGCCCTTCGTCATTCTGGTGGTGATCCTGATCTCTCGTCCCACCGGCATCCTCAAGGGACGCGTGCTATGAACGCGATATCGCCCGCCAGCCGGGATCTCGGACTGCTCGCCCTGCTCCTTGTCATTCTCGGCGGTGTATGGCTCGCGCTGGGCCTGCCCTTCACCTTGCGCATGCTGGTCGAGGCCAGCTGCTATGCCCTGCTCGCGCTTGGCCTGACCATTCAATGGGGCTACGCGGGCCTGTTCAATGCCGGCATTATGGGCTTCGTGGCCCTTGGCGGCTTCATGACCGTGTTCCTCTCCTTCCCGCGCAACGAGGCCTTCTGGCAGAGCAGCATGCCGCTCGAGCTTGCCCATGTGCTGCTTTTGGCTGCGGCCGGCGCCATTGTGGTCTTTGCCGCAAGCAGGCTCACCCGGATCGGCGCGCCGAAAGGCTTACGCACGGCCGTCACCCTCATCGTTCTGGCCATTGCCTATCTCGTGGTGATGAGCGCGCTCGATCCGGTTGCGAGCAAGATCGAGGGAGGGCCCGGCTGGATCGGCGGCATGGGACTGCCCGTGGGCTTCGGCTGGGTCGGCGGCGGCATCCTCGCGGGGCTCGTCGGCTATGCCATCGGCCGCATCTGCCTTGGCCTGCGCAGCGATTATCTCGCCATTGCCACGCTCGGCATTGCCGAGATCATCAAGGCGCTGCTCAAGAATGCGGACTGGCTCACCCGCGGTACCCTGACCGTATCGCCCCTGCCCTGGCCGGTGCCCCATGCGGGAGATCTGGGCTTCATCGGCGCCCGCGCCGCCTATCTCGCCGTCACTGCGATCATCATCGTGCTAGTCTATCTGCTGCTGGAGCGCGCCTATCACGCGCCTTGGGGCCGCATGATCCGGGCGATCCGCGACAATGAGATCGCCGCGGCCGCCATGGGTAAGAACGTGAATGCCCGCCGCCTGCAGATCTTCACCCTCGGCTGTGTCATCATGGGCGTGGGCGGTGCCGCGCTCGCAAGCTTTGTCGGGATTTTCGACCCTGGCGGCTTCGTGCCCCTCAACCACACCTTTCTTATCTGGGTGATGGTCATTCTCGGCGGCGCCGGCAACAATCGCGGGGCGATCTTCGGTGCGCTGCTGGTCTATGTGATCTGGGTCATGTCGGAACCGGCCGCGCTGTTTCTGTTCGGGCTTGCGCGCGATCTCGGCCGCGACTGGTTCGGCTGGGTCGCACCATCCGATCTCGATTCTCGCGCCCTCCAGATGCGCGTCTTCGTGATCGGCCTCACCATCACGCTGGTGTTGCGACTGGCCCCGAGAGGCCTCATGCCCGAGCCCGTCCGCCGCATGGAATAGCGGGAGACCATTCGCGTGCGGAGCAAGGGAGGGAGCAACTGCGCCCGGGCCAAGCACGAGGCTCGCCGGGCGCATGACGGTCGTTAATCGATCTGTCCGACTTCGGCGAAATGGCCGTCCTTCACCACCACCTCGACGATGACGCCGGGCACGTCACCCTTCTCATCGAAGGTCATGGAGCCGCCGGCACCGGCATAGTAGATATCTTTGCCCTGAGCGATGAGGGACTTCGCCTTTTCCCATTCGCCCGGCAGAATCTGCTCGCCCTTGCCGCTGGCAACTTCGCGCAGCGCCTTATTGAGGTCGGCTCGCTCGGCCTTGCCGCTCTTCTCGATCGCCAGCGCGATGAGGAAGGCAGCATCATAGGCTTGCGGCGAATAGACGGCGGTTCCATCGAACCCCGCCTCCTTGGCCAGCTTGGCGAAGATTTCCGCACCGGGAATTTCCGGCCGCCCGGCCTTGGTGCCAATCATGCCCTGCAGACGATCAGCGCCGATCGCCGTCACCAGATCATCGGCGATCATGCCGTCACCGCCAACGAATTTCTGGAAATCACCACCTTCAATGGCCTGACGGATGATGGTCTGACCCGATCCCGAAGCATAGGCCAGCACCACCAGCGTGTCGGCGCCGGAAGAGGCCAGCTGACCGATCTCGGCCCGATAATCAGCCTTGCCCTCCTCGTGGGCTTCCTTGGCCGCAACCGTGCCGCCGGCCTCGGTAAAGGCCTTCTCCAAGGCATCCGCAAAGCCCTTGCCATAGTCGTTATTGACATAAGTGATGGCGATATTGTCGTAGCCTTTTTCCTTCAGCAGCTTGGCCATGGCCTCGCCTTGGAAGCTGTCGGACGGAGTGGTGCGGAAAACGAGATCCTTGTCATCGAGCGATGAGACCGCGGGCGAGGTTGAGGCCGGTGAGATCATCATGACCCCCGCCGGAATGGCCGCGCTATTGGCAATCGCGATCGTCTCGCCCGAGCAGAGACCGCCAACGATCGCCACCACCTTTTCGGCATTCACCATGCGGTCACCGGCAGCCGCCGCGGCCGTTGCATCCACGCAAGTTGAATCACCGCTGGCCAGTTCGATCTTCTCGCCTTTCAGCAACCCGCCTTGCTCGTTCACATGCTTGACCGCGAGCTTTGCCCCCTCGAAAATGGGCGGCGTCAGTGCTTCGATGGGTCCGGTGAAGCCACCCAGGAAGCCGACCTTGACATCTGCCCAGGCGGCGGGGGCAGTCAGCATCGTCACGCAAGCCGCCGCAAGCAGTGACCGTCGGAAAACGCGCCTCATTCTGGTACCCTCCTCCATTCTGATACCCTTGGCCATCCCTGGCCCGAGATCCTCGCCGATACTGAGCACTGGAGCATTCTGTTGTAAAGGCTGACCCCATCGACAGTCTGCTGTATTGGTGAAGATGCGGCCGCGCCGATTGCGCGCGAGATCATTTTCGAGCGAAGCGGATAGCCCGTTTCGTGAAGAAAATGCGGCCGGACAGAGGTTTGGAGCGGTCCCGCTTGGTTGAGAAAGCGAGAACGCGCCTAGCGTATGCCCCATAGAGGATGGTTCATGAAGCCGTTTTTCGTCCAGATCAAATGCGCCCTCGGCAAGGCCTACACAGTGGCCACCGCCATCGCGGATGCGGAGATTGCCTCGGAGATCTATTCAACCGCCGGCGGCTATGATCTTCTGGTCAAGTTCTACCTTTCCGAAGGAGAGGATATCGGGCACTTCATCAATGAGAAACTGCACACTATTCCCGATATCGTCGACACCTACACGATCATCACCTTCCGCGCCTTCTGAGCCCGCTCATGCGGGTCTGTCACTCAGCGCCCCATACTGCGTGAAAGTGGTGAACCGGCCCATGACCATGGCCGACCTTGAGCCGATCCGCTGCGGCAATGGCGCCGGCAAGATAAGCTTTGGCGTCCGTGATCGCTTCGTGAAGCGATGCCCCCCGGGCAAGCAGCGCGGCAATGGCGGATGACAGCGTGCAGCCGGTTCCATGGGTGTTCTCGGTCGCAAGACGCTTTGCTCGGAATGTCTGGCTGGCCTCTTGTGTCAGCAGGAGATCGGGGCTTTCAGGTCCACCCAAATGCCCCCCCTTCAACAGCACGGCCCGCGCCCCGCGATCGCGCACCGCTTGGGCGATGGCCGGCATATCGGCTTCGCTGATCTCACCGCGCCAATCCCCCAGCACCGCCGCCTCGGGAAGATTGGGCGTGACGAGATCGGCCAAGGGAAGAAGCTCATGGCAGAGCGCATCGATGGCCTCGCGCTGCAGCAGCCTGTCGCCGCTTTTGGCCACCATCACCGGATCGAGCACCACATGCCGCGGCCGGTGGCGGCGCAACCCGTCGGCCACGGCCGCGATTGTATCGGCGCGGCTCAGCATGCCGATCTTCACGGCTGCGATATCGAGATCCTCGAACACCGCATCGATCTGCGCCGTCACCATATCCACCGGCACATCGGAAACGCCCGTCACCGCCTTCGTGTTCTGCGCGGTGATCGCGGTGATCACCGAGGCGCCATAGACCCCGAGCGCGGAGAAGGTCTTGAGGTCCGCCTGAATTCCGGCGCCACCGCCCGAATCCGACCCGGCAATGGTGAGAGCGATCGCGATGGCCATTCTGCTATAATCCATTATTGCTCATCACAGATGAGCATTCCGTTCCTGCCTGCAAGGCTTAGGCGGTCTCGCGGCAGACCGCAATAAGCGCCGGCCGCATTGAGCATTGTGCCGGCATTTGCTAAGCAGCCCCCACATTCCATGTTGCGAGCTTGAGCCGATGATCCCCCGTTACACCCGCCCCGAAATGGCTTCGATCTGGTCGCCCGAGACCAAATTCCGCATTTGGTTCGAGATCGAGGCACATGCGCTCAATGCCATGGCGGAGCTGGGCCTGGTGCCCAGGGAGGCGGCTGAAACGGTCTGGGAGAAAGGCAGCAGCGCTACTTTCGACGTCGCGCGGATCGATGAGATCGAGCGCGAGGTCAAGCACGATGTCATCGCCTTCCTGACCCACCTCGCCGAGATCGTTGGGCCTGAGGC
This sequence comes from Rhodoligotrophos sp. CJ14, assembly GCF_038811545.1. GTDB lineage: Bacteria > Pseudomonadota > Alphaproteobacteria > Rhizobiales > Im1 > Rhodoligotrophos > Rhodoligotrophos ferricapiens. The sequence goes on from NZ_CP133319.1 coordinate 522,620, forward strand.
TCGTTTCGTGCACCAGGGCATGACCTCCTCCGACGTGCTGGATACCTGCCTAAACGTTCAGCTGGTGAGGGCAACCGACCTCTTGCTCTCCGATATGGACGCGCTGCTCGCGGCCCTGAAGCGGCGCGCCATCGAGCATAAGCATACGCCGGTGATCGGCCGCAGCCACGGCATTCATGCCGAGCCCACCACCTTTGGCGTAAAGCTCGCCACCTTCTATGCCGAATTCTCCCGCGCCCGCGAGCGCCTGCTCCATGCCCGGGAGGAGGTTGCCACTTGCGCCATCTCCGGCGCGGTCGGCACATTCGCCAATATCGACCCGCGGGTAGAGGAACATGTCGCCGCCGCCATGGGCCTCAAGCCGGAGCCGGTCTCAACCCAGGTGATCCCGCGCGACCGGCATGCGATGTATTTTGCGATCCTTGGGGTGATCGCGAGCTCGATCGAGCGGCTGGCAACCGAAATCCGCCACATGCAGCGCACGGAAGTGCTCGAGGCCGAGGAATATTTCTCGCCTGGCCAGAAGGGCTCCTCCGCCATGCCCCATAAGCGCAACCCGGTCCTGACCGAAAACCTCACCGGCCTTGCGCGTCTGGTCCGCTCCGCCGTCGTGCCGGCCATGGAGAATGTGGCGCTGTGGCACGAGCGCGATATTTCCCATTCCTCGGTTGAACGCGGCATCGCCCCGGACGCCACCGTCCATCTCGATTTCGCGCTCGTCCGGCTCACCAGCGTCATCGACCGGCTGGTGGTCTATCCCGAAAACATGCAGCGCAATCTCGACCACTTGGGCGGCCTCGTCCATTCCCAGCGGGTGCTCCTGGCGCTAGTTGCCGCTGGTGCCCAGCGCGAGGATGCCTATCGCCTGGTCCAGCGCAATGCCATGCCCGTCTGGCGGGGTGAGGGAAACTTCCTCGATCTCCTCGAGAAGGATCCGGAAGTCTCTGCCTTGCTTGATGATTCACAGCTCGAGGAATTGTTTGACCTCGGCTATCACCTCAAGCATGTCGACACGATTTTCGCGCGGGTCTTCGGCCAATAGCACGAACGCGTATCTGCTGGCCTGGCAAACGGGGCTTTAAGGCCCCCACCTCAGTCCAGCAGATTCTCCCGGCCCACCTTCACCCGCTTTACGCCTCCATAGGCGATGATATCGGCAGTGGCATAGGTCTCTTGCAACCGCTCCGGCAGGAAGCTGCCGGTGCCCACCACATCGACGGGGGCGCGCGCACCGCCCATCACCAGGCATTTCTGGGTGTCAAACCCGCTCGATGCGACAATGCCCGCTTGGCGATAGCCGGCCTCATCCAGCGCGCGGCGCACATGGATGATGCTGGCAACCGACACTCCCTTGCCGAACAGGATGCGGCGCACCTGATCGATCAGGATGTTGGCGGCATCGAGCTGGAACGCGCGGACGCCCAAGACTTTCTCGACAATATTATATTCGCCCTCGACCCCGAGCCACTGGCCCACCGTCTCGACCGACCTCTCGTAATCGAGCCCCTGGGCGAAGCGGCCGCCATGGGTGTCGAGCCTCACGCTGAAGCTGCGCCCCTGCTGATCAAGCCCCGCTTCGTCATAGAACCAGCGGGCGCACCGCACGGAATCATCGACCTCGCGCCCTTGATAGTCGACGAGAGCCGTGATCACCCGCGTCTCCGTGTTGACCTCGGCAAACAGCTTCAGGGCCTCGAGCACGTCGCCGCCGCTATAGCCGATCAGGGCATGCGGCATGGTGCCCGAGCCGAACTGCACGCCATAGAAGGGCGCGGTGAGATCCTGCGAGGATCCAATGAAGCCCTTGGCTTTCGGATCTTCCGCACGTGCCGCCTCGCTGCCCACGGAAGCGCCATAGGCCGCGAGCAGATTCATTTCCGGCCCTGTTGCATGTCGCGCATGCATGTCGAGAAAGCTCGCATAGGGCAGCGCCCGGCACATGTCGTACGCATTATTGGCGCAGACGCAGGGAAAGCCGATCTTCTGCAGGAGCAATGTCTCGATTTCTGCGAGCTTCGAGAACGGCCCGGTGATCTCGATCAGCTTCTTATGTGCGGGAACGATTTCGCCCTCGGCAAAGAAACGCTTTATGGATGCCTCCGGGCAGTGCCACTGCAAGAGCCGCAGTGCCGGCTCGATCGCCGCGACGATACGGCGGCGCAGAAAGATCGCATAGGTCACCTCCGTGTCCCCGTGCGCTTCCGCGATCCTGCGGGTGTGGCTGAAATATTTATCGGTTTGATGCGCCAGAGGGCCGGCGGCAGCGGACAGCTCGACAATCCTGGCGAGCATGCTCTCTTTCAGGACGCTACGCGCGGTACTCTGGTCCATAGAGCCACTCAGTCCTTCTGCCGAAGCGCGCTCAATGCGGCAGTGCTGCCGGCGGCCATGAACGCGAGATCGCTGCCCACCGTGATGAAGCGGTAACCCAAAGCGAGCCGCAACGCAGCCTGCTGCGCGTTTGGCGTGAAGATGCCGGGGCACAGATCATGGGCCCTGGCCACCGACGATATGGTGCGTAATGCATCCATGACCTCGACCTTGCCGTCCGGCTCCTGCGCGCGGCCCTTGGTCATGGATATGGTGAGATCACTTGGCCCCACAAAGAGGCCGGTAAGGCCCGGCGTGGCGGCAATGCTCTCCAGATTGGCGAGAGCCTCGCCTGTTTCGATCATGGCAAAGAGGGCTGTCCGCTGATTCGCCCGGGCCAGATAATCGAGCCGGTTAAGGCCGCCCGTGGCCATGGCGCGATAGGCACCCCAGCTGCGCTTGCCCTCCGGGGGATAGCGCATGGCCTCGACGAAGGCGGCCGCATCCGCCGCCGTATTGATCATGGGGGCGATGAGGCCGGCCACGCCCAGATCGAGCATGCGCGCGCCTATGCTGAGGCCATCCAGCGGCAGCCGGGTCAGAGCGGGCTTTCCCATGCCGCTGATCGCCATGATCATCGCCCGCGCCTCGCCATAGCCCATCATCCCATGCTGCAGGTCGATGGTGCAGGCATCCCACCCTTCGCGAGCGAGCGCCTCCGCCACGATCGGATCGGGCACGGTCGACCAGGATGACAGGACCAGATCAGAGCCACGCAGACGGTCGACGAAGGTCATGCCATTTCTCCGGGAACTCGCTCCTGGTGCCGCAGTGAGATGTCAAAGGAACGCGGGCGGTCTCACTTCACCTGCGACCGGACCTGCTCAGTAGCCTTCTGCAGCAGCTCGTCCATTGTGCGGCGGATCTGGTGATCAGACTGTTGCACGTTCTTCGCGTCGAAATCGCGGCGGATTTTGCGAAAAACATCGTCATCGCCCGCCTCTTCGAAATCGGCGGCGACGATGGAATTGGCATAGTCCTCCGCTGCATCGCCGCTGAGGCCGAGCTTCTCGGCGGCCCAAAGTCCGAGCATCTTGTTGCGCCGGGCATTCGCCTTGAACTGCAGCTCCTCGTCGAGCACGTATTTCCGCTCAAAACCCTCTTCGCGCTTGTCGAATGTCGTCATAGTGCTCCACTCATAAAGCCATCGCGCTGATCCAGCCTTGAGGCTTAAGCCATAGCTTTGCGCGAGAGCCAAATCAACTGGCCTCAGCCGATTAGCCATAATGATCCCTACCCTTGCGTTCCCGTCGGGATGCGCCTAATTGCAACCGCTGTTGAAATCGGACGGGTTCATGCCCAGTTTCGTTGTGCTTGCAGCCGTTGTGGAGTAGCGTCTCGCGAGCAGAGGAAGCTTCGCTCGGATCCATCCTGGCTCACCGTTTCGGGAGATCCGCTGAAGGACAAGCGGTCCGACGTCCAAGAGCCCAATCGAGGATTTTAGTCATGAACAAGAACCGTCGCCGGGTCTATGAAGGCAAGGCGAAGATTCTCTATGAAGGTCCGGAGCCGGGCACCCTCGTCCAGCATTTCAAGGACGATACGACGGCCTTTGACAAGCAGAAGCACGAGATCATCGAGGGCAAGGGCGTCATCAACAATCGCATCTCGGAGTTTGTCTTCAACAAGCTGAACGAGATCGGCGTACCCACCCATTTCATCAAGCGCCTCAACATGCGCGAGCAGCTGATCCGCGAGGTGGAGATCATTCCCCTCGAGGTGGTGGTGCGCAATGTTGCCGCGGGCTCCCTCTCGAAGAAGCTCGGGCTTGAGGAAGGCGCGACCCTCCCACGCTCGATTGTCGAATTCTATTACAAGTCCGATGAGCTGCACGATCCCATGGTCTCCGAAGAGCATATCACCGCCTTCGGCTGGGCAACGCCCCAGGAGCTCGACGACATCATGGCGCTCGCCTTGCGCGTCAATGATTTCCTCTCCGGCCTTTTCCTCGGCATCGGCATCCGGCTCGTTGATTTCAAGATCGAGTTCGGCAGGCTCTATGAAGGCGAGATGGTGCGCATCGTCGTAGCAGACGAGATCAGCCCGGATTCCTGCCGCCTCTGGGATGTCCAGACCAACGAGAAGCTTGACAAGGACCGGTTCCGCCGCGATTTGGGCGGGCTTGTGGAAGCCTATCAGGAGGTCGCGCGCCGCCTGGGCATCCTCACCGAACAGGACCAGCGGGAGCGCAAGCGCCCGGTGCTGGTCAAGAGCGACCGCTAGCCCTCGCGCTGGCGGCTGGATTTGCTGATGCGGGTTGGAGTGTTATGAAGGCGAAAGTGACGATCACCCTGAAGCGCGGCGTGCTCGACCCGCAGGGCAAGGCCATCGAGAAGGCACTGCATACGCTGGGCTTCGATGCGGTGGAGGGTGTTCGCCAGGGCAAGTTCATCGAGCTTGACGTCACCGCCACCGATGAGGCCTCGGCCCGGGCCGAGGTTCAAGCCATGTGCGAACGGCTCCTGGCCAATACCGTGATTGAGGATTACCACATCGAACTGGCGCGCTAGTCGCGCCTTGTCAGTTGCCAGGGCAACATCTCTTCTGAGCAGCGTAACCCAAAAATGAAATCCGCCGTCATCGTCTTCCCCGGCTCCAATCGCGAACAGGACATGGTCGCGGCCTTGCGCAAGATCCATGGCAGCACACCCGAGCTCGTCTGGCATGGCGATACGAGCCTGCCCGATGTGGAGCTGGTGGTACTGCCCGGTGGCTTCTCCTATGGTGATTACCTCCGCTGCGGCGCGATTGCCGCGCGCTCGCCCATCATGGCAGACATCGTGGCCAAGGCGGAAAAAGGGCTGCGCGTGCTGGGGGTCTGCAACGGCTTCCAGATCCTGACCGAATGCGGCCTGTTGCCGGGCGCCTTGATGCGCAATGCATCCCTCAGGTTCAACTGCAAGCTCGTGCATCTGCGCATCGAGAACACCGCGACCGACTTCACCCGGCGCTTTGCCAAGGGCCAGGTTGTGCGCTGTCCCGTCGCCCATGGCGATGGCAATTACTTCGCCGATAGCGAGACCCTGGCGCGCCTGGAGGGTGAGGGCCGGGTCGTGTTCCGCTATTGTGATGCAAACGGCGATGTATCGCCCGCCTTTGCGCCCAACGGCTCCGTCAACAACATTGCCGGCATCATGAACGCGCGCGGCAACGTCGTTGGTCTGATGCCGCATCCCGAGAATTTCATTGAGCCGCTGCATGGCGGCAGCGACTGCCGCCCCCTGTTCGAAAGCCTGCTCGACGCGGCGTGAGGCGCGTCAGGGCCACCCCGACCCGAGATCTTAATGATTGCCAATGACGTGAACATCACCCCTGAGCTCGTTGCCGAACACGGGCTCAAGCCCGATGAATATGCGCGCATCATCCGCTTGATCGGCCGCGAGCCGAGCCTGACCGAGCTCGGCATCTTCTCGGCCATGTGGAACGAGCATTGCTCCTATAAATCATCCAAGCGCTGGCTGCGCACCCTGCCCACCAAGGGTGACCGAGTGATCCAAGGTCCGGGCGAGAATGCGGGGGTGATCGATATTGGCGATGGTCTGGCCTGCATCTTCAAGATGGAGAGCCATAACCACCCCTCCTTCATCGAACCTTATCAAGGCGCGGCAACGGGCGTCGGCGGCATCCTGCGCGATGTCTTCACCATGGGTGCAAGGCCGATCGCCGCATTGAACGCGCTGCGCTTCGGCGATCCCGAACACCCCAGGACGCGGCACCTCGTGGCCGGCGTGGTGGCGGGCATTGGCGGCTATGGCAATTCCTTCGGCGTGCCAACCGTTGGCGGCGAGGTCAATTTCCACCCGCGCTATAATGGCAATATTCTCGTCAATGCCATGGCCGTCGGCATCGCCCGCACCGACCGGATTTTCTACTCCAAGGCCTCCGGCGTCGGCATGCCGATCGTCTATCTTGGCTCCAAGACCGGGCGCGATGGCATTCACGGCGCCTCCATGGCCTCCGCCGAGTTCGACGAGGATGCGGAGGCCAAGCGTCCGACCGTTCAGGTGGGCGATCCCTTCTCCGAAAAGCTGCTGCTGGAAGCCTGTCTTGAGCTGATGAGCCGTGATGCGATCATCGCCATTCAGGACATGGGCGCTGCAGGCCTCACCTGCTCGGCCGTCGAGATGGGCGCCAAGGGCGACCTCGGCATCGAGCTCGATCTCGACAAGGTGCCTTGCCGGGAAAGCGGGATGACGGCCTACGAGATGATGCTCTCGGAAAGCCAGGAGCGCATGCTCATGGTGCTCAAGCCCGAGAAGGAAGCCGAAGCCGAGGCGATCTTCCGCAAGTGGGGCCTCGATTTTGCCGTCATCGGCCGCACGACCGACGACCTCCGCTTCCGCGTGTTGCACGGCGGCCAGCTCATGGCCGACCTGCCGATCAAGGAATTGGGCGACGAGGCTCCGGAATATGACCGGCCATGGACCGATGTCACGCCGCCCGCTCCCCTGGCCGAAGGCTCGGTGCCGCCGCCCAATGACTTCGCCCAGGCCATTCTCAAGATCATCGGCTCTCCCGATATGTCGTCCAGGCGCTGGGTGTGGGAGCAATATGATCATCTGATCCTGGGCAATACGCAGCAGAAGCCCGGGGGCGATGCGGCCGTGGTACGCCTTGGCGACAGCCGCCGCGGGCTGGCGATGTCGGTCGATGTGACCCCGCGCTATTGCGAGGCCGATGCTTACGAAGGCGGCAAGCAGGCAGTGGCCGAATGCTGGCGCAATCTCACCGCGGTTGGTGCCGAGCCCATCGCGGTCACCGACAATCTCAATTTCGGCAATCCCGAGCGTCCCGAGATCATGGGCCAGCTGGTGCGGGCCATCAATGGTATCGGCGATGCCTGCCGCGCCCTCGGCTTCCCGGTCGTGTCCGGCAATGTTTCGCTCTATAATGAAACGAATGGCCGCGCCATTCTGCCAACCCCCGCGATTGGCGGCGTGGGCCTCATCGAGGACCTCGACCGCACAGCCGCGGTCGCCTTCGGGGCGGAAGGCGATGTCGTCCTGCTGGTGGGCGTCCATGGCACCCATTTGGGCCAGTCGATCTATCTGCGCGAGGTGCTTGGCCGTGAGGACGGCCCGCCGCCCCCGGTTGACCTTGCGGTCGAGCGGCGCAACGGCGACTTCATTCGTTCCCTGATCAAGGCGGGGCAAGCTACGGCGTGCCATGATATTTCTGACGGTGGCCTTGTGGCAGCCCTTGCAGAGATGGCCATGGCCGGCCGCATGGGCGCGCGCATCACCGTTCCCGGCGAGCCGCATCTTGCCCTCTTCGGTGAGGATCAGGCGCGCTATGTCGTCACCTGCGAGGTCGATGACGTGGATGCGATCCTGAATGCGGCATCCCAGGCGGGCGTTCCGGTCGAGCACTTGGGTGCGGTGGGCGGACAGGCACTGGAGATCGAGGGGATCGCCAGCATCCCCGTCGACCGGCTCGTCGCGGTGCATGAGGGATGGTTCCCCGCCTTCATGGAGAAGGCCGGAACAGATGCCTAGAGCAATTTCGATGCATAGCTATGCGTTCGTGGCAGAGAATGCGACGAAGCAGGATGTTGAGCGGTTCCCCTCGGTGAAAACTGCACCAGGCGACAAGCCGCACAAAAACCAATAATATGACACGATTGGGGTAAGGGGCTGGCACGATGGCAATGGATGCAAAACAGATCGAGCGTCTGATCAAAGAGGCGCTGCCTGACGCCAAAATTGAAATCCGCGATCTTGCCGGCGATGGTGATCATTATGCCGCGACCGTGGTTTCAAAGTCCTTCAAGGGCAAGACTCGCGTGCAGCAGCACCAGCTTGTGTATCAGGCGCTTCGTGGAGCGATGGGCAACCAGCTTCATGCCCTCGCCCTGCAGACCTCAGCACCTGAGGACTGAAGCATTTTGGAGCGACATGGACACCGGTTTGCGTGAAGGAGATGCGACCCGGGCAAACACTTGAGCGCGGTTTTGCTTGCGCGCGCGAAAAGCGAAATGGCTCTCGAGCAGGATCTTTAACACACAAAACCGGATCCCCACTTAGGGCGGAATGATCCGGCGCCGCCGGCGACCGGCAAGCGAAAAGAGGACCCGCATCATGAGCGATGTCATGCAGTGGATTGACCAGCAGGTGAAGTCGAACGACGTGGTGTTGTTCATGAAGGGGACCCCGGATGCCCCCATGTGCGGCTTCTCGGGTCAGGTGGTGCAGATCCTGGATTATCTCGGCATCCCCTATGCCGGCGTGAATGTGCTGAGCTCGGATGAACTGCGCAACGGCATCAAGGCCTATTCCGATTGGCCGACCATCCCGCAGCTCTATGTGAAGGGCGAGTTCATCGGCGGCTGCGACATTGTCCGCGAGATGTTCCAGAAGGGCGAGCTTCAGGCACTGCTCGAGGAGAATGGCATCGAGGCCGAGCAGCAGAGCGCCTAACCCAGGTTCTGCGCGGCCCGTTTCAGCAGTCAATTGCTGCTGCACAGATCAATCGGCTTGAAAGAGGCATCAATCCTCTTGATGATTCTGTCGGGTGAATCATTTTTCTTCATACCTGACATCAGGAATGCGCATTAGTCCGGCTGCGCGGCTACGCGATAAAATACCAGCGATGTTTGTGTCTTAAGGGATCATCGATGTCGCGCTCCGGACTGGATGCCGAGCCCCTATGGCGGCGTACCGAGATCATTATCATCGCCGGCTGCATCATCGCGGCAATCGGCTTCGGCATTCGGGCAAGCTTCGGCCTGTTCACCCTTCCCATAACCGAAGCCTATGGCTGGGATCGCGCGACCTTCGGCATGGCGATCGCCGTCCAGAACTTGGTCTGGGGCGCCACCCAGCCCATCGTCGGCGGCCTGGCGGATCGCTATGGCACGGCCCGGGTATTGGCAGTCGGCGCCATCATCTACGCGGCCGGCCTTGTTGCCATGTCCCTGCCGCAAACCGCCCCGGTGTTCCTGGTGAGCGCTGGCGTCATCGTCGGCATCGGCATTGCCACTGCCTCTTTCGCCATCATCATGGCGGCCTTCTCGCGCCGCGTCGGCCCTGAGCGCCGCTCATGGGCATTCGGCATTGCGACCGCCGCCGGCTCCATGGGGCAGTTTCTGTTTGCACCGCTCGGCCAGGCCTTCATCAGCGCCTATGGTTGGCAAACCGCCCTCGTTCTGCTTGCCGCCTGCATGCTGATCTGCGTACCGCTTGCCGCCGTGCTGCGCGGCGGGGCAGAGACTGCCAACCCGAAAAGCCAGGAAGTCGAGACGACCCTGCCCTTGTTCCAGGCTCTGGGCCGGGCACTCACCCATCGCAGCTATGTGCTGCTCACCATCGGCTTCTTCGTCTGCGGCTTTCAGCTCGCCTTCGTGACCACCCATATGCCGCCTTATCTGGTCGAAGGCGGTGTTGATGTAGGCATTGCCAGCACCGCGATCGCCCTTGTCGGCCTCTTCAACGTGGTCGGTTCCTACATGGCGGGAATGCTCGCCACCCGCTATGCGAAACCTTACCTTTTGGCCGCCATCTATGCCGGCCGGGGCATTGCCACCATCATCTTCCTGCTCCTGCCACTCTCGGGCGTTTCCGCACTGGTCTATTCCGCTGTCATGGGCCTGCTATGGCTCTCGACCGTGCCGCCGACCGCCGGTCTCGTCGCCATCATGTTCGGCACCCGCTATATGGGCATGCTCTATGGCGTCGTTTTCTTCAGCCATCAGATCGGTTCATTTTTTGGCGTTTGGCTCGGCGGCTTGCTCTATGACATCTTTGGGTCCTACGCCCCGGTGTGGTGGATCAGTGTGATACTCTGCTTCATGGCCGCCCTGATCAATCTGCCGGTGCGCGAGCATGCCGCACCCAATTTCGGGCGCGCAGCAGCACAGGCCTGAAGGAGCCGGGATCATGCCCGGAACAGTGAACCCGCCGCGGAGAATGCGTCCCCATTGGCTCGCTGCAGGCGTTGCCGCCGGCATTCTCCTGATCTGGCTCGTGATGATGGCGGTGGCGATTCGTGATGCCGCCCTGCCGCCCCATGCGTCCGGCCGAATGTTCGCCGTCTTTCCACCCGGGCTCGGCGAGACTGCCATCGTCAACAGGATTGCCGCGGCCGGCGGCCAGCCGGTCCGCAAGACATGGCTCGGCTCGGTCTGGGTGGTGGCGGGAGACAAGCCCGGACTTGCCGGTGCCCTGAAGGAGCAGGGCGTGCTTGGCACCTATGGCGAATTGCCGATCGGCCTGCAGCTTGCCGGCTGCTTTGCCTGGGCCGATGCCCGGGTCGGCCAGATGCTGACGATGACGCCGTGAGGCGATGCTCCAAGCATCTTCGAGCGAAGCTCGATAGTCCAAAGCGCGAGGAAGATGCGACTAGCGGAGATCAGCGAAGCGGTCCGGGAGTCTGCCAACCCTGATCTGCGACAGATCCACCCTACTCGGCTTCCGGTTGACCCGGCGTTTGATCCTCATCGGGCGCTTCTTGGTCGCCCATCGGCGCCGCTGGGCTTGCACCGTCAGGCTGCGCCGCCGGCGCCTCTTTCTTCTCCGTAAGCGCCGCAAGCGTTACAAAGAAGGGCCGTGCCGCCGTTTCGCTCAACCGGAACTGCCAGCCCTCGATCCGCTTCTTGAGAGCAGCGGCCGCCTCCTGATTGCTGCCCGGCGCAAGCTGGGCGATGCTCACCCAGTTCGCCTGCCGTTCCCTCGTCAACAGCAGCCTGAGGACTATGCCCTCGGTGGTGGTAAGCTCAACCGTTGAAGCCGGCACGCCCGGTTGCGCTGGCATTTTGCGCACGGCTTCGAAACTGAGCCCGGCAAAATCGGTCGCAGCCAGCATCGCCCCGGAGGGGCTCTTCAGGGTGAGATCAGCGGGCAGGTTCTCGATCGTGAATGATTGCTGGCCATCCCCGCCCTTCACCCGGCTGAGCGTCAGCGGCGGCTGCCCCGCAGGCGTAACCGTTGCCCGCGCGATCTGATCGCGCGTAAGGCCGAGCATGCGGGTATCAACCCACCGGCTGAGCTCGCTCGCGGCACGAAGATCGCCGGAGACGAGCCAGCTCTGCGCCTCATCGGGCGCGCGCACATAGGTGCCGCTGATCCCGACCGCGTCACCGAGCCGCTCAGCGCGCAGCTTGCCGATGATGAGCGATCCCAATGCGGAGCCGTCCTGCCCCTGCAGCGTGACGAGCGTGCCGCCTCCCTCCCCCTCGGGTTTGTCCGGCGCATCGAGGCCGAGCGCGCCATAGCGCTCCGGCCGGTCGGTCTTGGCCTCAAGGCGCTCCAGCTCCGCCAGGCCGATCAGCAGGGCGTTCACACGGGCCGGATCAGCGGGATAGCCGTCCTCGTTCTGCAATCGCCACCCGCTACCCTCGCGCTGCAGGATGAGCGCGCCCGCCTTATCCCTGATCTCGACCTGCGCGATGCTATTGAGCTTTGCGGCAAGACCCGGGAGCATCGCCTCGCCTGCAAGATCCTGCGCCCTCCAGCGGTGATTGCCCATATAGGCTGAGACCGCGGCGGCAAGCGAAAGGATCGCTGCAAGCATCAGCACGATGACAAGCCGCTTGGTGATCATGCGGCCGCCTCCCGCCGTAGGCTGGCCGCCTTGCGCCAGGCGATCCGCCGCCGTCGCCGGACCCAGTACACGATGGCGCCGGCAAGCGCGATCAGGGCTGGAACGAGCGCGATGTTCAGAAGCTTGAGGCCGAGGTCGAGCTGATCGATATCCTCGCGCAACGCCCGCTGCACGTCGCGCAGCTGCTGGCGCAGCGAAATCATCTCTGCCCGCGATTGGGCAAGTGCCTGGCGATCTTCTTCGGACAGAATGACATTGCCCTCGCCCGCCCCCTTTTGCAGGTTGGAGATGCGCGCTTCGACCTGCTGCAGGTTCTGGTTCAACGCTTCCGCGCGCGAGCGGAACCGCGCTTCTGCCTCACGCCGGATCGCCTGGACGAGGCTGAAAGGGCGATCCTGGACACCGCGGCCACGCAGGTCTGCAAGCGCAGATCCGCCCGACAGGCTCTCCAGCGCGTTGAGCACCATATTGGCATTCCCCGCGAGCGGCACCAGGAATTGCGTGCCGAGCAGATCGCGAACATCAGCCCAGAACGAATCATAGAGCATGTCCACATCGGCGATCACGATGGCATTGACGCTGCCGGATTTGAGCTCTGTCTGCTCAGGTTTGGCAGCGCCCGCATCTCCGGAGCTGAGGTCTTGCGAAGAACCTTCGGCCGCCTCGCCATTGGCCCCCTTGGGGATGCCGTCGGGATAGGCCGTCTGAGCTGTGCCCTGCACGCGCATCATCAGCGGCAGGGCCAGATTGCCCGGCGCGAAATCCCGCAGCAGCTGGCTCGGATCAGGCGTACGCACCACAGCGATGGGAAACGCCATGGCATTGGTGCTGGTCTGGATCAGCGGTTCCGCGCGTGGCCCGGCTTTCGCCTCCGGCTGCAAAATTCCCGCCGTTGCGAAGGTGATGCTTTTGATCCCTGCAAAGACCGGATCGGTGCCATCGAATGTCTCGGGCGTCATGTCGAGCCAGACGAGGTAATCCGCAACGCTGGGCCGCGACGGCGTACCGTACTGCACCTGGCGGGCATGGTCCGCATCCCCTGCCACCTGGGCCGGATCAAAACTCACGCCCCAGTGCTTCAGCAGGCTGAGGAACCCGTCATCCGGACCGAATTGCGAGCCCGTAGGCCCCATCACCTCGACCACGGGATCAACAAAGGCGAGAACCGGCTTGCCCGTCAACGCGAACTGGTCGACCGCGCTCAAGAGCTCCGGTGCAAGCCCAGCCGGCTGCACCAGCATGAGCATGTCGACATCCGCCGGGATGGCAGTGGCCGATGTCTCGATCGTCGCCACATCGAAAAAGTCCTTGATCTGATCGACCACTCGCCAGGCCGGCTGCTGCTGGCCCGTCATGGGATTCATGCTCCCCAGCATTGGCACCGTGGTGATCAGCCCGATCTTCGGCCGCTTCACCACGGAAAGCTTGTGTATCAGCCGCGTCAGGTCATATTCGAGGAAGGTCTCGCGATCGAAGGCGAAGAATGGAATGATCTCGCGATCATCCGTCATATTGGTGGCAACGAGGCCGAAATAGCCGAGCTGGTCATTGCTGCCCAGCGGCACGCCCTGAAGCCCCGCAGCGACCGCTTCGTCTTCCGCATCGGTGAACGGCTCGGGATCAATCGTCTGAACGATGATCCGGCCGTTCGACAGCCGCGCATAATGATCGAGCAGCGCGCGCACCCGGTCGAAATAGGCCTGGAAGGTCGGCGCGATCTCGCCCAGCCGTTTGGAGAAATAGAGCCGGACGGTGATCGGCTCCTTGAGGGCGCCCATCTCCGCGCGCGTGCTGTCGGAGATCGTATAGAGCTTGTCCTCGGTCAGATCGAGCCGGGTCAGCGGCAATTCCTGCGAAGCAAAGAGGTTGACGCCGAGCAACGTCAGGAAGGCGAGAATGATCGCGAGGGCGGCGAGCATCCGGCGCGAGGCATGTGTCTGAGTTACGCTCGCCACGACCCTACTCCGCCCTGCCGAGCTCGATAATGACAGCATTGACGAACAGCCAGAAGACGATCAGCGAGGCGACATAGATGAGGTCGGCGGCGCCGATCAGGCCGCGGGTCATATTGCTGAAATGGGTGAGTGCAGAAAGCGAGGCAACCGCAGCGGTCAGCACCTCCGGTGCCCACCCTTGCAGGCTGCCGAGCACGAGATTCGTGCCGCTCATCACGAACAGGAAGCAGACCAGCGCTCCCAAAACGAAGCCGATCACCTGGTTGCGGCTTGCAGCCGACATGGCAGCCCCTATGGCAAGAAAGCCGCCGGCGATGAGGAACGAGCCCAGATAGCCTGCGGCGATCACCCGGTTGTCCGGTTCGCCCAGGATATTGACGGTGATCCAGATCGGCAGGGTGCCAAGCAACGCCAACCCGAGAAAGGCCCAGCCGGCAAGCCACTTGCCGATCACTGCCTCGGCCGTGGATACGGGCAGGGTCATGAGCAGCTCGATCGTGCCCGAGCGCCAGTCCTCCGCCCATAGCCGCATGGCAATCGCCGGCACCAGCAGCAGATAGAGCCAGAGATGATACTGGAAGAAGGGCTCGAGATCCGCGACCCCGCGATCGAAGAACTGGCCCACATAGAATGTGAAGACGCCCGCAAGCGCCACGAAGATCGCAAGAAACACATAAGCGATCGGCGTCGTGAAATAGCCCTTGAGCTCGCGCCGGGCGATGGCGAGCACGTTATGCACGTATCGCCCCCCCGTCATCGGTCATCGTCAGCTTGCGGAAGGCATCATCGAGGCTGACCGCGCTCCCGGCTTGCCCCGGGACTAGCCGCCTGAGCTCATCCGCCGTGCCATCGGCCACCACCCGGCCCCGCGCAATGATGACGGCCCGTGTACAGACCGCGTCCACCTCCTCGAGAATATGGGTGGAGATGATGATCGCCTTGCGGGGCGCCATTTCCGCAATCAGCCGCCGCACCTGGTGCTTCTGGTTGGGGTCAAGCCCGTCTGTCGGCTCATCCAGGATCAGCACCGGCGGGTCATGGAGAATGGCCTGGGCGATGCCCACACGCCGCTTGAACCCCTTGGAGAGGGTTTCGATCGGCTGCTCGGCGACTGTCTCGAGCTCGGTCAGCCCCATGGCGCGATCGAGGGCATGCCGGCGGGCTTGCCCCGTGAGACCGCGAATATCCGCCACGAAGCCGAGAAAAGCATGCGGCGTCATCTCCCCATAGGCAGGCGCGCCTTCCGGCAAATAGCCGAGCGCCCGCTTTGCCGCTTTTGGTGCGCGCGCGACATCATGACCGCAAATGAATGCCTGGCCGGAATCGGGTGGCAGAAACCCGGTCGCCATTTTCATGGTGGTGGATTTGCCGGCGCCATTCGGCCCGAGGAAGCCCAGGACCTCGCCTTCGGCAACGTCGAGGGAAATCCCGTCCACCGCCGTCACATCGGCGAAGCGCTTGACCAGCCTTTGCAGAGAAACAAGAGCCGCCATGACAAACAAAACTGCCCAGCGTCTTGGACCAGGAACCGAGAAACGAGCTTATGGGCCGAGGCGACACGATTCGTAAAGAGGGATACGGGTGCGACCCATTCTCCAATCACCGCCGACTGTTGTTAGCAGCCTCAAAGGAATGCTGCTAAGTTTCTGGAATAGCAAGGGAAATTGAAAGGATCTGCTTGACGATGGGAACGCTTGGGTCGAAATCTTGATTATCCAGAGCACACAGTGAGGACGAATATGGGACCATTGATTCTGGATAGAGAAAGTCTGATGCAGGCTCGCTTGGACGAGCAGCTGCAGCTCACCACTGCAGAGATTCTTTATTATATGCCGGATCATCCGGAGATACTGCAGACCTTTGTCTGGCAGCACTATGATGCAGCCCCCCGATATCCCCGCCTGACGCGCTTTCTGGAATTCTGGCGCACCAGCATCGAGGCGACCCTAGCCGAGGTGCGCGTTGCCCACCAGGTCTGCGCCGGCGCAATTCCCACGCGCTTGCGTCGCGTCAACTATCAATGGCAGGTAAACTGATCAGCTCAGCTTGATCTTCGACTGCTTCCCGCTGCGCTCGACCTCGTAGCAGGCGGTCTCGGCGACCGTCATACCTTGGAATTCGCGCGGCTGCGGCCGGTTGACCAGGGTTTCGACCACCAGCTTGCACTGGTCGAGCGATGGGGTGGCGGCGCCTGTATCGCGCGCAGTCCGCCCCGTCGGATCGGCAAATTCGACCACCGGCACATAGACGACGTCATAGGTCTGATTGGCCACAGTGAGTCGCGGCTGCTGCGGCACATCTGAACTGGTGCTGGTGGTCTGGCAGCCGGCAAGGCCTAGTCCGGCAAGCACGAGCGATGTGGTCAACAGGGGCGCCTTCATTCCGACTTCTGCTCCTCGAGCGATATCATCGAACCCATGACAGCATCATCGCGGCTCTCGGACAATACTGCTTCGAGCAGCCGGCGCTGCGGCGGGAGTGCGCGGGCGGAAGCACAAAGGCTTCCGCCGGATTTCGCATTAGCGTGAGTAGAACTCGACGACCAGATTGGGTTCCATCTGAACCGGATAAGGCACATCCGACAGCGCGGGCACGCGGCTGAGTCGCGCAACGAAGCCCTTCTGGTCGAGCTCGATGTAATCAGGCACATCACGCTCGGCCAGTTGCTGGGCTTCCAGCACCAGCGCCATCTCGCGCGACTTGTCCTTCACCTCGATCACGTCCCCGAGCTTCACCCGATAGCTCGGGATGTTCACCCGGCGACCATTGACCTTCACATGGCCGTGATTGACGAACTGACGGGCGGCGAAGATGGTCGGCACGAACTTGGCGCGATAGACGATCGCATCAAGGCGCCGTTCGAGAAGCCCGATCAGGTTCTCGGAAGTATCACCCTTCATCCGGGCGGCTTCCTGATAGATGGCGTTGAACTGGCGCTCGTTGATCGAGCCGTAATAGCCTTTGAGCTTCTGCTTGGCGCGCAGCTGCTGGCCGAAGTCGGACAGCTTGCCTTTGCGGCGCTGCCCATGCTGGCCCGGGCCATATTCACGCTTGTTGACGGGGCTCTTGGGGCGGCCCCAGATATTCTCGCCCATGCGGCGATCGATCTTGTGCTTCGCCTGAATACGCTTGGTCATTCGAGTCTCCAAATAAAGGCACGATGGCTCGGTGCCATCGCGGATGAAACTCGCCCTCCTCCGCCGATTGTGTCGGCCGACAGATCAACCACCCCAAGCAGAGTGGCAATCACGGGCAAGCAGACGCGCCGGCAGAGAGCGCCGGCCGCGGTGGTGGTGATACAGATATCCCCGGAGCCTGTCAAATACGAGAGATCATCTGCATGCCGACGAGAGCATTTGCGGGCGAAGTCGACGATTTCGCGACCCAAAGAAAAGCGGAAACGCCCTAACTCGCCGGCATCACCATGTGGTTCGCAAACCCCAGCACCGCATAGGCATCGAGCACCCGTTCCGCTACGGGCCGCGCCGTGAGCATGAGGGTCGAGGGCGCAACCGCACCATTGATCTCGCCCGGCTGCCGCCCGCGTTCCGCAAGAACCTGAACCACGCGGCGCGCAATGGCAGGCGCCGGGTCGAGGAAGGTGACCGGCCATGGTGCCATGGCCGTGAGTTCCTCAAGGAGCAGGGGATAATGGGTGCAGCCAAGCGCCACCGTGTCCGTCTGCCGCCCCTTCCGCTTGCGAAACACCGGACGGATCTCCCGCAGGATCTGTCGCCGATCCGGTGCTTTGCCGTAGAGCTTGTCCTCGGCAAGGGCCGCAAGCCCATGTGCCCCGTGCAGGATCACGGTGCAATGGCTGGCATAGGTATCGATCAGCGCCTTGGTATATTCGCGCCGCACCGTACCCGGCGTCGCCAGCACGCCAATGACGCCTGTCTTGGACAGGGCCGCGGCAGGCTTGATCGCCGGCACGGTGCCCACGAACGGAATGTCAGGAAATCGCTCCCGCAGCCGCCAGATGGCGAGGGTGCTGGCAGTGTTGCAGGCGATGACGACGAGATCGGGTCGGCTCTTGGCGATCAAGAGGCTCATGACCGCAAGGATGCGCTCGATCAGCGCCCCCTCTTCCCACGCGCCATAAGGGAAAGCGCCATTATCGGCCGCATAGATGAGATGGGCCTGTGGCAGCGCCTCGGCCACCGCCCGCGCAACGGTGAGACCGCCGGTGCCGCTGTCGAACAGCAGGATGCGCGGGGGTGGGGTCTCGCTCATTCAGCCTCTCCCGCCCCTCTCTTCTCGCGGGTGAGCGATGACACAATGCCATGCAAGGTGCGAACCTCGCGCTCGGTCAGGGCAGCACGGCTGAACAGATTACGCAGGTTTCGGATCATGATCGGCGCCTTCTCTGGTGGATAGAGAAAACCAGAGCGGGTTAAGGCCGTCTCAAGGCGCGTGAAGAAGTTGAGCAGTTCAGCCTTGGTGGCAGGGCGGGTCTCCACCACCTGCAGTCCCTCTTGCCCCGCGGGATCAACCGGGGTTTCTCGCCCCAGGCGCTCCTCGCCCGCTTGCTTGAACCATTCATAGCCGACCAGCAGCACCGCTTGCGCGAGATTGAGCGAGGCAAAGCGGGGATTGACCGGCGCCATCACGATTGCATCCGCTAGCGCCACGTGATCACTTTCGAGCCCTGTGCGCTCGGGCCCGAACAGGATCCCCACGCGCCCGCCCGCAGCCAGCTTTTCGGCCGATGCGCGCGCTGCGGTTTCCGGCGTCAGGATCGGCTTGATCATGTCGCGCCGGCGCGCCGTTGTCGCCAAGACATAGGTGAGGTCGGCGATCGCCTCCTCCACCGTCGCGAATACGCGGGCGCCCTCGATGATCGAGTCCGCCCCCGAGGCATTCCGCCCCGCCTGCGGGTTGGGCCAGCCATCACGCGGCTCAACCAGCCTGAGCTCGCTCAGGCCGAAATTCGCCATGGCGCGCGCGGCAGCTCCGATATTCTCCCCAAGCTGCGGGTGCACGAGAACCACGATCGGCGCGTGAACGGTCATGAACGGGCCTGGATTATCGGTTTCAAGAAGAGGCGGCGTGGCTCAATAGGCGATCCCGCGGGATTGATCAATCCAGCGAGGATGCTTATGAAGACGGCGCAATCGCGCAACTGGCGACACATCAACACCGAGGCCCGAACACGATGGCGAAGATCAAGGTCGAGAACCCGGTCGTCGAACTCGACGGCGACGAGATGACCAGGATCATCTGGCATTTCATCAAGGACAAGCTCATCCTGCCCTATCTCGATATCGACCTCAAATATTACGACCTCGGGATTGAGCACCGGGACGAGACCGACGACCAGGTCACCGTTGATGCAGCCGAGGCGATCAAGCGCTACGGCGTTGGCGTGAAATGCGCGACGATCACGCCGGACGAGGCCCGCGTCGAAGAATTCAAGCTCAAGAAGATGTGGAAGTCGCCCAACGGCACCATCCGCAACATCCTGGGCGGCGTCGTGTTCCGTGAGCCAATCATCTGCTCCAACATCCCGCGCCTCGTGCCCGGCTGGACCCAGCCCATCGTCATCGGCCGCCACGCCTTCGGCGATCAGTACCGCGCGACCGATTTCACCGTGCCCGGCAAGGGTAAGCTGACGATCAAATTCGTGGGCGAGGACGGCAAGGTCATCGAGCACGAGGTCTTCTCCTACCCCGGCGCCGGCGTGGCACTGGCCATGTACAATCTCGACGAGTCCATCCGCGAATTCGCCCGCGCCTCGTTCAATTACGGCCTGATGCGCAAATATCCGGTCTATCTCTCCACCAAGAACACGATCCTCAAGGCCTATGACGGCTGCTTCAAGGATCTGTTCCAGGAGGTGTTCGATGCCGAGTTCAAGGACCGCTTCAAGGAGCTCGGCCTCACCTATGAGCACCGCCTGATTGACGACATGGTCGCCTCCGCCATGAAATGGTCCGGCGGCTATGTCTGGGCCTGCAAGAACTATGACGGCGACGTGCAATCCGACACGGTGGCGCAAGGCTTCGGCTCGCTCGGCCTGATGAGCTCGGTGCTGATGACACCCGACGGCCAGACCGTCGAGGCGGAGGCCGCCCATGGCACGGTCACCCGCCATTACCGGCTGCACCAGCAGGGCAAGGAGACCTCGACCAATTCGACCGCGTCGATCTTCGCCTGGACCCGCGGCCTGAGCCACCGTGCCAAGCTCGACAAGAACGACAAGCTCAACGCCTTTGCGGCAACCTTGGAGAAAGTGACGGTCGACACGATCGAAGCCGGCCACATGACCAAGGATCTCGCCATCTTGGTCGGGCCCGATCAGAAATGGCTCTCGACCACGGGCTTCCTCGATAAGGTGCGCGAGAACCTCGAAGCTGCGATGTCGAAGGCTTAAAGCCCGAACGAGGCAGATTTGAACGAGAAGGGGCCGCACTCTCGCTGCGGCCCCTTTTCTTTGAACATCCTGCGTTTCGCAGCGATCAGCTAAACCCCGGCCCCAGCAGAACCTCCGCTCATACCGAAGCGCGCCGCCGTGGCGGCTCCGCCCGGTGGACGACCCCATCACCGGCCATCTCCGCCGCAACCCCGTTGTTCCCGGAACGAGATCGGCGCGCCGATAAGGCTGGGCACCGCCATATAGGCAGGCTTCAGCTTCGATGGAATCCCATCGAAGCCGAAGCTTTCCGCGAGGCACGACCTCCCCTGAAAGCTTGGCGCTCAAGGCCTGCCGCATGATCGGATTATGCCGCCCGCCACCGCACAACACCCAGCATCTGGGCTCCTGCGACAGGAGCCTGACGGCCCGTACCACCGCGGCAGCGGTGAAGGCCATGGAAGCCGATCACATCGATATGGAAGCGATCTAGACCATTCTGCTCACAGAATGATTGAACCACGTCCGCATGGCGCGTGGTCAGCTCCCGCTCGAGCTGGCCAAGCATGCCGGGCAGCTCCTCGCGCCGGCTGATCCGCAAGGCTGCCTCGGGCCCGCCGCCAGCCGCTCCCGAAAATCGGCCGGATAGGCAACCCTCATCGATGGCCCGCGCGAGGCCACCTTCTCCCCATCGGTGACCACCAGCGCGATATCGATGCCATCGAGGATGGTGCCGCTCACCATGCCCAATGCGGTCAAGGCATTTGCCATAGTCTTCCCCTGTGCTAAGACGCGGCACCTGTTGGAGCCATCGCACACCCCGGCCTCTCTCTCATGACCGAGTCACAGACGACCCAGTTTAAGTCCGATTTTCTTAAAATCCTGCACGAACGCGGTTTTGTCCACCAGTGTTCGGATCTGGCAGGGCTTGATGAGCTGTGCCATGCGGGTCCGGTGACGGCTTATGTGGGCTATGACTGCACCGGCCCCTCTTTGCATGTCGGCCATCTCTTGTCGATCATGATGCTGCGCTGGTTCCAGAAGACCGGTCACCGGCCGATCGTTCTGATGGGCGGCGGAACGACGCGCGTGGGCGATCCCTCCGGCAAGGATGAGAGCCGCAAGATCCTTTCCCTCGAGCAGATCGAGGAGAACAAGGCGAGCCTGCGCGAGGTGTTCAGCCGCTTCTTGACTTTCGGTAGCCACGTGACCGGCAGCGGTAATGATGCGCGCATGGCTGACAATGCGGAATGGCTGGCGCCCCTCAATTATATTGAGTTCCTGCGCGATGTCGGCCGCCATTTCTCGGTCAACCGCATGCTCACCTTCGACTCCGTCAAGCTGCGGCTTGAGCGCGAGCACGAGCTGTCATTCCTGGAGTTCAACTACATGATCCTCCAGGCCTATGACTTCGTCGAGCTGAACCGCCGCTACGACGTGCGCCTGCAGATGGGCGGGTCTGATCAATGGGGCAACATCATCAACGGCATCGATCTCGGCCGCAGGATGGGCGCGCCCCAGCTCTATGCTCTCACCTGCCCGCTCATCACCACCGCCTCCGGCGCCAAGATGGGCAAGACCGCCCAAGGCGCCATGTGGCTCAAGGCGGAGATGCTGAGCCCTTATGAATATTGGCAGTTCTGGCGCAATACCGAGGACGGGGATGTGGTCCGCTTCCTCAAGCTCTTTACTGAACTGCCATTGGAAGAGATCGACCGGCTGGGCGCCCTGCAGGGCCAGGAGATCAACGAGGCGAAGAAGGTCCTGGCGACTGAGGCGACCGCCCTCCTTCATGGGCGCGAGGCAGCTGATCAGGCGGCCGAAACTGCCCGTCAGGCTTTCGAGGCCGGCATTGCCGCAGCCGAAGGTCTGCCGAGCATTGAAGTCCCCCGTGCCGAGCTCGAAGCCGGTATCGGTGTATTGACCGCCGCCGTCCGCGCGAGCCTCGTTGCCTCCAATTCCGAGGCACGCCGGGCCATCGCCAACCGCGCCATCCGCGTGGATGACGTGGTCATCGAGGATGAGAAGGCAATCGTCAGGCTTGCGGATGGCGCCGAGACGGTCAAGGTTTCCATGGGCCGGAAGCGGCACGTCTTGCTGAAGCCGGTCTGAGCAGCCTCCCAGAGCGCTTAGCGCATTTTCGAGCGAAGTCGCATACCGGTTTCGCGTGAAGACAATGCGACCAAGCAAGACCTTGAGACGCGGTTTCGCGATACAACGAAAGGCGGAAACGCTCTAACGCTCGAAGCTCCGCGGACGTCTCGGCTGCTGGGATTGCGCTGGCGGGGGCTGTCCGCCCTGCGCCCGTGGCGTTGCTCTGGGGCCAGGCGGTGCCGGATAGGCCTGCGGCGGCCTCTGGGGTGCTGCGCGTCCCGTATTGCCCTGGAACTCGAAGATCTTGCGCAGGAATCCCGGTGCCAGGGCGGAGATCGGGTTGAACAGCACCTGCGGCTTGTCCGTCGTACCGCGAATGGCGAAGGTCACGCCGAAAATGCCCTGGCCCTTGCCGCCCATGAGCATTTCGCCGAGCACCGGCACCGAACTCAGGATCGAGTTGAGCGCATAGGCCGGGATGATCGTGCCGCCGATATCGAGCACTTTACCTGGCTTGCGAATGACCCCGCTGGCGGTCGCCCCAAGCGCCGGCCCTTGCAGCAGCGTATCGCCAACCGTCATACCGCTCGCATCGACCGAAAATGGCATATTGAGGCTCGAGAACATCATCGTGCCCGGTCGCTGCTGAGCCTGGCGGGGATTGAGCCGGATGGGATTGCCCTTCTCATCGAACTGCAGGGCCGGCTCGTCCATGACCTCAAAATTCTGAAGCCTGAGCAGCGCATTGTCGAGGTCAGCCGACCCCACCGGCCCCAGCAACCCGCTGAAGGAAAGCCGCCCGCCCCGCACCCTCGAATAGAGATCGGTCGCTCTGAGCACCGCACCGCCATTCTCACTGCCCGCGGTCAGCTGCCGCCTGCCTTGCGCCACGGGCTCGATGGTCATGGCGAAAGGTGCCCCGTCATTGAACCGGCCATTGAGCTTGAGCGCCAGAATGCCCCGCTCCGTCGCACGACCGCTGAAATCCACATTCACAAGGCGCTCGTTGCGGAAGCCGATCACGCTGGCGATCTTGCCCTTCATTTCGCTGATCTGCGGCTTCAGATTGTGCTTGGGCTTTTCCTCGAACAGGCCTTCGATCATCGGCCGGGCATCGAAGCTGCTGCCATTGACGGTGACCTCCAGGCGCTTCTCATCCAGCCGATTGATCACCAGCGACAGATCATTGCCTTGCCCGAGCCGCACCACCGGCAGGTTCGACCGCTGCACATCCCCCCGCCCATTGACGGTGAAATCGCCGCGCACCTCGAGATCGGTCCCCGTCAGAGCGAAGTCGCGGACATCGAGCGCCCCATCCTCTGCCATGGTGACCGTCATGGTCGCATGGGTCTTCGCGGCGGGTGGTCGCCGCCAGTCGATCCCCTGCACCATCAGCGTGGCCTTGCTGAGATCGGCCTCGACCTGTGCCCCGGTCACCTGATCCTTGGAAAGATCAACCTTCACGGTGAGATCCATGGCCCCCTGGACCAGATCATTGATCTCCATGCCGAGCCGCTCGCGGTCTCGCTCGTTCAGCGTGGCCCGTGCCGTGACCTGTCGCTCATCCGGCGTATTGTTGACGAAGGACATCCGCCAATCCAGGGCGCTCTTGACGCCATTGAGCATGACGCTGCCGCTCCCCTCAGCGCCCTGCATTGTGACGCTCAGATCGAAATTGCCGCCATCAATGCTGATATCATTCAATGCCTTGGGCAGGCTGATGTCGCGTATCGCGGCGCGGGCATCGAGGCTCACCTGGTCGGCACTCATTGTTTCGCTGAACGGTAGCTCGAAGGCCACCCGCCCTTCCACCGTCCCCCCGAGTTCGCCCAGCTTGAGCCCCGCCTTGCTGATGAACTGCAGCGGTGGCTGATCGACCAGTTCGATGAAACCGCGCGCCGGCCCCCGGATGGCAAGCTGAAAGGCGCCGCGGGTGCCGTCGACCATGAGATTTTTCACCTTCATGGTGCCGGTCGCGAGCTCGACCGACAGGCCGGATGGCATGGTGACCACCCCATTATCCAACTGCAAGTCGAAACTGTCACCGCGCAGCACGCCAGCACCGGTTGCATGACGTATCGGCGGAAGGTCGCCGTAATAGCGGGTATCAACGCCCGCCAAGGTGAAATTGAAGGTGATGTTCTCATCCGGAATGGGCTGGCCGGCCAGCGCATCGGTGATGACCTGCCCCGGCAGGTCCACGATCATCTCGCCATCGGTGATCACCCCGGTCGAGACATGCTCGTTGATCCAGTTCCGCGCACCCTGTGCGGCCATTGGCGGCCAGAGCTTCTTGAGCATTTCAAGCGGGACCTGGGTGAGCCGAGCAGCGAACCGCACCGCCACCGCCTCTGCGCTTTCGGTGAACGTGCCGCGCAGCCGCACGCCCGCATTGCCAGCCCTCAGCACGAGATCCTCAACCTCGAGCGCGCCCCGATCGAGCGCAGCCGTTCCGCTGAAATCGACATTGTCGATCGTCAAGGCATCTGAGATCGTGCCCGTGGTATCGAGGCTGATGCTGTGGGCTTTCAGGTTGAGGCGCAGCGCGCTGATCCGGCCGTCCGCCGCCTGCACCGGTCGGATCGCGCCATTGAGCTTGGCTTGGGACCCGCCCACATAAAACGCAGAATCACCGATGACGATGTCCCCGGTATCGGGCGCGAAGGACAGCCTCAGCACCCCCTCATCCACCAGGATCGGCCGGGAGATGAAGCCGGGAAAGCCGACATAGCCCGCACCGGCGCTGAACACCGCATCAGCCCGCAAGACCCGCCCGTCTCCGGTCATTTCGAAACGTGCGTCACCCGAGAGCGGAACCTTGACCTCCGCAAGCTCTGACAGTGAGAAGATCTGGCCGGACAGATCCGCCGGCACGAGATCCTGGATGCTCGCCTGCGCCACGACCCGCTCCTGCGGCTCGTCATAGCTCGCCACCACATTGAGCTTCCAAGGGATTCGGCCGCTGGCCACATCCGCATTGGCAATCAGCTTGAGTCCCGCGGCCTCGCGCTGAAAATTGAGATTGACCTCCGGCATGTCCCAGGTCGCCTCGTTGATGGCATCGAACAACGAGACCCGGGCATTGCTGATGATGATTGCCTCGAGCGAGGACGCGGCGGTCTCACCGGCATCGGGCGGCGAGAGCAGCTCCTTGTTGATGAAGCTCAACAATCCAGGCGCGAGCTGGCGGGCATCGCTCTTGCTTTCGGTGGCGGTGACCTGAGCCATGCCGGTCCTTCCGGCCGGGCCATGCTCACTGCGCGCCCGGGGCAGGGCGAACTCATCATCGGGCGCTGGTGCATCCCCCACTCCCAGCGCGATACTGCCGTCGAGCGATCGGCGCACCAGAATATGGGGCCCGATCAATTCGAGCTTGCGCACCACGATTCGCCCATGAAGCAGAGCCGAGCCATCGAGCCCGAGCGAGGCCCGCGGCGCCTGGGCGAGCAGCTGTCCTTGCGGATTGGTGAGTCGCACGTCTCGCAGGCGTATACGCGGACGCCCCGTTTCGCCCACCCGCTCGATGATCGCGTCGGTGAGCGCGATCCGCATGCCTGTGAGATTGGAATTGATGAGCGCCTCGATCGGCGCGCTCATGAAGCCGAGCGAGATCGGTCCCAGGCTCAATCGCCAGAAGATGACGGCTGCGGCCAGGGCCAGACACAGCACTGTGCCGCCGAGCGAGAGCAGCCCTATTCTGGTTATGCGCTTGCCCAATTCACAGTATCTATGGCTAGCGTAGTGTCACGAGCGTCTATGTTCCGTGATCGTAAGTCTACGAGGAACCGAGCTCGGCAGACCAACAGACGAGAACAAGCGGCCCGTCCAATACATATCGACATGACGCCCTCCACGCGCGGCTTAAATTAATTTACCGGCGCCCGAAGAGCGTGCACAACCTCGAAAACGGGTCTCTTCCATCATTTAAAAGCGACGAAAGGATGGCGCTGTGCAACACGAGTTGAAGGAAGGCTCTGCCGCTCCTCGGTTTTCCCTCGCCCGCGATGATGGCACTGTGGTCACACTGGATAGCTATGCGGGCCGGAAGCTCGTTCTCTACTTTTATCCGCGGGATGATACAGCCGGCTGTACCCGGGAGGCGATCGAATTCAACGCGGCGCGTCAGGCCTTTGCCGATGCGGGTGCAGCGATTCTCGGCGTCTCCGCCGATTCGGCCGAGAGCCACGAGAAGTTCAAGCGCAAGCATGGCCTCAGCATCCCCCTCGCCTCCGACCTCGATCAGTCGATCTTAGAAGCCTATGGCGTTTGGCGTGAAAAAAGCATGTATGGTCGTAAGTTCATGGGAATCGAGCGCAGTACTTTTCTGATCGATCAATCGGGACACATCGCGAAGATCTGGCGCAAGGTGAAGCTGGACGGCCATGTTGCTGCAGTTCTATCGGCGTGTCAGGCACTCGACTGAACAGCATGGACAACACTTCGGCGCAGGCGGATTTTGTTCGCAAGCACAGCTCTCAGAACGATTGACGGAGGCACCCCGCGAGGTGCAGAAAGGATTGATATAGCGCCCTGGTTGTAGGGTGGTGACGAGGAAGACGGTCCTGGATACAGCGGATGGACGGCCGCCTGCATTCGATAAAGCCCACCACAGGTTTGGCAGACGCCCTTCGTCGAACCTTTCGGGCTCGGCAGATCTATGTCCGGACCGAGGGAGATATCCGCTTTTTCGTGATCTCGCCGACCGCCCAGGCCGTGATCTCGGTCCTTGGCTTGGGCCTTCTGTTCTGGTTTGCCTATGCAACGGTGAACGTGGCCTTCAAGGACCAGATCATCGCGCTCAACCGCAAGCACCTGGCCGAGGTCAAGCACGCCTACGAATCGCGCCTTTCCGAGATGCGCGACGCCGTCGAGGCGCTCAATGCCCGCCTGCTGCTGGATCAGGACGCTTACCTCTCCAAGGTCGATGATCTCCGTCTCCATTATGAATCGCTCCTATCGCGCCAAGAGCGATTGGAGACCTATTTTTTTCAAGGCTGGCAGCCGACCGTGCCCCTGGGCGAGCTGGCAACCGAAGCACCAGCGCCTCCCGAGGAATTACGGGAAGAGCCTCACGGGCAGAGCGGTGGCAAGCCCACCACCGAGCCGGAATCATCGCAGGAAAATTCGGCACCGAGCCAGCCTGCCCGGCGCGACCGGACCCCGGTTGCCAAACCGAATTCAAAGCCCAAGGATCAGGGCAGTCTCAGGCCAGGCTCCATGCTTGACCGCTATCGCGAGCCATTCGAGACGGCAGACGAGGCCATGCGGCCGCTGACGGATATTGGCGACTTGTCCTCGTCTCTCGACCACCGTCAGGGGAATTTTGTGACAGCCCTTGAACGGCAGGTCCTCGACAACATCACGATCTTGAAAGGGTCCATGAAGAGGATGGGACTTTCCCCGAAGCTGGTCGAGCGAGCCCAATCTCCCCCCGAAAATGCGATCGGTGGCCCTTTCATTCCCGCCCCCGTCACCTATCCCGGTGATTCCATGCTCGCCCGCCTTGAGGAACTCGAGGTGCAGCGTGGTTATGGCCTGGAGCTCCGCGAGGCTGTTCTGTCCCTGCCGATCTGGCTGCCCCTTGCAACCTCCCGCGTGACCAGTGGATTCGGTCTGCGTCGGGACCCGTTCCGGAGGCGGCTGGCGCTTCACAGCGGCATTGATCTGAAGTCACACTATGGCGCGCCTGTGCGGGCAACCGCCGCGGGCATTGTCATGGAGGCGCAATGGATGGCCGGATATGGCAAGATGGTGGCGATCCACCATGACAAGGGCCTGTCCACCCGATATGCTCATCTGAGCACCATATCCGTGGTTCCTGGGCAGCGCGTGGTTAAGGGGTTGATCATCGGGCGCCTTGGCAACACGGGCCGGAGCACTGGAGCCCATCTACACTATGAGACACGCGTGAATGGACGCGCAGTTGACCCCAAACGCTTCTGGCAGGCGAGGAATGATCTTCAAAAGCAGGAACAAGCAGGACAATCTCGCGGCCAGTAATGAGAGCGAACGGGTGAAGGTCGGGCGTCGCGCAGGTCCGAGTATCATCACCACCGACGTTGTCATTGAGGGCAAGCTGATCACCGGGGGTGAGTTGCAGATCGACGGCACCATCCACGGCGACGTGCGCGCCGCAAGCGTGGTCGTCGACAGTCAAGGCGCCGTTCATGGCGAGGTCGTCGCCGAGGAAATCGTGGTCAGGGGCCGCATCATCGGCCCGCTCCACGCCATTCACGTCCATATCTTCGCCGGCGCCCATGTGGAGGGCGATATCACGCACGAGACGATCTCGATTGAGAACGGCGCCTTCGTGCAGGGCAATATGCGCCGCGCCGAGGATCCGGTCGATATCGGCAATGTTGCAGCCCTGGAGGATGAGCAATATTTCCCCGAAGCGCTCGACCATTCCGCAGGCGCACAGCTCTTCGATGGCCGCGCCTTCGAGACCTCCCCTGAGGATCAGACCGCACAGGAGCGGCCCCGCCTGCCCGGCACCGATACCGGTCGCTGAGCATTTTCGAGCGAAGTGGATACCGGCTCCCCGTAAAGAAAATGCGATCAAGCAAGGACGCGAGAAGTGGTTTCTGGAACGCGGGCGTCTAATATCCGCCAGCATTCCCCATCGCGAAAGCGAGCAACACGACAGCCCCGATCCGGGTCCTCATTTCTGCACCACCCCGTTCCGCACGTTGACTGCTGAACAGCCCGCTTTCTACACTTGCTGGTCTTCACCAATAATGACCAGATCTGGAAGGAAAGCGCATGTTTACTTGGCGGAACGGCTCTGCTGCAGCTGTCATCGGGGCGCTGGCGACCTTATCGCCGGTTGAAGCGGAAGAGCGCGCTTGGTTCCCCTCGAAATGGGGGGCTCAGGATACGCTGGGCGCCGTGAACTACTTGAAGCCCCAGCACATCAAGGACGCGGCGGGTCTGATCACGCGGGGAAAGGCCCAACCCCTCGGCATTGTTACGAGCCGCAAGACGCCGGCCTTCCCGCCGCGCGGCTTCGACATCCTCGTCGTGCAGCCAAACCAGGTTGGTGACGCCTCACTGGGGCCCACCAAGATGGTCTATAATGACGACATTCTACATACTTGGGTTGGCATAGGCAGCCAGCTTGATGGCCTCGGCCATGTCGGCATTGATCACAAATACTACAATGGCGTTCCCGCCACGGAATTCACCAAGCCCGAAGGTCTGACGCGCTTCGGCGTGGAGAATGTGCCCCCGATCGTCACCCGTGGCATCGTCCTCGATATTGCCCGCCTCAAAGGCGTTCCCATGATGCAGGAAGGTCAGGGCATTTCGGCAGAAGACATCCGAGCCGCGGAAGAGCGGCAGAACGTCACCATTCGCGAGGGCGACGTCGTGCTTCTTCACACCGGCTGGCTCGATATCATCGAGAGCGAACCCGAGCGTTTCGGCAAGGTCGAGCCGGGTCTTTCCCTGAGCGGTGCCCGCTATCTCGTGGAGAAGGGGGTGGTGGCCATTGGGGCCGACAATTGGGCGCTCGAAGTGATGCCCTTCGAGAAAGACACCGGCGTCTTCGAAGTTCACCAATATCTCCTGGCGCGGAACGGCACCTACATTCTTGAGAACATGAACACCAAGCCCCTCGTCGAGGACAAGGTGAGCGAGTTCATGTTCGTGCTGGGTGCGCCGCGCTTTGCGGGGGTCCGTCCAGGCCGTGATCAATCCCG
The DNA here is from genome assembly GCF_038811545.1 of Rhodoligotrophos sp. CJ14. GTDB lineage: Bacteria > Pseudomonadota > Alphaproteobacteria > Rhizobiales > Im1 > Rhodoligotrophos > Rhodoligotrophos ferricapiens. The sequence continues at coordinate 552,628 of NZ_CP133319.1, forward strand.
TAGCGCTCTACTGATCGGTTTCGCGATTCAAAGGAAAGCGGAAACGCTCTAAGCCTCACGTGCATGGCGAGCATCCTCGCCCGTGAGGCGATGCGGCGGCCTACTCCGCCGCCGCCTGTTGACTGCCATGAACCCGCTGGGCCAAGGCAGCCTCGAGGAAATCGTCGATTTTGCCATCGAGCACCCCGGCCGTATCGCTGGTCTCGACCCCCGTCCGCAGATCTTTCACCATCTGATAGGGCTGCAGCACATAGGAGCGAATCTGATGACCCCAGCCCACATCGGTCTTCTGAGCATTCTGGGCATTGGCTGCTTCCTCCCGCCGCTGCAGCTCGGCCTCATAGAGGCGCGCCCGCAGCATCTGCCAGGCGGTCGCCCGGTTCTTGTGCTGTGAACGCTCCATCTGGCACTGCACCACGATTCCCGTGGGAATATGGGTGATGCGGACTGCGCTGTCCGTCGTGTTCACGTGCTGCCCGCCCGCACCCGATGCCCGATAGGTATCGATACGGCAGTCGCTCTCGTTGACTTCGATCTCGATCGTATCGTCGATCACGGGATAGACGCCAACCGAGGCAAAGGAGGTATGCCGCCGCGCGTTGGAGTCGAAGGGTGAAATCCGCACCAGCCGGTGCACACCTGATTCCGACTTCAGCCAGCCATAGGCATTATGGCCCTTGATCTGGAACGTCGCGGATTTGAGCCCCGCCTCTTCGCCGGGATGGGCTTCGACGGTCTCCACCTTGAAGCCATGCGCTTCCGCATATCGCAGATACATGCGGGCGAGCATCTCGGTCCAGTCTTGGCTTTCGGTGCCTCCCGCACCCGAATGAACCTCGAGATAGCAATCATTGTGGTCCGCCTCGCCCGAGAGCAGCGTCTCGATCTGGCGCTTTGCAACCTCGTCGCGCAACCCGGCGAGCGCCTGCTCCGCATCCGCTGTGACGGTTGCATCGCCCTCCTCCTCGCCAAGGGCGATCAGCTCCACATTATCGCTCAGGGATTGCTCCAGCCCGCGCACGGCCTTGATCTGGTCGTCGAGCTGCTGGCGCTCGCGCATCAAGGCCTGCGCCCGCTGAGGATCATCCCAGAGCTTGGGATCCTCGGCCGCGGCGTTGAGCTCATCGAGCCGTCTTAGTGATGCATCCCAGTCAAAGATGCCTCCTTAGCAGTGCCAAGGACTGCTGGATTTCATCGACCAGTTTCTGTATTTCGGCGCGCATGACGTCCGTTGAACCCTATCCGCTGAGGTGAGTGTCTGTCTGCGCTTACATAGGAGACGCAGGCCGGCCTGTAAATCGCAAGCCTAATACAGGCCCCCGGTGCCGGTGGATAGCCCGCCATCGCTCTGCGCCGGCAGCTGCAGCACCCCGCCGGCCCCGCCATGAGCGAGCTCCTGGCCACCGATGACGACCGTATCATCTGGCGGTCCCTCGCCCGGCTTGAACGCTTCGAGGATCACATTGGCATCCCCATAGGCGGCCCTTTGGCCATTGCTGGGATTGATGGGGATGAGCTGCATGCCCGGCGGAATTCGGAATGGAATGCCGGGCTTGTCCTTCAGCGCCATTTTCATGAAATCCGCGAAGATGGGCGCGGCGAGTTGGCCGCCGGTCTGCCCCCGCCCCATCGGGCGCGGATTGTCATAGCCGATATAGATGCCCACCGCGAGATCCGGCGCATAGCCGACGAACCAGGCATCCTTTTCATCATTCGTCGTGCCGGTCTTGCCCGCCAGCGGCTTGCCGACCGTCGACACGATCTTGCCCGTGCCGCGCTGCACGACCCCTTCCAGCATCGAGGTGATCTGATAGGCCGTATAGGGATTGATCACCTGCTCCCGATCATCGCTGAGCTCGGGCTCGGGCTGGTTCTGCCACTGATCCGCCTTGCAGCTCGGACAGTCCCGGTCATCGTGGCGATAGATCGTATGGCCGTAGCGGTCCTGGATGCGATCGATCAGCGTTGGCGTGATTCGCCTGCCCCCATTGTCCAGCATCGCGAAAGCCGCCGTCATGCGCAGCAAGCTGGTCTCCCCCGCCCCCAAAGCCGTTGAGAGCATCGCCGGCATCTTGTCGTAAATGCCGAACCGTTCGGCGATTTCCGAGACCTTTTCGAGACCCATGTCCTGGGCGAGCCGCACCGTCATGACGTTCCGCGAGAGCTCGATCCCGCGCCGAAGGGTCGATGGGCCATAGAACTTGTTCGAATAGTTCTTCGGGCTCCACACCGCGCCGTTGGACAGACGAACTTCGATCGGCGCGTCCATGATCACGCTGGATGGCGTATAGCCATTCTCCAATGCCGCCGCATAGACGAAGGGCTTGAACGAAGAGCCCGGCTGCCGCTTGGCTTGGCTCGCGCGGTTGAACTGGCTCATCCCATAGGAGAAGCCGCCCACCATTGCCAGGACGCGGCCCGTATGCGGGTCCATGGCAACGAGCCCGCCTTCGATCTCTGGAACCTGCACCAAGTGATATTCACCTGCCGCATCCCCAGGAGCAACATAGATGACGTCGCCCGGCTTGAGCACCTGCTCCACCGATTTCACCTGCGGGCCAAGGCCGCGATTGGTGAGGGCCCGCGCCCAGCTCAGGAGCTTCAGCGGAACGGTGCCTGTATCCCGCTGCTTGGCGATCGCCCCGCCGACGAGACGCTGCGGCCGCAAACCGATGGTCGCCTCCTTTGGGTCGGTCGCGAGCACCACCGCGAGCTGCCACGGTGCGATATCCGCCGGCACCTCCATCTCGGCCAGCGCCTTTCCCCAGTCTCCATCCAGCGCGATCTGCTTCACCGGCCCGCGATAGCCCCGGGCACGATCGAATTTGAGCAGACCGCGGATGAGCGCCTGTCGGGCATAGATCTGCAACGCGGGCTGCAGCGTGGTGCGGATGGAAAGCCCACCGTCATAGAGTTTCTTCTCGCCATAGAGGTCGAGCACCTCGCGCCGCACCTCCTCCGAGAAATACTCCGCCGAGAACAGCTCCTCCCCATTCCCGCGCGAGCTGATCGCCAGCGGCTCCTTCATCGCAGCCTCCGCCGCCTCATGGGTCACGAACCCATTGGCGGCCATCTGCTGCAGCACCCAGTTTCGCCGTTCGATCGCCCGCTGCGTATAGCGGGTCGGATGATAGTTCGAAGGCGCCTTGGGCAGAGCGGCGAGATAGGCGACTTCCGCCAGCGAGAGCTCATTGAGCGGCTTGTCGAAATAGTTGAGGGCCGCCGCCGCGACTCCATAGGCACCAAAGCCGAGATAGATCTCGTTGAGATAGAGTTCGAGGATCTTGTCCTTGGAATAGGTCTGCTCGATTCGCATCGCGAGCAGCGCTTCCTTGAGCTTGCGATCGAGCGTGCGCTCGTTCGTCAGCAGAAAATTCTTGGCCACCTGCTGCGTGATGGTGGACGCACCCACCATATGCCCGCCGCCATTGACGTAATTCTCCGCATTCGTGAGCACCGCCTTTGCAATGCCCGTAATGTCGAGGCCACCATGCTGATAGAAGCTCTTGTCCTCCGCCGACAGGAAGGCGTTGATCACCAGCTTCGGGATCTGGCTCACCGGAACATAAAGGCGCCGCTCGCGGGCATATTCGGCGATGAGCGTCCCATCCGCCGCATGCACACGGGTCATCACTGGCGGCTCGTATTCCGCAAGCTGCCGGTAATCCGGAAGCTCGCCGGAGACCTTCCAGACCACATAGCCGGCGACGGCTGCGGCCGCACCGAACAATATGAAGCCGACCGCGAAGAGATAACCAAAAAATCTCAGCATTGAGTTTATCTTCTTTGGCCCGTCGAATCCGGAATTCCGGATGGCCTAGGCTCCCCGATCTTGAACGCGATCCCATAGGCGGAACCGTGGCGTTCTCATATCCTAACACGGTTCGATGGGTCCAACACCATTCCGCTGTCGGGATAAGGCGAATTTGAACGGGGGTATCGGCGCAATATGGCAGTCCGATGGCGCGGGAGCTCGTCGCTCGACGAAACGCAGCTATCGACGCTGCGCCACATGGGTTCCGAAAAAGCCGTCAATCGCTGAAACGATGGCACCGGCAACCCGTTTGCGCCAGGCATCGGAGGTGAGGAGTTTTTCGTCCTCCGGGCTCGACAGATAGCCGAGCTCGAGCAGCACGGAGGGCACGTCCGGCGCCCGTAGCACGCGAAACCCCGCATAGCGGTGTGGCTTGGTATTCAGCCGGGTCGTATCCTTGAGCTCGCCGACCAGGGTCTTGGCGAAGAACATCGAGTGGTTGCGGGTTTCGCGCTGCACGAGGTCGACCAGGATGTCGGTCAGCTGTTCATTCTCCGCCTCGGGCGGGATGCCGCCGACCAGGTCGGCCTTGTTCTCGGCGGCCGCGATCTCGGCGGCTTCCTGGTCCGAAGCCCGCTCCGACACCGTATAGATCGTCGAACCGCGAGCGATGCCGCGCTTGAGCGAGTCCGCGTGAATGGAGATGAAGAGATCGGCATTGTGCTTTTGTGCGATCTCGACGCGCCCGCCCAAGGTGATGAAGGTGTCATTGTCCCGGGTGAGCTGGACATCGTAGCGGCCCGATGACTTGAGCGCGTCTCTGAGCGCGCGCGCAAAGCCCAGAACCACGTTCTTCTCGAGAGTGCCGGACCGGCTGATCGCCCCGGGATCAACGCCGCCATGCCCGGGATCGATCACGATGACCGGCCGCCTGTTTTGCTTGGGCTGAGGAGCCTGCGCCTTCGCTTTGGGCTTGGGCGCGGCAAGAGTGGCCGGGCTGAAGGCGGCGGTGGGCTCCACAACCGCCATATCCGCTGTCGGCGCCTGGGCGCTTGCCGCAGCAGGGGCTTCGGCCGTTGCGATCTCGGGTCCCGTCGATTTGGCGCTCAAACTCTCGATGATAGATGCAAACGAGGTGGGCTTCGGCTTGGGGCGAGGCGGCATGCTTGGCTTAGGGGATGCCTCCACTGTTGCAAGCGCCGTTCTTTCGCCCACTGTTTGAGGCTCCTGTTGAGCCACCTGCTTCGATCCGGCGGGCTCGGGCGAAGCCACGGGCGCCGGCTTCTCCTGCTGATTGAGCCGCGCGAGAATTGTGGCGAAAGTCTTCTCGTCGGTCTGGACGAGATCGATCACCATTCGCGCAGGACTGTTGTCGGACGGCTCGACCAGGAATGTCTTGTCGATCAGCACCGGCCCGCTGGCATCGATGACGACACGCGCCTTGTCGCCGTCAAACTGGCCATAGCGATATCCGCGCACCAGACCGCGTCCCATCTTGCCGATGCCGGCCGGAAGCTTGAAGGCCACAGCCGGCATATCGATCACCACCCGGAACGGGTCTGGGGTGACCGTCACCGTATAGGCGATCGGATGGTTGAGATCGAGCACGAAGCGCGTCTTGCGATCATCTCCCGCAACGCGCGCACCAATGGCTTCGATTGCGGCATTCGCCTGTCCTGCTGACTGGGCTAGGCTTGGTGCTGGAAACAGAAGGAATTGAACCAGGCAGACGAGGGCCAGGATCACGGACGAGACGACGCGCGCATTCCGCGACACCCGTACTCGGTTGCCAGCACTCACTGCGCAGCGCCCTTTCACAACTCGAACACAACATCCCTCGCGGAGCTCGCGCCGCCGCCACGTGGCGCTCCGCTAACGGCTCACCCTATTCCCGACAGGTTAATCATTACTTACATAACGATGAGACGGGCGCCCGCGCGCGCTCCCGCCGCAACGAAAATGCGGGGCTGCGCGCTGCATTGGACGAGTAAACGTCCCCGGCCCTTAGCAACCGCTCTTGCCAAGCTTCGGCTATGTCCGGTAATTAAGGGCACCGGGGTTCATTATGCGCCATGATTACTTCGAGTGGTGTATGATGCCTCTGCGGTTTTCTCGCGTGCTGGCGCGTTGCCGATTCTGGACCAACGCAGGCTGGCCGTTTGAATTGCAGACCTGTGAATGCAGGTTGCACATTTGACCGCCGTCCGTTCGAGGGACGGCGTTTTTGAAGCTGCTCCAACCGGTTTGGAGCGATTATGGACTGAATCGGAACAGGCTGTTGCATACGTTCGCTGAGAATGGGTTGGCAGGAAGCGCACCGGGAATGAGGCTCTTCGGAGTGCCCCCCGCATCGTCCGCCCCACTTCAGCGCCGCGAGACCTTGCCTGCTCCCACCACATCAACATGCGCTCGCGCCGGTCTGGCGGTGAAGGTGATGGCCAAGGGCCTCAATCGCCTCCCCGCTGGCATGGAGCTTGCGCCCGCGCGAGCGCGGGAGAAAGAAGAACATGGGAAGCACAATGCTTATCGACGCGGCACATCCGGAGGAGACCCGGGTTGTCGTGCAGCGTGGGAACAAGATTGAGGAATTCGACTACGAGTCGTCATCGCGAAAGCAGATTCGCGGCAATATCTACCTCGCCAAGGTAACCCGCGTTGAGCCGTCGCTGCAGGCCGCCTTCGTTGATTATGGTGGCAATCGCCACGGTTTCTTGGCCTTCAGTGAAATTCACCCCGACTATTACCAGATCCCGGTTGCAGATCGTCAGGCACTGCTGCGCGAGGAATCTCGCAGTCACCGCGCCTCTGACGAGGAAGACGACAAGAGCGGCGAGGAGGCGGCCGAGCCCACGTCTGAGAGGGACGGCAACGGTGCCGCTGAAGGCAATGGCGAGGCGCGCGAGGCTCGAGCCAAGGGTGCACGGCGCGGCCGCGGCGAGGATGGCGAAGCCTCGGTCGAGGAGATCGACGAGGATCCGGAAGCCCAGGCCGTAGACTCTGTAGGCGCCGATGATGCCCTGGAAGAGGCATCCTTCCGCCGCAACGTGAAGCGCGTCTACAAGATTCAGGAAGTGATCAAGCGCCGCCAGATCCTGCTGGTTCAGGTGGTCAAGGAGGAGCGGGGCAATAAGGGCGCGGCGCTCACCACCTACCTGTCCCTCGCTGGCCGTTACTGCGTCCTCATGCCGAACACCGCGCGTGGCGGCGGCATTTCCCGCAAGATCACCGATGCGAGCGACAGGCGACGCCTCAAGGAAGTTGCGCGCGAGATGGAGGTGCCCGAGGGCATGGGCGTGATCGTGCGCACGGCCGGTGCCAACCGCACTAAGGCCGAAATCAAGCGCGATTACGACTATCTGCTGCGCCAGTGGGAAAGCATCCGCGATCTCACGCTCAAATCCACAGCCCCCACCCTGATCTATGAGGAAGGCAGCCTCATCAAGCGCGCCATCCGGGATCTCTACACCAAGGACATCGAGCAGATTCTCGTTGAAGGTGCAGCCGCCCACCGCGAGGCGCGCGACTTCATGAAGATGCTGATGCCGAGCCATGCGCGCAATGTGCGGCTCTATCAGGAATCACGCCCCCTCTTCAGCCGCTATCAAGTGGAAAGCCAGCTCGACGGCCTGTTCTCCCCGGTCGTCACCCTGAGCTCCGGCGGCTATATCGTCATCAATCAGACTGAAGCGCTGGTCTCGATCGATGTGAACTCGGGCAAGTCCACGCGCGAGCACAATATTGAGGACACGGCCCTTAAGACCAACCTTGAGGCCGCTGACGAAATCGCGCGCCAGTTGCGCCTGCGCGACCTCGCCGGCCTCATCGTCATCGACTTCATCGACATGGAGGAGAAGCGCAACAATCGTGCGGTCGAGCGCCGCATGAAAGAGGCGCTCAAGAACGACCGGGCCCGCATCCAGGTGGGCCGCATCAGCCATTTCGGCCTTCTGGAAATGTCGCGGCAGCGCCTGCGCGTAGGAATGCTGGAGGGTTCGACCGTCCCCTGCCCCACCTGTCTTGGTCGCGGCATTATCCGGTCCATCGAATCCTGTGCCCTCTCCGTGCTGCGTGGCATGGAGGAGCACCTGATGCGCCGCGCGGAGGACATCACGCTGCGCTGCGATCCCAATGTGGCCTTCTATCTGCTCAATCAGAAGCGGCACCACGTGCTGAGCATGGAGCAGATATACAACGCCTCCATCTATCTTGAGGCGAGCGAGGAGCTGCACAACGAGAACTTCAAGATCGAGCGGGCTGAGGGCCGGCCGGCACGCCCGATTGCCGCTGCGGTTCAAGTGGATACCGCCTTCACCGAGGCGGCGCGGGCGGTCCCCGAACCTGAACCGGTGGATGAGGAAGAAGACCTGCAGGTCGAGGCAGATCTCGACGAGGCCGCCATCGCAAATGACGCCCGCGAGCACGCCGGCCCTCGTCACGAGCGCAATGGTCGTGATGGCGACGATGCTGGCCGGCGTCGCAGGCGCCGTCGTGGCCGTCGTGGTGGCAAGCGCAATCGCATCGAAGGCGAGACGACGGAGCTCGCCACGGATGCCGGGCAGTGGCGTGACCCAGGCGCGGGTCCGCAGCCCGATCTGGGCAATGTCGAGATCCCCGAGTTCGAGGCAGAGCTCGAATGGCGCCCCGAACCCGGTCGCAACCGTCAGCGCCGCGGTACTGAAGCCCCGATGCAGGCCGCCGAGGCTGAGAATGTCGGAGACCTTTCCGTCGAGTTGAGCGAAGAGGTCATTGCCGGCCCGCTTGCCGATCAGGCGGCAGGGGCCGACGAGATCGAGCTTGGCGTTGTTGCGTCAGCCGAGACGGAGGCGACCTCCCTGCCATCTGCTGGCGAGACGGAGACGCAGGCGGATGAGGAGCAATCTCAATCCGAAGCGGCCGAGGCAAAGCCCGCCAAGCGGCCACGGCGCACGCGCGCGGCCAAGACCGGCACCACGCCCCGGTCGAGATCGGCCAAAGCCAAGGCCCTTGCCGACACTGCGGAAGCAGCCGAGGAAGCGCCCGCGGCGGCCGAAGAGCCGAGCGAGGCCAAGCCCAAGCGACGCTCTCGGGCAAAATCCAAGTCGCGCCCAGCAGGCGAGGCGAAGTCGGAGCCGGTGACGGTCGAGACCGCCGATGAAGCGCCGCAACTCGACACGCCGGAGCGACGAGTATCCGATGTGGAATCGGAGCCTCAGGACGAGGCGCCGGCCGCCGCTCCGCTCTCTGCCGAGGCCGAGCAGCCTGCACCAGCCGAGGCCGCGTCCGCACCCTTGCATGAGGACACGCACGAAGCTGCGCCGGAGACGCACGAGGCTGCGCCAGAGCCGCATCAGGCCGCTCATGCCCCGGCCGACTGGCCGCAGTCCCGAGAGGGCACCGCGGTCGATCGTGAGCCTGCCCTGAACGGCGTGACCGCCGATGTGACGGAGCGGGTGAAAGAACCGGTCGGCCTTGCCAGCTCTGCCGAGCCGTCAGCCCATATTCGTCACGAAGCTGAGCAACCGAAGCCCGAACCGGCGCAGCCGCGGGCTCCTAAGGAGGAACGTCCAGCCCGTCGCGGCTGGTGGCAACGCGCCCGGCTGTTCCGCCACTGAGCATGATCATGCCCGAAGCCTGTATCCACGTTTCGGGCACGATATCCGTCGACCTCAATGAGTGCGGGAGCATGGAATAATCAAACCTCTTCCGTGCTCCTCGGACCTGTCACACGCAGACGTTATCGAGGGACTGGGACTCGTGCTTGCCAAGCCCCAGTCTCGCCGTAATTTTTCACGAAGGCTGATTTCCCGACCGGAACAACGGTGCAGTCCATGGCTTTATTGCGTCGGCTTGTGAAACCGCTCGCCATCCGCTGTCTTGCTGGCCTAACCACCCTCTCGCTTGCGATGAGCAGTGTTGCGGTTAAGCAAGCCAAGGCCGAGAGCCTTCCGCTGATCCGAGACAGCGAGATCGAGCAGCTCTTGCGCGACTATGCAACGCCCCTGTTCCGCGCGGCCGGTCTCAAGCCCGAGGCCGTCCAGGTCTATATCATCAATTCGGCCACCATTAATGCCTTCGTCGCGGGCGGCCAGCGGGTCTTTGTCCATACGGGTCTTCTGACCGAGAGCGCGACCCCCAATGAGGTGATCGGCGTCCTTGCCCATGAGACCGGTCATATTGCCGGCGGCCACCTCTCGCGGATGCAGCGCCAGCTCGACAAGGCCAGCACGGCCGCCATCGTGGGCATGCTGGTCGGGGCCGCCACCATGATCGGGGCGGGTCTTGCCGGCCAAGGCCAGCTTGCTCAGGGTGGATCGGGGCTCATGATGGGCGGCCAATCGCTCGCCCAGCGCAATCTGCTCTCCTATGCGCGCGCCCAGGAATCCGCAGCCGACCAGGCTGCCGTCCGCTATCTGAACGCCACCAGGCAATCGGCCCGGGGCATGATCGAGCTGTTCGAGAAGCTCTCAAATCAAGCGCTCGCCTCTTCGGTGCCGGTCGATCCCTATGTCCTCAGCCACCCCATGCCGCTCGACCGGGTGCGCAACCTCGAGGCGAATGCCCGCAAGAGCCCCTATTTTGATGCCGAGGACAGCCCGGCGCTCAAGGCGCGCCATGCCATGGTCCAAGCCAAGCTGATGGGCTTCCTGACCTCGCCTCAGCGCGTCTATCAGCGCTACCCCACGAGCGACAAGAGCGCTCCGGCCCGCTATGCCCGGGCGATCGCCGCATTCCGCACCGGCGATTTGCGCAGCGCCCTGGCAGAGATCGATGCCCTGCAGAAGGAGCAGCCCAGCAATCCCTATTTCTGGGAGCTTCGCGGCCAGGCTTTGCTGGAATCTGGCCGCGTGAAGGACGCCGTGCCGGCTTTGCAGAAAGCAGTATCCCTCATGCCCGATGAAGGTCTCGTCCGCATCATGCTGGCGCAGGCCATGCTGGCCACCAATGAGGCCCAGCTCGTTGAGCCGGCGGTTCAGCAGCTCCAGCGCGCCAAGCGTTACGAGACCGATTCCTCGCAGCTCCATGCGCAGCTCGCGATCGCCTATGCCCGGCGCAACAACATTCCTATGGCCGATCTCGAGACCGCCGAGGCGGCCTTGATCGGCGGCGACATCGACCTCGCCAAGCAGAAGGCTAAGCGCGCTCTATCGGCCTTCAAGCGCGGCACGCCGGAATGGGTCCGCGCCAACGATATCCTGAACGTGAAGAAAGATGATGACTGACTGCTGATAAATGGCGAGTAGCCTCGGTCAGCGGGGTCCAGAAGGATCGGAGTACCCATATGCGTTTTGCCAACCGCCTTCTCGCATGCGCCAGCCTGACCTGTCTCCTGGCAGTGTCCGCTGTCGCCGGCCCGGCCTCTGCTGAAGAGTTCAGCGAGAGCCAGCGCAGCGAGATTATAGATACCGTGCGCAAATACCTGCTGGAGAACCCGGAATTTCTCCGCGAGGTGATCAACGCATTGGAGGAGAAGGAGCAGCAGCAGCAGCTCTCACAGGCGACCGCCGCCATCAAGGACAACGCCGCTGCCCTGTTCCGCAACGACAACGATTATGTGGCCGGGAACCCGCAAGGCGACGTCACCCTGGTCGAGTTCTTCGACTACAATTGCGGCTATTGCAAGCGCTCGCAGCCGGATGTGATGGCGCTTATCGAGGGCGACAAGCAGCTTCGCTTTGTCCTGAAGGAGTTCCCGATCCTGGGGCCAGCCTCGCTCATCGCCTCGAAGGCCGCGATCGCATCGAAAAACCAGAACAAATACTGGGAGTTCCACAACGCCCTGATGGCACATTCGGGGCCGTTGGATGAGGCCGCCATATTCGCGACCGCCGGTCAGGTCGGGCTCGATGTCGATAAGCTGAAGAAGGACATGGAGAACGAGGCGGTCAACGCGCAGATCGAGGAGAGCTATGGCCTCGCCCGTGCGCTTGGCGTCCAGGGGACGCCCGCTTTCGTCATTGGGGATCAGTTTGTGCCCGGTGCCGTGGGCCTTGATGTGCTGACCAAGATGGTGGGCGAAGTTCGCGACAGCGGCAGCTGCAAGGGAATCTGCTGATATCTGTGCGGTCTCGGAAGCGGCAATGCCGCTTCCGCTTAGCCTTTGACGAGGGGAACCTTCGCTCAGACGAGCGCCAGCGCCTTTTCGCACAACCGACCCGGATCGCTTTCCCCTTGCGTCGCAAATCCGATGATCGCGTGGGCAACCCTGAGCCGCGTCGGCTCATCGGAGCGACTGCCGAGCGCCTCGCAGGCCGCGTTATAGGCCGCCAGCATGGCCGAGACCACTTCCGGCTCGAACGCACCGGATTTCAGATCGCTCAATGCGCGCGCAGTCACACGCAACCTCCGTTCGAAATCATCTGTCTTCTGTCCTATGGGTGAAAAGTCGACCGTCCAAGATCTGCCGCCGCGATGCTCTTCACCATCGCTTGCGGTCGCCTCGTTGCGCGAGCATGAATCTGCCGCTGAACGACATCGGTATGGGCTCATCGATAGACAAGGTTGGACCCAATCACCGGCTGCGAGGGCCGACTCAAAGCCCCCCGCCTGATTGCCAACATAGGCGATGATCGCCGTCTATCAAGTGCAGCGCCCCGTTTCGTGAACGGCTTTCCCGCCGTCCGGCGGGATCCAAGGCAGCGTACTGAAAACGCACCGCGGCGAGCGGATAGGACACGGGCCGGACACCGGAGGATGGCGACCCCGGAAGGATTCGAACCTTCGACCTTCAGCTTAGAAGGCTGCTGCTCTATCCAGCTGAGCTACGGGGCCGTCTCGGGACAAGCCCGATCATATTTCATGGGGCCGCAAGGCCGGGGCTTTCAATGGGTCCAGTTGCCAATCCGGCCCCATTTGAAATTATCGGAATAGGCCTTCGGTCTGATGGGAGCGCGCTGATTCTCGATCACGCGATATTCGAGGCCGTGGCGCTCCGCATAGGCGATCGCCTCTTCCTTCGAATCAAACCGCAAGCGGAGCTGCTGGCGCATGTCACCGGAACTCGTCCACCCCATCAGCGGATCAATCGAGCGCGGTTGCTGCTGTTCGAACTCGAGGAACCAGCGCTTCGTATTGGCTTGCCCGGATTGCATTGCCGTCTTCGCAGGCTTGTAGATCCGAACCTTCATCTCTCCACCATGGTCGGGCAGAACCGCCCTGTTTTGCGTCTCGGCAACAAAGGCGAAAAGCCGCAGGCGGCTCCGCGCAATTCTTGTGATGGTCGGGGCAGCAGGATTTGAACCTGCGACCCCCTGGTCCCAAACCAGGTGCGCTACCAGACTGCGCTATGCCCCGCGACCTTTCCAAATATAGGGCATTCCTTACGTTTTTGCTGCAGGGGGTGCAAGGCTCATTTTCGCCTATCCAGAACAAGCGGGCACTCTTCGGCGAGAATGAGTGCCTGGGTTACGGAAATCGGTTTCCCATAACCCTTCGCCCTCCTCTGTCGACGGTGATGCCCGGACGGCACAAGCTGCAACCGGAACAGCAAATGAGGCATGTGCCTGAACAGGCGCGCCTGTTTTCCCTTGTCCTTGCCCTCTTTGTCCTCGACGATGCCGACTGTGAACCCTTGCCCGATATACACCTGACCAACGCTCATGAATGGCATTCACATTCGCCGGGCGACATTCGAAGATCTCCCGGCCATTGTCGCCCTGCTCGCTGATGATCCGCTAGGGGCACAGCGCGAAGATGCGTCATTGCCGCTGGCTCAGTCCTATATCGCGGCCTTTCGCGCGATCGAAGCTGACCCCAATCAGCTCCTCGCCGTGGTCATTGAGCAGGATTGCGTGATCGGCACGCTGCAGCTCACCTTCATCCCGGGCATTGCCCGCAAAGGCGCATGGCGCGGCCAGATCGAGGCGGTCCGGGTTGCGAGCGACCGCCGCGATCGAGGTCTTGGCCGACAGATCTTCGCCTGGGCCATTGCCGAATGCGAAAAGCGCGGCTGCCGCCTTGTGCAGCTCACCACCGACCGCAGCCGCACCGACGCACACCGCTTTTATGACCAGCTCGGCTTTGAGCCGAGCCATATCGGCTATAAGCGCGCTTTGTGAACCGAAACTTTTCTCTTTTTTAACCCTGGCAAGCGCTGGCGGAACCAATTGCGGAGATCCGCGCTGATCCCAGACCAGCGGCCCTCTCGAGGACGGCGCTCGCCTGATGTATCGGTGAACGGCCCCACATACCGGTTGCTGGATGAGCATTCCCAGAAAGCACGGGAGAGAAGCCATGGCCAGAAATCCGACCGGACCAGGCGGCAAGGGCAATCCGGACAGCTCGCAACGCGTTTTGACTGACCGGCAGGGTCACCCGATCACCGACAACCAATCGCAGCGCACCGTGGGCAGTCGGGGGCCAGCCACGCTCGAGAACTATCATTTCTTGGAGAAGATCACCCATTTCGACCGTGAACGCATTCCAGAACGCGTGGTGCATGCGCGCGGCTTCGTCTGCTACGGCGAATTCGAGGCAACCGGCAAGATCGGCGATGAGCCCGCCTCGAAATATACACGCGCGAAGCTCTTCCAGGAGGCCGGGAAGAAAACCCCGCTTGCGATCCGCTTCTCCACCGTGATTGGCGGCCGCGATTCATCCGAGGTCGCCCGCGATCCGCGCGGCTTTGCTGTCAAGTTCTACACCGAGGACGGCAATTGGGATCTCGTCGGCAACAATCTCGCGATCTTCTTCATCCGCGATGCCATCAAATTCCCCGACGTGATCCACGCCCTGAAGCCCGATCCGATCACCTTCCGCCAGGAGCCGAACCGGATCTTCGACTTCATGAGCCAGACGCCCGAATCCATGCACATGCTGACCCATCTGTTCAGCCCGCGCGGCATTCCGGCGAGCTACCGGCACATGGAGGGCTTCGGCGTCAACACCTACAAGATGGTGAACGCGCAAGGCGAGACGGTGCTCGTGAAATATCATTGGCACCCCCGCTGCGGCATTGCGAGCCTCACCGCGGAAGAGGCGGCCAAGGTACAGGCCAAAGATTTGGGGTCGGCCTCAAAGGACCTCTATGAGGCAATCGAGCGGGGCGAGTATCCGCAATGGGATCTCTATATCCAGCTCATGGACGACCACGAGCATCCCGAGCTCGACTGGGATCCGCTCGATGACACCAAGATCTGGCCGGAGAAGGACTTCCCGCTGCGCCATGCGGGCGTGATGACCCTCAACCGCAATGTCGAGGATTTCTTCAACGAGAACGAGCAGATCGCTATGGGCACCGGCGTTTTGGTGGATGGGCTCGACTTCTCCGACGATAAGATGCTGGTGGGCCGCACCTTCTCCTATTCCGACACCCAGCGCTACCGGGTCGGGCCGAACTACCTCCAGCTGCCGGTGAACCAGGCCAAGAATGCGCCTGTGGCAACCAACCTGTCCGGCGGGCAGATGTCCTATCACCGCGATCTCGCACCGGGGCAGAATCCGCATGTGAATTACGAGCCCTCCGTGCATAGCGGACTGATGGAGTCCCAGCGCGACGCGGCCAACAATCCGCCCGAGATCAGCGGCCGGCTTACCCGCAGCGTGATCGAGCGGCGCAATGACTACAGCCACGCCCGTGGCCGCTACTGCACGATGATGGATTGGGAGCGCGACGATCTCGTGCTGAACATGGGCACCAATCTCAAGCAATGCGAGCGCGACGTGCAGGAGCGCATGCTGTGGCACCTGCTGCTCATCCACGATGACTACGGCAACCGCGTCGGCCAGATGCTCGGCATGAGCGCCGACGACATACGCCATCTTGGCCCTCTGCCCAAGCAGGTCTTGACGGACGACGACCAGCGCCGGCTGCAGAATCTGGGTCGAAATGGCGACAAGATCGATCCCACCATTTGGGGTCAGTGGACGAGCTCGGTCAAAAATCACAAGGCAACTGCCGAGGAGGTTCTCGCCGGCATGCGCGCAGGCCCGGCCATGGGCGAACAGGCGGCAGAGTAGACGGGAATCGACCCGGCACTATCGAGGAGGCGGCGACGAGATCGTCGTCTCCCGAAGCCAACTAAATGCCCGAATGGGCTACAAAGCCTTCTCGTAAAACAGGCTGAGAGCAATCTCTTTGGGTGCCATCTCCGCATAAGCCCCGAACGGTCCACAGGCACGGAACCCTGCCTGCTCGTAGAAGCGAATGGCCTCCGGTTGATGAATGCCGGTTTCCAGCCGCAACAGCTTGCTGCCCCTCATCCGTCCCTCATCCTCGAGCCGCTGCAGCAGCGATCGTGCGAACCCTCGGCCGCGTGCCCATACGCGCGAATACATGCGTTTAAGTTCCGCATAACCCTCATAGAAGGCAATGCCACCACAGGCGACAGGCTCCTTCCCGGCATAAGCGATAAAGAAGGCGACATGCGGCTCAAACAGCTCGTTAACCGCAAGCCCGTGTCGCTGCTCGGCTTCATAAAATTGCGAAAGATAGCAATCGAGCTCCCCGATGAGCATGCAGAGCTGCTCAGTAGGCTCGCACAGACGCCTGATCTCTATATGCTCCATGCCCTTCCCCCGGTTCCCGGTAAATTTTAGATCGCGCCTATGCGCCCAGCAACTTTGGGAACCAAGCGCCTCAGGCGCGATTGAGCTGGTGACGGGAGATCGACCATCGACGTTTGCTGCTAAGCCATGCTCCCCAGACCGATGGCCGATCCCCGTCGCCTTCCCCGAAAGCCAAGCCCGATGGAGATCACCATGGAGGATCACAGGCCAAGGCGCGGCCCCCCGGATCTCAGTGCCGCTGCCAGCGATCAGGATCCGCAAATCCGGGACCTCGCCGAGAAATACGGCATCTCGATTGACGAGGTCCAGCAGCTGATCGCCACTCTCGGGCATGACAGTACGGAGCTCGAGGCGGCGGCCAAGAAACTCGGGATCGAAGGCGAAGAAGGCTCACCCGACCGCGACCGTTAGCCATCAACCTGGCGGGCGGTCATATTCGATGCCTGATCGCCCCCTCGCACCATTCTGTCGCAGTGACTGCCATCAGCCGGCCTGCCATCACAGCGATATGCAGTGCTGGCGGGACATGTGCGGCCGTCCATCGCGAGGCGGACTATTCACCGCCGCTCTCGCCTACCTGCTGCTTATCCAGGGAATCATCGCGGCGCTCGCGCTCGGGCAGACAGCTCAGGCGGCCGCTCAGCAGCTCGTCATCTGTACTGTTGACAGCGCCAATGGTGGGCCGAACGGGCAAACGGACCACGGCCAGCTGCCCCATAACCCCTGTATCCTCCACTGCCAGCTGATCGGCGCGCTGCATCCCGCCCTACCCCTCGCCGCACAGCTGGTGGAGCCTGTCGCCCTCGATAATGGTCTGCGGCTCAAGCCCCAGGCTTCCGACCATCTGCCGCTGCCATTTCCCGCATGGCGCCCCGACGCGCGGGCACCGCCCAGCCTCTCCGTCTGACGTCACCCGGGCAAGATCCGCCCGGGCCCATCTGTCATACCCGGAGAACAGCAATGTCGAATTATGCTGCCGATGAGGCGCGCCCTGCCCGGGCTGTGCCAAGCGGTTCCGACCTCTATCGCGCTGTCTGGCGCTGGCATTTCTATGCGGGTCTTCTGGTCCTGCCATTCCTTGTGAGCTTGGCGGTGACCGGCGCCCTCTATCTCTTCCGCGACGGGATCGATGCGATCATCCATGCCGGCCTCAAGACGGTGGCAGTGCCGGCAGAGGCGAAGGCCCTGTCCGCTTCTCATCTCATCGAGGCGGCACTTAGTGCCCATCCTGGAACGGTCGTGAAATTCACCACGCCCGCAACACGCACCGCCTCTGCGGAAGTCACCATTGCAGCCGAGGATGGGGCAAGGCTTGCCGTCTATGTCGATCCCTATAGCGGACGCGTCCTCGGCACCCTGCCCGACCGGGGCACCATCATGTGGACCATCCGCCAGCTCCATAGCCTAGAATTTTTCGGCCCCATCGGCCGGGGGCTGATCGAGCTTGCCGGAGGATGGTCGATCCTTCTCGTTGCAACCGGCCTTTACCTCTGGTGGCCGCGCTCGGGTTCACGAGCATTCGCCTTGCGAGGCGCGCCCCGCCATCGGCTGTTCTGGCGCGATCTCCACGCGGTGCTCGGCTTCTCGGTTGCAGGCTTCATCCTGTTCCTCGCCATCACCGGCATGCCCTGGTCAATCCTCTGGGGCGCCAAGGTCAATGAATGGGCCAATGGCAGCAATTTCGGCTATCCCGCTGGCGTCCGCGTCGCGGTACCCATGTCGGGCGAGCATCTCCATCACCTAGCGCCGACCAGCTGGTCGCTCGAACAGGCGCAAATGCCGAGCTCCACGAGCTCCGCAGGCGCAGACCGGCCCATCACCTTGGACGACGCCATGGTGATCTTCGCCCGCCTCGACCTGGCACCCGGTTTCACCGTCAACCTGCCGACGAGCCCGACAGGCGTCTACACCGCATCCGTATATCCCGACGACCTCTCGCAGCAGCGTGTCGTCCATCTCGACCAATATACGGGCGAGCCGCTGATCGATATGAGCTTTGCCGATTACGGGCCGCTCGGCAAAGCCCTCGAATGGGGCATCAATGTCCATATGGGCCAGGAATTCGGGCGCGCCAATCAGGTGATCCTGGCCCTGGTCTGTCTCGGGATCATAGCACTCGCGCTCTCGGCCGCTGTCATGTGGTGGAAGCGCAGGCCCCATGGCAGCCTCGGCATTCCGCCCGATCCTGCCGATCCCCGGGTTTTTCGAGGCGTGCTGCTGTGCCTGGCCATCGGCGGGATCATCTTCCCGCTCGTCGGCCTATCCCTGCTGGTGATCGGACTGCTCGATTGGCTCGGGACACGCGTCTGGCGCCGGGCAACTCCCGCCTGAGTTGCGCGGGTCAGCGGGAGGGCGAGCCTTCTCTCCCCGGTCAGACGTCGAGCTCCTCCGTATCGACGAACGCGGCATTCTCGGTAATGAACCGGAAGCGCTCTTCCGGCTTGTTGCCCATCAGCTGCTCGACCCTGAGGCGAGTCTCGTCATCCTGCTGATCGATGAGCCGCACCTGCAAAAGGGTGCGGTTCTTCGGATCCATGGTGGTCTCTTTGAGCTGGGCAGGCATCATTTCGCCTAATCCCTTGAAGCGCGAGACTTCGATCTTGCCGCGCCCCTTGAATTCCTTGGCGATCAGCTCGTCCTTATGGGCATCGTCCCGCGCATAGATCGTCTTTGCACCCTGCGCGATGCGATAGAGCGGCGGCACGGCGAGATAGAGATGGCCGTTCTCGATGAGCTTCGGCATCTCGCGGAAGAAGAAGGTGATCAGCAGCGACGCGATATGGGCACCGTCAACATCCGCATCCGTCATGATGATGACCTTGTCATAGCGCAGATCATCATCGCGATAGCGGCTGCCGGTTCCACAGCCGAGCGCCTGCACCAGATCCGAGAGCTGCTGGTTCTGCGCGAGCTTGTCCCGCGTCGCAGAGGCCACGTTCAGGATCTTGCCGCGCAGGGGCAGCACCGCTTGCGTTTTGCGATCGCGCGCCTGCTTGGCGGAGCCGCCGGCCGAATCACCCTCCACAATGAACAGCTCGGCGCCTTGTGCCGCGTTCTGCTGGCAATCGGCAAGCTTGCCCGGCAGGCGCAGCTTGCGCACCGCCGTCTTGCGTTGCACCTCGCGCTCCTGGCGGCGGCGCATACGCTCCTCGGCGCGATCCACCACCCAGTCGAGCAGGCGATTGGCCTGGGCGGGATGGCCGGTGAGCCAGTGGTCGAAATGATCCTTGAGCGTCTGATCGACGATGCGGCCCGCTTCCGGCGAGGCAAGCTTCTCCTTTGTCTGCCCCTGAAATTCCGGCTCGCGGATGAAGACCGAGAGCAGCACCCCGCATGAGGCCATCACGTCATCCGAGATGAGGTCCTTGGCGCGTTTATTGCCGGTGAGCTCCGCATAGGCCTTGAGTGACCGCGTGAGCGCCGACTTCATGCCGTTCTCGTGAGTACCGCCCTCGCTGGTCGGCACCGTGTTGCAGTAGGAGCTCACGAAGCCGTCGCCCGCAAACCAGCCGATGGCCCATTCGACCGACCCATGCCCCTCGGGCTTGGTGACCTTGCCGGCGAAGATCTCCTCGGTTACCCGCTCCCGCCCCTCGAGCTGCGCCTCGAGAAAATCCCTCAATCCTCCTGGGAAGCGCAGCACTGCCTTTGCCGGTGTCTCGTCATTGGCGCTGAGATGTGCTTCCGCGCAGGACCAGCGCACCTCGACCCCGCCAAACAGATAGGCCTTGGCCCGCGCCATGCGGAACAGGCGCGCGGGCTTGAACTTGCAATTGGCCCCGAAAATCTCCGGGTCCGGACGGAACCGCACCTTGGTCCCGCGGCGATTGTTGACGCGGCCCAGATGCTCGACCGGGCCAAGAGCGTGGCCGCGCTGAAAGACCTGCCGGTAAAGCTCCTGTCCCCGCGCCACCTCGACCTCGAGATGGTCCGAGAGCGCGTTCACCACCGAAACGCCGACACCATGCAGGCCGCCCGAGGTCGCATAGACCTTGCTGTCGAACTTGCCGCCCGCATGCAGCGTGGTGAGGATGACCTCGAGCGCCGACTTGTTCGGAAATTTCGGATGGGGATCAACCGGAATGCCGCGGCCATTGTCGATCACGGTCAGGAAGCCATCGGCCTCATAGCTGACCTCGATGAAGGTCGCATGCCCCGCGATCGCCTCGTCCATCGAGTTGTCGATCACCTCGGCGAAGAGGTGATGCAGCGCCTTCTCGTCTGTCCCGCCAATATACATGCCGGGCCGGCGGCGAACAGGCTCGAGCCCCTCGAGCACCTCGATATCGGCCGCCGTATAGGCTTGGTCTAGAGTGGCGCCCGCGCGCGCCTGACTGGCCGCAGCAGCCCCGGCCGTCGCCGCTTTGCGCCTGTTCTCCGATGGCGGCACCGGCTCGAGCGTGACCGGAGGCAATGGCGCGATCCCGGGCGCATCCGATGCCCCTTCGTCCTTGCCCGGCCTCTGCGTGCGCCTGCGTGCCTGATTGCCCTTGAGATGGGCGTCGAGCCGCCCGAACAGGTCGTCTATCTCAGACATGGCCTGATATTGTCCTGGTTCTGGTCGCTATTCCGCCCATTCGCTCAATCGGTATCCTGTGGAATATCCTCCGGTGCCACCTCCGGTGCCGGGCCTTGATCCGGCGCGGCTTCCGGCGCTTTGTTCGGGTCGGTACAGCTGGTAAGCCAGATGTCGAACACCGGATGCTCCAACGCATTGAGCGCCGGGCTCTCAGCAAACATCCAACCGGTAAAGATCCGCTTTTTCGAGCCGTCCTCCTCGATCTCGTCGATCTCGACGAAGGTCGAGGTTTTGGGCTCTTCCGTTGCCGGGCGGGAATAGCAAACCTTAGGGGTTACCTCGATTTGGCCGAAGCGCTTGGTGGTGTTGATCGGAACCTGCAAGGTCGTGATGGTCGCCGTGATCTTGTCGAGCCCGGAAAAGACCGCCACCGGATTGGAGATCGTCTCGGCCTGAGCGCGTGCAGGGCTTGTAAGCACCAAACCAAGTGCCAGCACGCGGCATCCAACCATCAATCGACCTTGTCCTCGCATCCCCATCACTTCAGCAGGGCCTCGACACGAATTCGCATATAGTCCGCCGTCCAGTGACCGGATTGATCGCGCAGCGTGGGCGACAGCAGTTCCACCACATCGGCGACCGCAGCCTCCGCCTCCTCGCCGAATTGGGTGAAGAACGGCTTGCGAAACACCATCAGCCAGGCGGCCATGCCGGTCTTGAGCGGCGTGGGCCGTGCGAAGAGGCCGATCCGCTTGACCTCGAACCCGTGCGCCTCCAGCATCGCGCCATATTCATCCGGCGTCGGAAAAAACCATGGACCCGCTAGCGCCACATCACCGCCGCGCATGCGTGCCACCGCCCGCATCGCCGTAATGATCGCCGCCACATTGGTATGGCCGCCAAATTCGGCAACGAAGCGGCCGCCCGGCTTGAGTGCCTGCGCGACACCGGCAAGCACCTGCTCCGGCCTGGTCATCCAATGCAGGGCTGCATTCGAGAAGACGGCATCGAACTCCTGACGAAAGCTGAGGGCCTCTCCATCCATGACCCGCGCATCGACGCCAAGCTTGAGCGCCGCCGCCACCATCTCCGGGCTGCTATCGACCCCAACCACATCAACGCCGGCCTGCTTGAGCGCCGCCGTGATCACGCCATCCCCGCAGCCGAGATCGAGGATCCGCTCGCCGGGTGTTGCCGCAAGCCACTCCAGCACCGCGCTGGCATGGTCCGCGACGAAACGGCCATGGGCGGCATAAGTCCCCGGATTCCAGGTCTGCGCACGCGCCTTGGTGGGATCGGCCGCCGTCATTGCCCCGTTCCGGGCTGAGCATTGTCACCGCCAAGTCCAGGCAGCGCGTCAGCCTTGGGCGCCCCCTGCTGCGGCTCGTCCGCCGGCGCTCCGGTGCCTGGCGTGCTGGCATCCGGAGTGCTGCTGCCCCCGCTCGGCTTTGCGAATGAACTGACGATGCTCCACAAGTCGAGTGCCGGCTGGGTATATTGGAACTGCTCGCCATCCTGCATGAAGGTTTCCGACCCGCCCGGCTCGATCGCCACATAGCTTGCCCCGAGCAAGCCTTCGGACGTGATCTTGGCCGTGGAGTCATTCGGGATCTTGACATCCGAATTGATGGCGAGCGTCAGCACCGCCTCATAGACATCGTCCAATCCCTGGCCTGTGACGCTTCCCACCTTCACGCCTGAGATCCGCACATCGGATCCGGTGCTGACCCCGCCCAGATTATTGAACGAGGCCTTGAGGTGGTACCCTCCCGATATCCCGCCGACCCCGGTCGTGGTATAGATGAAGAATAGGAACGCGGCCGCGATCAGGATGACGATCGCGCCCGTCAGGGTCTCCACAGCATTTTGCTTCATAGAGGAAAACCTCGAGCTTTCATTGGGCGCTGGGCGAAAACCCGCCGACGCGGCTGACCCCCTCGATTCGCCTCAGGCCTTATACGTATAGCATCAGTTGGCCCGCCGGGTCCCTGTCACTCGGGCGTCCAGGGCTCGTAATCCGGCCTCGCCACGAGGCGCGGCTCTGGATTGGCGAGGCTGCCATGAGGAAGATAGCGCGGCGCAATCCCCGTCATATTGGGTGAATGGGGCTTTTCCCAAGGCTTCGGCACGTATTTTTCCTGGCTCGGCGCCACATCCGTGCGATGGGCAAGCCAGCCGTGCCAGCCCGGCGGTATCGCCGAAGCCTCCGCCACGCCGTTATAGACCACCCAGCGCCGGTCGCCGTTGCGCTCGCGATAATACTTGTTGCCGAACAGATCCTCGCCCACGAACTCGCCGTGGCGAGAAATCAACAATTTGGTGCCCAGCGTCTGCCCGTTCCACCAGGTGAAGAATTGCAGCAGAAACGTCTTCAGGCTCATAATGTATCCGGCTCCGGATCCCTGCGCCATCGAGGCGCCCAATCAGTCAGCACCGACTTATGACGCAACAGCCGTGATCAGTCCACCCCGCCTGGAATCTGCACCCTGTGGAGAGCGCTCCACCCGCCCCGCCCGCGCCTTGAGAATCGGCTCATCCCGGCCTGTGCGCAAACTGTTAACAAATCGTTTAATTCGCTAGATATTGTGTCGAAGGACACACTGAGCACAATTCCTTGTCATTTTCTCTCTCTGCTCAGTTGACGCCCCACCCGCCCATTGGCATGATCTAGCTCCAATGAGAGAGTCGTCTGGGCCGTGCTGCGGCACTGTGCGGCGGAGGGGCAAGCGGGCGATTTCGGGGCAATTTGGGGAGGCATGACGCGGCTCGGCGAGGGTCGCGCTATGGCTCTGTTGTCCCTGCCTGCAGAGCTCTCCGGCGCGTAAGTTGAGACGCGGCGGCCCAAGCGGGAATGCGACTCTCTCTTCCTTGTTTTGAGCCACTGGGGGACCGACCGATGCGCATCGAGCGCCGCTACACCGCCGCCGGAACGACACCTTTTGCCGGAATCGAGTTCCGCAGCGCCATCAGCGAGATTCGCAATCCCGACGGCTCCACCGTCTTCAAGCTCGACGACATCGAGGTCCCCGCCTCCTGGAGCCAGGTGGCCTGCGATATCCTCGCGCAGAAATATTTCCGTAAAGCTGGCGTGCCCGCGCGGCTGAAGCGAATCGAGGAAGAGACCGTGCCCTCCTGGCTCTGGCGCTCGGTGCCTGATGAGGAGGCACTTGCGGCTCTGCCCGAGAGAGAGCGCTACGGCTCCGAGCGCTCTGTGAAGCAGGTCTGTCACAGGCTTGCGGGCACCTGGACCTATTGGGGCTGGAAGGGCGGCTATTTCGACACCGAGGAAGACGCGCGCGCCTTCTATGATGAGCTGTGCTTCATGCTGGTGACGCAGAAATGCGCGCCCAACAGCCCGCAATGGTTCAACACTGGCCTGCACTGGGCCTATGGCATCGATGGTCCCTCCCAAGGCCATTTCTATGTGGACCCGGACACGGGCAAGCTCGTGAAGTCGAAATCCGCTTACGAGCATCCCCAGCCTCATGCCTGCTTCATCCAGTCGGTCGAGGACGACTTGGTGAATGAAGGCGGCATCATGGATTTGTGGGTGCGCGAGGCGCGCCTGTTCAAATACGGCTCGGGTACCGGCTCCAATTTCTCGCGCATTCGCGGGGAGAACGAGCCCTTGTCCGGTGGCGGCAAGTCCTCCGGTCTCATGAGCTTCCTCAAGATCGGCGATCGCGCGGCCGGTGCCATCAAGTCCGGTGGCACCACCCGTCGCGCCGCCAAGATGGTGGTGGTCGACATCGATCACCCCGATATCGAGGACTATATCGACTGGAAGGTGAAGGAGGAGCAGAAGGTCGCGGCCTTGGTGGCGGGCTCGCGCACCATGAAGCAGCACCTCACCGCCGTTCTCAAGGCCTGCCTCAACTGCGAGGGCTCGGGTGATGACTGCTTCGACATCGCCAAGAACCCGGCCCTGAAGCGCGCGGCCAAGGCGGCCCGCCGGGCTCATGTTCCTGAAGCCTATATCCGCCGGGTGATCGAGACCGCCCGTCAGGGGCAGGATACGATTGACTTCGATGTTTACGACACCGATTGGGATTCCGAGGCCTATCGCACCGTCTCCGGGCAGAATTCCAACAATTCGGTGCGCGTGACCGATGAATTCCTGAACGCGGTTCTCGCTGATGGTGATTGGGCGCTCAACTGGCGCACGAAGAAGGGCGTGGCAAAGACCCTCAAGGCCCGCGCGCTCTGGGACAAGATCGGGCATGCCGCCTGGGCATGCGCCGACCCGGGCATTCAGTTCCACACCACCATCAATGATTGGCACACCTGCCCTGAGAGCGGGCCGATCGTCGCATCCAATCCGTGCTCGGAATACATGTTCCTGGACGACACCGCCTGCAATCTCGCGTCCCTGAACCTGCTTCAGTTCCGTAATCGAGAGACCGGCGCCTTCGAGATTGAGCTGTTCGAGCATGCAACGAGGCTTTGGACCATCGTGCTCGAGATCTCTGTCATGATGGCCCAGTTCCCCTCGCGCGAGATCGCTCGGCTCTCATACGAGTACCGCACCCTCGGCCTCGGCTTTGCCAATATCGGCGGCCTGCTGATGACCTCAGGTATTGCTTACGACTCCGATGAAGCCCGCTCCCTGTGCGGCGCCATCTCCGCGGTCATGACCGGCATTGCCTATGCGACCTCGGCCGAGATGGCCGCTGAGCTCGGCGCCTTCCCGGGCTTTGCCAAGAACCGCGAGGCAATGCTGCGGGTGATGCGCAATCATCGCACTGCCGCCTATGGCCGGGACACCGGCTATGAGAACCTGAACACCGCGCCGGTGCCGCTCGACCAGGAATCCTGCCCGGACAGCGCGCTGATCGCCCATGCCAAGGCCGCCTGGGACCGCGCCCTCGAGCTCGGCGAGCGTCATGGCTACAGGAACGCGCAGGCAACCGTCATCGCGCCAACCGGCACGATCGGCCTGGTGATGGATTGCGACACCACCGGCATCGAGCCCGACTTCGCCCTGGTGAAGTTCAAGAAGCTCGCCGGTGGCGGCTATTTCAAGATCATCAACCAGGCGGTGCCGGAAGCTCTGCGCACCCTTGGCTACCGGCCTGAGCAGATCAAGGGCATGGTCGATTATGCCGTGGGCCATGGCACCCTGAAGGGTGCGCCCGGCATCAACCATCAGAGCCTGAAGGCCAAGGGCTTCACCGATGCGGTGATCGAGAAGATCGAGCAGGGCCTGGCCACCGCCTTCGATGTTAAGTTCGCCTTCAACAAATGGAGCCTGGGCGAGGCCTTCTGCCGCGAGGTGCTGAAGCTCACCGACGAGCAGCTGAACGACATCAATTTCGACATGCTCGCGAGCCTCGGCTTCTCCAAGCGCGACATCGAGGCGGCGAACACCTTCTGCTGCGGCGCCATGACCCTCGAAGGCGCCCCGCACCTTCTGGCCGAGCATTTGCCCGTGTTCGACTGCGCCAATCCATGCGGGCGCATCGGCAAGCGCTGCCTCTCCGTTGAAAGCCACATCCGCATGATGGCGGCCGCCCAGCCCTTCATCTCCGGCGCGATCTCCAAGACCATCAACATGCCGAATGAGGCAACCGTCGAGGACGCCAAGGAGGCTTATATGCTGTCCTGGCGGCTGGCGCTGAAGGCCAATGCCCTCTATCGCGACGGCTCGAAGCTCTCCCAGCCTCTGTCGGCCCAGCTGATCGCCGATGACGAGGACGATCTCGACGACTTCCTCGAGCAGCCTCAGGCGCAGCGCGTCGAGCGTGTGGTTGAGCGCATCGTCGAGAAGATCGTCGAGGTGCAGAGCCGGCAGAAGCTGCCCCATCGCCGCAAGGGCTATACGCAGAAGGCGCTGGTCGGCGGGCACAAGGTCTATCTGCGCACCGGCGAATATGAGGATGGCCGCCTGGGCGAGATCTTCATCGACATGCACAAGGAGGGCGCAGCCTTCCGGGCGATGATGAACAATTTCGCCATCGCCGTATCTCTTGGCCTGCAATATGGCGTGCCGCTCGAGGAATATGTTGAGGCCTTCACCTTCACCCGCTTCGAGCCGGCCGGTCTCGTGCAGGGCAATGAGGCGATCAAGAACGCAACCTCGATCCTCGACTATGTCTTCCGCGAGCTGGCCGTCTCCTATCTCGGCCGCAACGATCTGGCCCATGTGGACCCGTCCGATATCGGCTTCGATGCCCTGGGCAAGGGCGATGCCGAGGGCAAGGCGCCCGACGGCGATGCTGATGGCGAGGCAGCGCGCCTGCCCGCTGCTGTGCCTGCCGCCAAATATCTCTCAACCGGCTATATCCGCCAGAAGGTCTCCGGCAATGTCGTGGTGATGACCAAGGCGGCGGCAAGCTCCACCGTCTCAGCCAAGCCCATCCAGTCGCATCGTGAGACCGCCTATGCCGATGCGGGTGCCAACAGCACCAATCTCTCCAGCAGCCTGAGCACGCTTGCTTACGAGAGCCACGGCGCAACCGCCCTGCACGGCTTCTCCGACGCACCGGCGCAGCCGATCATGGATGATCTCTCCCGCCGTGCGGAAGCCCGCATGAAAGGCTATGAGGGCGAGGCCTGCGGCGAATGCGGCAACTTCACCATGGTGCGCAACGGCACTTGCCTCAAATGCGACACCTGCGGCTCGACCAGCGGCTGTAGCTGAGCCGCGCCCGTCATCAAGACACGACGAGAGACCCGCGCTTCGAATGGAGCCGCGCGGGCCTCTACTCCCCCAAAATTTTCCAGATCCCCTTCGCGCTGGCGATGACCCGCTCGCCCACCAGCAGCTGTCCTTCGAGGAACACGAGCGAGCGCGTTCGGCGGACAACCCGGGTCTTCGTCTCGATGAACTCGCCAGCCACAGCCGGCCCGATGAAATGGGTATCGAGCTGAATGGTGGCCTGCGGCAGCCCGCCGGTCGTCTCCCGCGATGTGAGCCCAAGCGCCTGATCCGCGAAGGTCATCAGCATGCCGCCATGGACAACGCCGCGCCGATTGAGATGGTGCGGCTCGACCGTAATCCCGAAACTGATCTGCTCGCCGCTCCCGCGCTGCCAGAGCGGCCCCACCAGCACCATGAATCCAGGTTCGTCATCGCGGATGACCCAGCCCTGCTTCGCCGGATCGAAGCCACCATCACTCATTCGATTTCCCCTCGGATGTCGCGCAGGCGAGTATCACCCGCGATCGCTCAGATGCAACCCTGCGGGAGATTGGCTGCGCTATTGGTGCCGCCTCCGCGCCCGGTGATCTCGCCGCAAGCCCAATCTTTTGCATAACTTGCTCGAATGAATGGCCAATCCGCCTCTGAAGCGGGCATAGTCCTCTGACCAGTGATTTGAAAAGGACAAGAACACGCGTCATGAGCACCGATTCCCGATTTGATGGTCCAGGGCCCGATGAGGTCTGGCAGACGGCACTTGCGGAAGGACGCTTCCTTCTCCAGCACTGCCGCTCCTGCAAGGCGGTGCGCTTTCCGCCCGCCATGGTCTGCGGCACCTGTGGCTCATCCGAGCTTGAATGGCGCGAGGCCTCGGGCCTGGGCGAGGTCTATTCCACCACCACGGTCCGCGAGCGCGACGGCGCTTATAACGTCTCGCTCATCAACCTGGCCGAGGGCGGCCGCATGATGAGCAAGGTCGAGGGCATCTCACCCGATGCCGTTCGCATCGGCATGGCCGTGAAGGCGCGGATCATCGCGCAGCCCGACCCCATGATCGTGTTCGAGGCAGCCGAGGGAGGCGCATCGTGACCCATCCGCTTCGCGGCCGCGCGGCCATCGTTGGCATCGGCAACACCAAGCGCTGGAATGCACCGGGCCGCTCGGCCTTCGATCAATTGCAGGAAGCAGTGATCCTGGCGCTCGAGGATTGCGGCCTCACCCTCAAGGATGTGGATGGCCTCTTCTGCGCCATGTCATCCTACGGCTTTCCCGTGCTCAACACCGCCGAGCGGCTTGGCCTTTCCCTGCGCTATGCGGATGGCACCATGGTCGGCGGCGCATCCTTCCTGTTCCACATCCAGAGCGCCGTGAATGCGCTTGATAGTGGCCTCTGCGATGTCGCCCTCATCTGCTACGGCTCGAACCAGCTGAGCGCTGGCGGCCGGCTCGTCTCGATGGCCGACCCGCAGCCCTATGAGGCGCCCTACAAGCCGCGCTATCCCATTTCGAGCTACGCGCTTGCAGCCGCCCGCCATATGCATGACTTCGGCACGACCCGCGAGAACCTGGCCGATGTGGCACTTGCTGCCCGCGCCTGGGCCAATCTCAATCCGGATGCCTTCGCCCGCGGACCCCTCACCCGCGACGAGCTCCTGTCATCCCGCATGGTGAGCGATCCGATCTCACGCGCCGATTGCTGCCTGGTGACCGATGGCGGCGGCGCACTGGTGCTCACCCGCGCCGACCGCGCCCGCGATCTCCCGAAGCCGCCGGCCTATATTCTGGGCACCGGCACTGCAGTCAGCCATCGCCAGATCATGGCCATGCCTGATCTGACCACCACCGCTGCCGCCCAATCCGGCCAGAGAGCCTATGCCATGGCGGGGCTTGGCCCCTCCGATATCGACCATGTCATGGTCTATGATGCCTTCACCATCACGACGCTCCTGTTCCTCGAAGATCTCGGCTTCTGCCCCAAGGGGGAAGGCGGCCCCTTCATTTCTAGTGGCGCCATCGCACCCGGCGGCAGCTTGCCCGTGAACACCAATGGCGGAGGGCTCTCCTGCAATCACCCCGGCATGTACGGCCTGTTCACGGTGATCGAGGCGGTCGAGCAGCTTCGCGGCAATTGCGGCGAGCGTCAGGTCCAAGGCGCCGAGGTTGCGCTCGCCCATGGCAATGGCGGCGTGCTCTCGAGCCAGGCGACCGCCATTCTCGGCACGCAAGCAACCCTTTGAAAAGGGGGCGCCTTCGGCCAATCGCTCACCACACTTGAGCACTCGACCGACATCTTCTCCTGGGACCTCTTGTAACATGGCCCTTGATCCTCAAAAACTCTTCGCACTCGAAATCCCCGAGGCGCGCCAGACCTATGGCTGGCGTGACTGCATTCTCTATGCACTGGGCACCGGCTATGGGATGGATCCTCAGGATGAGCGCCAGCTGTGCTTTGTCGATGAGACGAAGCTCAAACCTGTCCCCACCATGGCCAATATCCTGGCCGATCCCGGCCTGTGGATGCGCGACCTCGACACCGGCATCGACTGGGTCAGAATGCTGCATGGCGAGCAATCGTTGCGCCTGCACCGGCCGCTTCCCCCCGAGGGCGAGGTCGTCGGACGCACGCGCCTCGTCGATATCGTGGACAAGGGTGCCGGCAAGGGCGCGCTGATCCATGCCGAGCGGGTGATCAGCGAGATCGGAACTGGTGAGGTGATCGCGACGATCCTGCAGACCATTTTTTGCCGGGGCGATGGCGGCTTCGGCGGCAAGAGTGAGAGCAAGCGCCTGCCTCACCCCATCCCTGAGCGACCGGCGGATCTCTCGATCTCTCTGCCCACCAGCCCGCAAGCGGCGCTGATCTACCGTTTGTCCGGCGACCTCAACCCGCTGCATTCCGATCCGGCTGTTGCGAGAGAGGCAGGCTTTGACCAGCCCATTCTGCACGGACTTGCAACCCATGGTGTCGCGGGCCACGGGCTCATGGCTGCCCTGTGTGATGATCAGCCCGAGCGCGTGCGGCTTGTGCAGGGCCGCTTCTCATCCCCGGTCTATCCCGGCGAGACCATCACCATCGACATCTGGCGCGAGGGGCAGGGCCGAGCAGCTTTCGCCGCCCGCGTTGCCGAGCGCGGCGTCATGGTGATCAACAATGGCCTGTTCGAGTATGAGCCCGCGCCAACTGGCCAGGGGGGCTAAGCCCATGGCCGCGAAACGCGTGCTGATCGCCGGCGCGACCGGCGTCATCGGTCAGGCGGCCCTTGCACATTTCGCCAGCAGCGATGACTGGGAGGTCATCGCCCTCTCCCGGCGTCGGCCGGACATCGCCGGTCACTTCCGCCATGTCTCTGTCGATCTCGGAAACGCGGAGGCCTGCCGCTCGGCCCTGCACGACCTGCCGGAGATCAGCCACCTCATCTATGCCGCGCTCTATGAGAAGCCGGGCCTCGTCCAAGGCTGGCGGGACAAGGAGCAGATGGCAACAAACCTTGCGATGCTTCAAAATCTGATCACCCCGCTGGTGGCAAAATCAGGCGCGCTCCGCCATGTGAGCCTTCTCCAGGGCACCAAGGCCTATGGCGCGCATATCCATCGCATCGCGGTCCCTGCCCGTGAGCGCTGGCCGCGCGATCCCCACGAGAATTTCTATTGGCTCCAGGAGGATTACCTGCGCGAGGCATCCGCCCGGCATGGCTTCGACATGACCATTTTCCGCCCTCAGGTGGTCTTCGGCGAGGCGATCGGCGTTGCCATGAACCTCATCCCGGTGA
Source organism: Rhodoligotrophos sp. CJ14 (assembly GCF_038811545.1). Classification (GTDB taxonomy): domain Bacteria; phylum Pseudomonadota; class Alphaproteobacteria; order Rhizobiales; family Im1; genus Rhodoligotrophos; species Rhodoligotrophos ferricapiens. The sequence continues at coordinate 583,794 of NZ_CP133319.1, forward strand.
TCGGGGCTTATGCTGCGATCTGCCGGGAGGAAGGCCTCCCCTTCTCCTATTCCGGCGGCCCCGCCTATGTGCTCGAAGCCATTGATGCCCGGCTCCTGGCGCGGGCGCTTGCCTGGGCCGCGGAGGCACCTACCGCCCGCAACGAGACCTTCAACATTACCAATGGCGATGTCTTCGTCTGGCAGAATGTCTGGCCGGCGATCGCCGATGAACTCGGCGTCGAGATCGGCCCTGATACACCCTTCTCCATGGCCGAGTTCTTGTCGGGAAAGCAAGCCACATGGGAGCGGATCACCGCAAAATATGGCCTGAAGCCGATCCCCCTCCCTGCCTTGCTCGGCCAATCCCATCACTATGCGGATTTCACCTTCGCCTATGGCGCGAAGAACCGGCCGCCGCCGGCCCTCGTGAGCACTATCAAGATCCGCAAGGCCGGATTTGCCGATTGCATCGATACCGAAGACATGTTCCGCGAGCTGTTCCGCAGCCTCGCGGCAAGGCGCATCCTGCCGCCCACCCACAGCTAAACTCCAGGCGCCTCCCTCCTGCCGAAACGGACCCCTGCCTCGAGCAGGAGGAAGAGCATGATCCCGTTGAGCACGTGCCAGAAATAATGCACGCCGATGGGCAGCAATGAGCAGATCGCATTATCGATGGTCCGGAACGTGAGCGAGAACAGGAAGATGCCGGCTGCCCCCGCAAGCCATGGGCCGGCGGGATGGTTGCGCACCATGAGCAGTGATCCCACCCCTAACAGGGCGATGAAGACCGGTAGATAGTTGCCCGACCCGTTCATGAATTCAGGCGGCAAGCTCTGCCCGAACACCCAGGATGCAAAATAGAAGGCGGCTGTCACCATGAGCGCCGCAAGCCAGTTCAGGCCCAGGAAGCGCCGCATCGCATAAAGAAAGAACGCGACGATGAACAGCGTGATCGGCACCACATCCGCAAGCACGGACCAGCGTGTTGCCGCCACATGGAAAATTGTGGACCCTGCGCCGATCACGATCACAAGCGTAATGAGCAGCCACAGGAACAGGTCGCCCCGGGCGCGGCTGCTCGCCAAGGCATGTCGCGCCGCGATGAAGGCGGCGAGGAAAAAAGCGATGTTGGAGATGGCGTTGAGCGGCTCGGCCAGCAGGTCCGAACCTATGCGCTCGCAATAAAGATCAACCGGTGCGGACCAGCCCATGAAGGCTCAGCTCCGCAACCGGTTGAGACTGTGAGCGCCAGGCGTGTGACCGATGGTGGACGCATTGTCTCGGCCATCGTCACACCCTGACGCAGATCCTTTCAATGCCATGTCACAGCGTTCGGTCGCTTCCTTGCGCGTCCTTAGTGGTAGACATAGACACGCGCGCCGATCTTCACCTTGTTGTAAAGGTCAATCACATCCTCGTTCATCAGCCGGATGCAGCCGGAGGACATGGCCCGGCCAATGCTGTTCGGATCATTGGTGCCATGAATCCGATAAAGGGTTGAGCCGATATAGAGCGCGCGGGCGCCAAGCGGATTATTGGGGCCGCCGGCCATGGTCACCGGCAATCCGGGCTGACGCTTGCGCATTTCGGCGGGAGGTGTCCAGCGGGGCCACTCCGCCTTGCGCGAAACCTTGTGCACACCCGACCATTGGAAGCCTTGGCGGCCGACACCGACCGCATAGCGGATGGCCTTGCCATTGGCGAGCACGTAATAGAGCGCCCGCTCACCGGTCTCTATGACGATCGAGCCCGGCTTCTTATTCGTGCTGTATTCGACGATACGCCGTGTGGCGGTGCTCTGCCGCACAGCGTTTTCACGGTTGAGCCTGGTTTGGCTGCGATTCACCCGGTTTTGACGATAGGCCCGGTTCTGGCGATAGATGCGGTTCCGCCGGGCATAGCTATCCTCGTCGTTATAGCCGCCAAATGGCCTATAGTATGGACTGGCGGGGGGTTGACTGAATCCTTGAAACAATTGGCTCAACGTGACGTAGCCGTTATTCGGCTGCTGCGCCTCGGCCCTTGGGGAATTCAGAGAAGCTCCCGCCAAAACCACACAGAATATTGCGCCGATAAGGGATGTGCGTTGCATGTTTACCCCGTGTTGCCCCGGCGACCCGACCTGTCGACCGCGCCGCCTCTGGTGGTGAAATGGGACACCCTACGCAGTCAGTGCACTAGCGAAGTTTATCCTCAACGATGGCCCATCCAATCGGAAATTAGCAAAGACTCCGTTGATACATGATCTGGACAGCCAGATACTACAGAATTTCACTGTTTTTTGATTTCAAAAGGATTGAAAATGTACCGGGTGCTCGCGCAAGCGTCGCGGCAACATCATCTCAACTCACTGTCACAGACGGGAAAGAGGCGGCTCTCAGCCGCCCCGGCCGCCCCTGCCTTTGGTAACGATGTCAGCAATAAACCTGGGCAGGGCGAAGGCTGCGTGATGGAGCTCCGGCGTATAGTATCGCGTCTCGATCTGGGCATCCGCAAAGCGCTTGCCGACCGTTTCGACGGAAACGCTGCGCAATCCAGGATTATCCGTGCCCCAGCCCAGCGCCATGAAACCGCCCACATAGGTGGGCACCGCCGCAAGGAAGCAGGTCGCATCCGCAAAAATCGATGAGAAGAACCGGATGGTCTGCTCGAGCTCCGCGGCCTGGAAAAACGGCACGCCATTCTGTGTGACCACGACGCCGCCCGGCTTCAGAATCCGCCGGCAATCCCGATAAAACCCTTCCGTGAACAAAACTTCGCCGGGCCCGATCGGATCGGTCGAATCCACGACGATGAGGTCATAGCGCTGGTCGGTCTCCGCCACGAAGTCGCGGCCATCGCGGATGACCAGCTCAAAGCGGGGATCATCGAAGGCGCCACGACTCACCTCGGGCAGATGGGTTTTCGAGAAATCAACGACACCTTGATCGATCTCGACCATGGTGAGGCGCCGAACCCCCTCATGCTTGAACACCTCGCCCGCGATGCCGCCGTCGCCGCCCCCGATCACGAGCACGTCCTGCACGGCTCCATGTGCCAGGATCGGCACGTGGCTCAGCATCTCATGATAGATGAACTCGTCCGACGTGGTGAGCTGGGTGACGCCGTCGAGCATCATCACCTTGCCGAACCGGCCACCATCGAAAATCACCAGATGCTGATGGTCGATCCGCGCATCGAACAGGACCTTCCGGCTCCGATAGGCCGTACGCAGATCATGATGCAGCGTTTCCGTGTACCAGGTTTCGGTCTGGCCGGCGGTGGCGGGTTTCTCGGCGGATGACACGGGTCGAAACTCCTGCTCCTGTGATCGATGCGGCCTGGGTATAAGCAACCCGATCCATGGAGACAAGTTCACGGCGGCCAAAATAAAGAGGCTGTGGGCTTATCGCACACAGCCTCATGATCTCGTGAGCACCGCCTTTGGCAGCCGCTGGGGCTAGGCCCCTTCGCCGCGCAACAGCTCGGTCACATTGAGGCGCTGCGGCTTGAACGCCGCGCGCAGAACCTCCACGCAGCGCTCCGGCTCCGAATCGCCACACATGAACACATCGAGTGCCGCATAGCCGCGCTCGGGCCATGTATGGATCGAGATATGGCTCTCAGCCAGCACAGCAACCCCGCTCACGCCACTATTGGGTGTGAAATGGTGCAAATGCATGTGCAAGAGCGTGGCACCGGCTTCGGCGACGCATCTTCTCAGCGTTTTATCGATCAGATCGATATCATCTATGCCTTCCGCACCCAAAAGATCGATGATCAGATGCGTGCCGGCGCAATCGACGCCGTTCTTTTGAATAAAATGATCCTTCCGATCGTCGGCCTCCATTGAAGCCGGACGAGCGATGGTGTGGTCTTCCTTTTGGGCGGTGCTTGGAGCCTCCAAGTCCATCCCCACTTGGAAGAGGGTATTGTCAGTCATAGGGCCCTCCCCAACCAGCAGATGAAACCCAGGGGATCTGGATGTGCGCGGCATATACCGTTCCGGTGCGTCATAATCAAGGCCATCACAAACCAATCGCCATCTTTATTTCCGGTATGCACCAACTTCGTGAGGATAGTCTAACGTCCTTGACCTTACGCATGGTTTCCCTAATGAGGACGCCATGTTGCACATCAACGGGATCAGCTACCGCATAAACGGCCGCCTGCTGCTTGAGGATGCAAGCTGCGCCATTCTGCCCGGTCACAAAGTCGGGTTGATTGGCCGCAACGGCGCGGGCAAGTCAACGATTCTCAAGCTGCTGACCGGCGCCCTCCAGCCGGAATCAGGCACGATCACCGTCCCCAGGGATGCCCGCATCGGTCAGGTCGCCCAGGAGGCGCCGGGCGGTCCGGAGAGCCTCATCTCCGTCGTGCTCGCCGCCGATACCGAGCGGACGGCGCTGCTCGCCGAGGCAGAGCACGCAACCGACCCCATGCGGATTGCCGAGATCCAGCTCCGCCTGACCGACATAGATGCCCATTCGGCCCCGGCGCGGGCGGCCACCATACTGGCCGGCCTGGGCTTTCCCGAGGAAGACCAGCAGCGTCCTTGCGCCGATTTCTCCGGCGGCTGGCGCATGCGCGTGGCGCTGGCAGCCGTCCTCTTCTCGCGCCCCGACATTTTGCTCTTGGACGAGCCCACCAACTATCTCGATCTGGAAGGCACTCTCTGGCTGCAGAACTTCCTCAAGACCTATCCGGCTACCGTCCTGATCGTGAGCCATGACCGCGATCTCCTGAATGCGGTTCCCGACGAGATTCTACTCCTCGAGGGCCGAAAGCTCACGCTCTATACCGGCAATTATGACCGCTTCGAGCGCCTGCGCCGCGAGGAGCAATCCCGTCAGCTCAAGCTGAAGAAGCGCCAGGATGAGGAGCGCCGGCGCATCCAGGCCTTTGTCGATCGCTTCCGCTACAAGGCCTCGAAAGCGCGCCAGGCACAGAGCCGCCTGAAGATGCTCGAACGCATGGATCCCGTGGCGGCGGTGGTCGAGCAGCATGTCGCGCCCTTTCATTTTCCGCCCCTCGCGCGCCCGCTCGATCCGCCTCTCATCCGCATCGAGAAGGGCGCCGTGGGCTACGAGCCGGGCAAGCCGATCCTGCGGAACCTCGATTTGCGGATCGATCCCGATGACCGGATCGCCCTGCTCGGCGCCAATGGCAATGGCAAATCCACCTTCGTGAAGCTCATCGCGGGCAAGCTTGGTCTCGACAGCGGCGAGATGCGCCATAACAATCGCATGAAGGTCGGCTATTTCGCGCAGCATCAGGTCGAGGCGCTCGACCTCGATGCCACCCCCTTTGCTTACATCACCCGCCTCATGCCCGATGCGACGATCGCCCAGCGCCGGGCCCGGCTCGGATCCTTCGGCTTCGGTGCGGAACTCGCGGATAACCGCATCGCGACCCTGTCGGGCGGCGAGAAGGCGCGGCTCACATTGATGCTCGCAACCTTCAATGGGCCCCATGTTCTCCTGCTGGACGAGCCCACCAACCATCTCGATATCGACAGCCGCGCCGCCCTGGCGAGCGCGCTCAACGATTATGAGGGGGCAGTCATTCTCATCAGCCATGACCGCTATCTCATAGAGGCTTGCGTCGACCGCCTGTGGCTGGTGGCCGATGGCACGGTGACCCCCTATGACGGTGATCTCGATGACTACGCCAAGCTGATTCTCGAGCGGGCACGCGCCGCCCGGCGCGAGAAACGCCAGCAGATCGAGGAGGATGGGGGCGAATCCTCAGAAATCGAATCCGCTGAGACCATCGCGGCAACCGCCTCGACAGAACCTCAGCTCACCGCCCAGGACCGGCGCCGGCTCGCCGCCGAGCTGCGCGCCAAGCTCACCCCCTTTCGCCGCCGCATCGAGGCCGCCGAGAAGCGGGTGGAGCGTTTCGAAAAGCGCATCGCCTCCATCGAGGCGGAGCTTGCCGACCCCGCGCTCTATGCCAAGGACAATGCCGCCGCCAACCGCTTGATCCAAGAGCGGGCCGGCCTCATCAAAGAGCTGAAGCAGGCAGAAGAAGAATGGCTTGACGCCACAAGCGCCCTTGAGGACGCAGAACAACGGTTTACGCGAACGGCGTAGCCACTCTAAGGCCGCCGCCCGCATGGCCTGACCTCTGATCAGGCCAGACCGCCTTGGCGCGGATCCCTGTCAACAGCTGGGGCGGACTGGTTCTTCCAGCAATCATTTCCGCGCTGTTGCAATGATGCCAGACCAAATGGCCTTTGTGCAACATCATCAGCAAACCTAGCGGATGCCTAAAGATTTACCTCGCGGAAAGAACCGGAATTAATTCGGCGTAAACCAACTTGTCCTAATCTCTCCCAAGTAATATCGACCGTTTCGTCCCATATTACCTCTGCCAAGCTTTGGCTAGCAGAGTTACATTGCTGCCATTTTCATCTCTATATTGGCTGGACAGCACCATGAAAAGATTTTATCTGCCGATCTCGCTTGCCGCTCTTTTTCAATGGTCATCATCGGTCATGGCCGCTGACCTTGGCCCTGCCCCCGAATTGCCGGTCTATACGCCCCCGCCATCGACCATCTATTTCACGGCTGGGGGCGGATATCAGTACCTGATGGGTGAGAAGATATATGGGATTTTTGATGCCCCCACCTCCACGAACCACTGGTTTCCGAAGGACCAGGATGGCTGGTTTGGCAATGTCGCCATCGGCTGGAAATCGGGGGATCCCAACGCTGCGATCGGTCAAGCCGAGCTCTACGGAAGAGTTCACGATACCAGCAAGACTGAGAACTGGAGCGGTGGCACCCTTCTGATGGATGTCAGGCACCACGGAGTACCAGCGGGTACGAACGTCCCGCAAGCCACCGATTCGAAGCTCACACATGCCGAGGCGGATAGGGATCATCGTCTGATCGAGGTGGGCGCGCGCTTCAAGAGCGCAGCACCGGGCGTGGCAGGCTTTGCCTTCGGCCTTGAGCCTTTTGCCGCGAATTTTACGCAGGACTACCTGACGACCGCCTGGGGGCCAGGCGTAGGGAACCAAACCGGCGCCAACGCCCCCAGGTCAGCCTTCCGAAGTGCGGAGATCGATGCCTGGATCGGAGGGGCGAGCGTCTCGGCGGAAGCCTCCATGCCCCTTCATGACAGCGCCTACGCTCTGGTCCGCGCCTCTGCCGGTGTCTATGGCGTATCGGCACAAGGCCGCTATGCGTTCAGCAGTATTCCGGCCGGTGTTGCAGCCAATGCCCCAGCCACCCAGACAGCCTTCGCCGACTCACGCTCAGGGATCGGCGGGCGCTTCGGCGGAGAGATCCGCTTGGTGCAGCAATTGGCCCCCGGCATCAACATCGCAGCGGTCGCGGGGGCTGATTACTGGACGAAGCTCCCCGGCGCCATAATGACTGTCGGGAATAATTCCGGCCCGGATACGCGCACAGGCTGGAACGACCTTATCCTGGTCAATGCCGGGCTGGAGCTCACCTTTGAGTTCGGCTCTTAAAGCGAGCCCCGGCAGCGAGAATACCATCGCCACCTCATGCCGGCCCCGCGGCCGGCATGGCTCGGGCCATGCCCTCAAAGAGGTCGAGGCAGCGCTCGAACCAGGGCGCGAGCGGATCATCCGCCGCAATGAGCATCCTGGGGCTCACCACCCGCGCCCATTGCAGGGTGCCCGCTAGAATATAATCGGCATAGTCAGGCCGCTCGCCCCCGAGCCAGAGCTGCTGGCTCAAGCCATAGTGATACGGCCGCAGCAGGGCGCGAAATGCAGCAATCTTGGCCTCCACATCACCTGCCGCCTGCTCCAAGGGACCAACGCGCTTTTCCCGCGTCTCGCGGAAATAGGCCTTGTCCTCAGGCTTCACCCGTCCATAGATATCGGCGACCAGGAGCGGCACCATCGCCGGTATCAGCATCTGGTTCGTCCAGGCCTCCATGAATTTGTACGCCGCCTTGTGCTGCCCACCCGGCCCGAACAGCGGCGCCTCCGGATAGGTCGCATCGAGATATTCGGCGATGTCCCAGCTCTCCCGCAGGTGCCGGCCATTGTCATCGAGGATCGGCACCAGCCGATAGGAACCGTCCACCGCTTTCGGGATATCGGTGAAGGCGAGCCCCCGGGTCTCGAACGCGAGCCCCTTATGGGCGAGCGCGAAACGCGTGCGCCAGCAATAGGGGCTGAACCGCTCGTCCCCCGCCCCCGCCAGTTCATAAAGGATCCGTGCCATCGTACTCACCGCGCGCTCGGCACATGGGCGAGGATCACCGCTTGCGCACAGACCACGCGCTGACCATCGAAGGTGATGGAGGGCGATCCGAACAGCACATAGCCCTCGTCCAGCGCCTTCGAGACCTTCTCGCAAAAGCTCCGGTCATCGGGACCGGTCAGCAGCCGATATGCCAGTTTTTCCGCCATCTTTCCCCCAGTGGGTCCATGCAGATTGATCCATAAGCCCAGCCAACGAGGCTATCCGTTCGCGACGATGGCGACGTCCGCAGGGCGGGTCAAGCCTTCCGCTCCCACGCGCCGCTCGCCGATTGCTGCCAATAGGTCACCTCGTGTCCCGCCGCCTTCATGGCCTTCCACTGGGCCCGGGCCATGGCGAGCGCGTCTTCATCCCGCCCGTCGAACAGATAGACCGCGCGCCCATAGATGCTCACGTCGCTCGCGACCGCCCCATCGACCAGGAAGCGCACCTCCGCCCCGTTCGGTCGATCATCCCCGTCCGTCAGCCAGATGGGCTGTCGCTCGGCAAACCCATCGCGCGCGCTGCCATGGGGAAGAAACGCGCCTTCCGCATAGGTCCACAGATGCGCGTTCAGCGCCTCGACCCGTTCGGGGCTGCCCGCCTGCACCACCGCCCGCCAGCCGCGCTCCAAGGTCTTGCCCAGCAGCACCGGCAAGACCTGCTCCAAGCTCTGCCGCTCCAGATGGTAGAACAGCACTTCGGTCATATCGGCGCTTTCGCTATTCCTCGTAATGCGCCGCGATCAGCCGGTTGAGCAGCCGCACGCCCCAGCCCGAACCGAAATGCTGGCTCAGCGCATTCTTGTTCGCGTCCATGCCCGTACCGGCGATGTCAAGATGCGCCCAGGGCACGTCATTGACGAACCGCTGCAGGAACTGCGCCGCGGTGATCGAGCCGGCATTGCGCCCGCCCACATTCTTCATGTCAGCGAAATCACTGTCGATCAGTTTGTCATATTCAGGTCCGAGCGGCATCCGCCAGACCTTCTCCCCGGTCTCGAGCCCGACCGCCGCCAGCCGTTCCGCAAGCTCGTCATTGTTCGAGAACAGGCCGGCATGTTCCTTGCCGAGCGCCACCAGGATGGCGCCGGTGAGCGTAGCAAGATCGATCATGAAGCGCGGCTTGAACCGCTCCTGAGTGTACCAGAGCGCATCCGCCAGCACGAGCCGGCCTTCCGCATCCGTATTCTGGACCTCGATCGTCTGTCCCGACATGGAGGTGAGAATGTCGCCCGGCCGATAGGCGCTGCCATCGGGCATGTTCTCGACGAGCCCGATCACCCCGACCGCATTGACCTTCGCCTTGCGGGCGGCCAGCGCGTGCATGAGGCCGACCACGCAGGCCGATCCCGCCATGTCGCCCTTCATGTCCTGCATGCCGGCGCCCGGCTTGATCGAGATGCCGCCCGTGTCGAAGATGACGCCTTTGCCGACAATGGCAACCGGCGCGGCCGTCTTGGCGCCGCCCTGCCAGCTCATCACCACCAGCCGGCTTTCTCGGCTCGAGCCCTGACCCACTGCCAACAGCGCACCCATGCCAAGCGCGGTCATGGCCTTTTCGTCCAGCACCTCGACCTTGACGCCGAGCTCGGCAAGTTCCTCGACGCGCTTGGCATAGGAGGCCGGGAACAGGACATTCGGTGGCTCATTCACCAGATCGCGCGCGAGATGCACGCCATCCGCCACGGCAAACAGCGGTGTGGCCGCAGCCTTCGCCGCATCAGCATCCTCAACCATGACCGTGAGGCTGCGCGGCAATTTCTTCTCGCCGCCATTATCCTCCTTCTTCTTGGTCTTGTATTTGTCGAAGGAATAGGTCCGCAGCTTGGCCCCCGAGGCTATGGCGGCCGCCGCTTCGGCCAGCGGCAATTTCGCGCCCTCCGCCAATTCAACAGCGATCGCTGCCTCTTTGGCTTTGCCCGATTGCAGCGCTCCGGCAATGGCACCTCCGAGCAGCTCGAGCTCCAGCGGCTTGAGGTCCTGAGGCTTGCCGATGCCGGCCACGATGACCCGGTCGATCTCGAGGCCTGAAGGCGCCAGGATATCGAGCAGCTTGTCGCGCTTGCCATCGAAGCCTGCCGCCTTCATGGCCCGGCTGATTGTCCCCGCGCTTTCCGCGTCCAGCGATGAGCCGAAGCTTGCAAGTCCCGCCCCTTCACTGGCCAGAACGACAAGCGTACCTGTCTTGGGCCGCGCGGGCTTGGCGAATTTGATCTTCATGCCGGGATCATCCTGTGAGGCTAGAACAATTTCGAGCGAAGTGGATACCGGTTCTTCCTGCAAAGAAAGTGCGAGCGGCAGACAAAGGCTAGAGTGGCTTACCGCGGCTCACTGGAAAGCGAGACCCCGCACGGCCCGCAAACACCTTTACCTCTATCGCCTCACCGGCTCACATTCAATGCGTGAGCGCACATACCTGCCTTGCCGCAGCCAAACCTTCTGGTTCAACCCAACACCTTGCCAGGATTGAGAATGCCCTTCGGATCGAGCGTGGACTTGAGCGCGCGCATGACCGCAATTTCGGCAGGCGTGCGCGAATGTCCGAGCCATTCCCGCTTGCTGAGGCCTATGCCATGCTCGGCCGAGACCGCACCGCCCAATTCACCCACGATGCCATAGACGATGGCCTCGGCCTTGGGCTTGAGCACTGCATCGGGCACGCCAAGGCCCACATGCAGATTGCCATCGCCCATATGGCCGTAGATATGAAGCCCGGTATGCTCAGGAATCTCGCGCGCGACCGCTTCAGTGAGCGCGCGCCCGAACGTCTCCATCACATCGACCCCAAGCGAGACATCGAACCCGGCCAGAATCGGGCATATACGCTTCTCCGCCTCGAAATCCTCGCGAATGCGCCAGAACTCGAGCCGTTCCCGGCCCGATTGCGCAATCGCTGCATCAACCGCCGCATGCTCTCCCTCGAGCGCGCAGGCGATCAGATGCTCGAACCGCTCGCGATCCTGAGCTTCATTGAAGCCCTCCGCCTCGCAAAGCACATAATAGGGATGGCCCCGTCCCACAGGCGCGCGCATCCCGCCCTCGCCCGTATTGAGGTGGTAGAAGCTGCCCCACAACACTTCGAACGAGGAGAGCGTGCCCGCAAGCTCCCGCGAGAGGTGCCGCAGCAATGGCGGGATCGCGGCGAACTCATTGAAGGCCAGGAATGCCGTATTGGTGCTCACCGGCAGAGGCACGAGCCTCAGGCTTGCGGCGGTGATGATGCCGAGCGTGCCCTCCGAGCCGATGAACAGCTGCTTCAGGTCATACCCCGTATTGTCCTTGGCATAGGGGATCAGGTGTCGCAGCACCGTGCCATCCGCCAGCACCACTTCGAGCCCGAGCACCTGGGCCCGCGTTGATCCATAGCGCAAAACCTGGATCCCGCCGGCATTCATGGCAAGCGCCCCGCCGATCATCGCGCTGCCCCGGGCACCGAAATCGAGCCCGAACCGGAAGCCCCGTGCCTGCGCGGCTTCCTGCACCCGCTGCACGATGGCGCCCGCCTCGACAACCATCGAGGCCGAGGCATCATCGATCTCGCCGATGCGGTTCATACGCTCGAGCGACAACAGGATCTCGTCCGGCCCGGCCTGGGTTGCGCGCACCAGATTGGTGCGGCCCCCTTCCGGTATCACCGGCTGGCCTGCCTCATGGCAAAGCCGCATGATGCGCGAGACTTCATCCGTTGAGCCTGGACGCACCAGGGCGAGCGCGGCGGTCTGCTCCGGCGTCCAGGCGTCGACCGCCCGCCCTTGCAGCGCATCCCGTGCAAGCACGTTGGATGCACCGACTATGGTGGCAATCTCGGCGAGCAGCGCCGATTTGTTAGCGCCAGCTTGCGACACTTGTGCAGACCCGGTCATTCCCCGACGATACCGGCCTGATCCAGCAAGGCATGGAGCAGCACGTCCGCCCCGGCCTTGCAGGCCTCGGGCGATGAATATTCCGCCTCATTGTGGCTGATGCCGTTCTGGGAGGTCACGAAGATCATCGAGGTTGGCACCACGCGGGCCACATAGACGCTGTCATGGCCGGCCCCTGAGAACAGCTTGCGCGTGGCATAGCCGCAAGTCTGCGCCGCAGTCTCGACCGAGGCAATGCAGGCCTCGTCAAAGGCCACGGGCGGCGAATTCCAGATGCGCTCGACCGTGATGTCGAGATTATGGGCATCGCCTGCCTTGCGTGCGATCTCACGCATGGCCTGCTCCATCCCATCGAGCACCTCATCCTGTGGATGACGCAGATCGACCGTGAAGGAAACGACACCTGGAACCGTGTTGCGCGAGCCCGGCTGCGCCTTGAGGTCGCCGACCGTGAAGCGCATCCATTCGCCCTGCTCGGCCGCGGCCTTATAGCAGCCCGCAAGCACCTCGTGCAGGCCGCGCACTGGATCACGGCGTCGGTCCATCGGCGTGGGGCCTGCATGGACCTCATCGCCCTTGATGATCACGTCATACCAGCGGATGCCCTGAACGCCCGTCACGACGCCAACCGGCAACCCCTCCCGTTCGAGAATCGGGCCCTGCTCGATATGGACCTCGAAGCTTGCCTTCCAGTCGCGCCCGCCAACCGGCAGCGCGCCCTTATACCCGATCCGCTCGAGTTCTTGCCCAAGCGTTGCGCCGGACTTGTCGGTGAAGCCATAGGCCTCGTCCAGCGAGAAGGCACCCGCATAAACCCCGGATGACACCATGGCGGGCGCGAAGCGAGCACCTTCCTCATTGGTCCAATTCACGATCTCGATCGGATAATCCGTCTCGATCCCCGCATCATTCATCGTCTCGACCGCTTCGAGTGCGGCAAGCACCCCGAGCGCCCCATCGAACTTGCCGCCTGTGGGCTGGCTGTCGAGATGTGAGCCCGCCATGATCGCGGGCCCCGCCCGCCGGCCCTTGCGACGGGCGAACATATTGCCCATGGCATCGACCTCGACGGTCATGCCGGCGGCCCGGCACCACTCCGCGAAGAGATCGCGGGCCCGCTTGTCCTCGTCCGACAAGGTCAGCCGGCACACCCCCCCTTTCGGGGTCGCGCCGATCTCGGCCATTTCCATCAGGCGGTTCCACAGCCGCTCGCCATTCACCCTGAGATTTCGTCCGGTCATCTATGTTGCTCTTCTTCCCGACGTGCCTGCACGATCATGCGAATGACGATTGCCGAGACCGTGATCGCGATCAAAAGCACCGATACCGCAGCAATGACCGGATCTATGTTGTCGCGCAAGCCCGACCAGATCCGGCGCGGCAGAGTGATCACCTCGAAGGAGGTGACGAACAGGGTGACCGCGATCTCCTCCCAGGAGAGGATGAAGGAGAGGAACGCCGCGGAAACGACCCCCAGCTTGATGTTGGGCAACAGCACCAGGAAGGTCGTCTGCCAGATTGACGCACCGAGATTGCGCGCCGCAAGCTCGATCCGTCGGTCGACCTGGCTGAGCGCCACCAGAACGGTTACCACCGCATAGGGCACCGCCACCACCACATGGGCGATCACCACGCCCGGCAGCGTGTCATAGAGATTGATGCCGGTCTCGAAGAAATAGAGCACGAGCGCCGAGATGATCGGCGGAACTGCCATGGGCAGCATGACGAAGCCCACCAATACGGCCGTAAAGGGCGGCCGCCTGTACCAGATGCCGAGGCTGAACAGCACCGCCAGCACGGTTGAGATCACCGCGCAGGCTATGGCGATCGTGAGGCTCGTGCCGATGCTGCCCAACCATTCCGGACTTTGCGTCAGCGCCTGGTAGTGGCGCAGCGACCAGTCCCCATCGGGCATCGACAGGAATCGCTTGCCCGTGAACGAGACCGGGATCACGGCGATGAGCGGCAGGAGCAGGAACAGCATCGCGAGATAGGCGATCGACGCGCTGATCGGACCTGGGGATTGCCCTCTCATCGCCTATCGCACCAGCCGCTCGATGCGGGTGACCTTGAGCAGCACCCACATCATGATCGACACGAAGACCAGCAGCACCACGGAAAGGGCCGCGCCAAGCCCCCAATTTGCGGTCTGCGACATCTGCAGGAACACGTATTCCGCAATCATCACCACGCGTCCGCCCCCGAGGATCGCCGGCGTGATGAAAAAGCCCAGGGCGAAAATGAAGACGATGAAGAAGGCGCCGACCACTCCCGGCATCGAGAGCGGCAGGAACACCTCGACGAATCGTCGGATCGGGCCAGCCCCGAGCCCGCGCGCTGCCGCCAGCACGCGCCCATCGATCTGGCGCATGACCCCGACGAGGGGAAAGATGGCGAAGGGCACCATGAAATGCACCATGCCGATCACCACCCCGAGCTCGTTCCGCACCAGGACCAAGGGGTCGCTGATCAGCCCGAGCCCCGTCAGCCAGTCATTGAGAAGCCCGCGCGGCCGCAGGATGATGAGCCAGCCGAAGGCGCGGATCAGCACCGAGATCCAGAAGGGGATCAGCACGCAGATCTCGATGAACCGCTGCCGCCACGGCGGCCCGAACACCCAGTGATATGAAATGATATAGGCGATCACCACCGACAGCGCGGTGACCATCAGGCAGATCCGCAATGTGCGCAGCAGAATGCCGTGAATGGCGGGATCGGTCGCGATCTGCACGTAATTGCCGATCCCCGGTGTGGGATCTGTGAAGCTCCACTGAAAGATGCCGAGCAACGGAATGAGATAGGCCGCAATGAGCAGAAGCGGCAGCGGTGCAATGAACACGCACCATTCGATGAGTCGTCGCCTGTTCACGCTGGGTTATCTCGAGATGGCTGGATGCTCAGCGCCGAAGCGCGTTTGAGCTGGGTGGCAAACACCTGAAGCCTGCACGCCGGACCGGCATCTCTCGCACCGATCCGGCGGTCATTTCTTCAGAGGCCACTTGGCGCTCAGGTGGAGATCAGCGTGAGGAACTTATCCAGCGTGGCCGAATAGTTCTCCACATACCATTTCTGATCGAGCTTGTGCTGCACCTTCACGAATTCCGGCTGGGTGCAATCGAACCGCTTGAGCTCTTCCGGCACCATCGCGGCAGCCTTCGGATTGGCCGGGCTGTTGCCAAGCAGCTCCAGCAGCTTCACCTGGCGCTCCGGATCCTGGGCGCTGGCGATGAAGGCATTGGCCGCGTCCGGCCCAGCCGGGTTCTTGGCCATGATCGCCCAGCAGGATGGGCCAAGGAAGCCTTCATTGAACCCATATGTGATGCTGCCATCCGTATCCTGATCGATGAGCTTGGCGCGGGTGTTCCACAACAGCCCCATCGAGGCTTCGCCATCGAGCATCAGCTGCTGGCTTTCCGCACCTGAGCCCCAGAAGGACGCTATGTTCGGAAGGAAAGCCTTGATCTTCGCGAAGGCGCGATCGACATCCAGCGGATACAGATCCTGCGGCTTCACACCATCGGCGAGCAACGCGGCCTCGAGATTGCCCACCATCCACTTATACATGGTCCGCTTGCCCGGGAACTTCTCCACGTCGAAAAAGTCCGTCCAGGTCTTCGGCGGATTATCTCCGTATTTCTCTTTGTCGTAGATCAGCACATAGCTGAGGTAATAGGCGGCCACCGCATAGTCGTTCCAGCCGCCCTCCAGGATGTTCTCCTTTTTGACGACATTGAAGTCGATCTTCTGGAGGAACCCCTTCCGGCCAAGCGTCTCGGCGGAGAAGATATCGGCATCCACCACGTCCCACGACACCTTCCCGCTTTCAACCTGCGCCTGGATCGCGCCTTCGGTCGGGCCCGCGCCGTCGATCTTCACGCTATAGCCGGATTCAGCAGAGAAGGGCTTGGCAAATGCCTCATCGAAGGCCTTGATCGCATCCCCACCCCAGTTCACGAGCACGAACTGCTTTTCCTGGGCAGAAAGCACTCCCGATTTCATCGCGAGCGGCAGCGCACCGATGAGTGCAAGCCCTTTCAGGAAATCGCGCCGGTCGATTTCGCCACGCTCATGCCTGAGCTTTAGGATCTCGAAGCAGTCTTTTTGGAACAGTCCATTCATTTCGCATCTCCCCTGGAACTTGTTGTCCCATTCGCGACGGTTGTCCCGTTCTCATCCTGCCAGTTCCCGTCATGCACCTCTTGGCAGGACCATGCCCCGTTCCGGAGCCCAGGCGAGCCAGACGGCCTCGCCCTGATCAAAAGCATCGCGCGACCAGGTTTCCGCCGGCACAGTGAGAAACAGCTGCCGGTCCGCCTGACCCTTCACGGGATCGAGTGTGAGCGCCACGGTCGCACCGTGGTATGCGATCCCGGTCACCCTGGCCTCGATCGCATTAGCTCCCTCCGCCAAGCCTCTGGCGGATTTGACGAGTGTCACATGCTCTGGGCGCACGCCGAGGACGACGTTGCCATCTGAGATCGTGCCGGGCGCCTTAAGCACCTTGTCGCCAAAGCCGCCCGCCACCATCCCATCTGACGCTGAGGGCGACGTCAAGGGGAACAGATTGATTTGGCCCAAGAACTCCGCCACGAACAACGAGCCGGGCCTGGTATAGACCTCTTCCGGTGCGCCGATCTGCTCGAGCCTGCCATGATTGAAGATGGCGATGCGGCTCGACATGGCGAGCGCTTCCGACTGGTCGTGGGTCACGAAGACGAAGGTGGTACGCACCTCCCGATGGATGCGCTGCAGCTCGATCTGAAGCTGCTCGCGCAGGTTTTTATCCAGCGCCGAGAGCGGCTCATCCAGAAGCAGGAGATCAGGCGAGAAGACGAGCGCGCGCGCAAGTGCAACCCGTTGCTGCTGGCCACCGGACAACTGGGCCGGCCGCTTATTCGCATGGGCGCTGAGCCCGACGATCTCCAAGGCCTGAGCCACCCGTGCCTTTTGCTCGGCGGCAGCCACTTTGCGCACCCGCAACGGGAAAGCCACATTGCGCTCGACCGTCATATGCGGAAACAGAGCATAACCCTGGAAGACCATCCCGAAATTGCGCTCCTCTGCCGGACGTCCGGTAAGATCCGTCCCACCCTGCAGAAGCTTGCCGGAGCTTGGCGTCTCGAACCCCGCCAGAATGTTGAGAAAGGTGGTCTTGCCTGAACCGGACGGCCCGAGGAGGGTTAGAAACTCTCCCCTCTCGATCCCGATATTGATATGGTCGAGGGCCGTGAAATGCCCGAAGCGCTTGGTAATGTCGATTGCCTGGACCTGTACGTCCGCCATCGGAATCCCCCGCCTCGCCCCTATTTGCCGTACCGTTGACGGCGTCATGTTCCGTGAATGGCGCCGAAGGCTAGCCCGGAGCTGCCGAGCCGACAACGGGAAATCTGCACCTTTCCGTGCCCATGGCTACCGGCCAGCGCGGATGCCGCTAACGATTTCTTTTGGGGGACCTGTAAAGCTTGGGTTCTCAGATAGGCTGTTCGTTGCCCCTATCGAGCCAGCTGTTTTTTCTGGTCTTCGGCGCGACTGTCGAGCTACAAAGGCGGATGATCGGCGGTCCCCCGAGGAGGCGTAAGAAAAAATTTACAATGCTTTCAGCCTGTTGCTGACGAGCCCTCAGTTTTTGAATCGAGTGTTGTGGTCGGGCCCGAGATCACCGTACGGGAACGGTGAGGGAACGATCGAGAGTGTGAAGAGGGGGGATGGAGAACCGAAGGGGAAAGGCGTTGATCGGTCATGCCGAGCATGGGCCGCGGACGGCAGGGCGGATGCACTTGTGGCGTCACGGTGTCTGCTTGTCCGGCATGCTGGCCATAGGTCTGGGAATGGCCGCACCGCTCCGGGCTCAGGAGGGCAATCCGCCGATCGTCTCCAGCGACCTGACGGATGTGCGCAACCTCTTCGGCCATGAGGACGAGATCAAGCTCGGCGACATGGAAGGCCGGGAGGGACGGCCTGTGCGCCCGCAGCTGCATGCGCTCCCCGAGGGTACGCCAGTCGAGGTATTCCCGGACCGGATTGTCTATGACAGCAGGACGGGCATCGCGACAGCGATTGGCAATGTGCGGCTCACCTACGGACCCTATGTGCTCAACGCGAGCCGGGTCGTCTATGATCCGCGGCGCGACCGGCTTGAGGCCAATGGAAATGTGGTGTTCCGCGAGCCTGGCGGTAATGTTCTGCTTGCCGATTCAATCGGGTTGCAGAATCGTCTCCGTGAGGGCTTTGCGCGCCATCTGCAGCTGCTTTTGACCAACAACGCCACCCTGACCGCGGAATATGCCACCCGCCGTGAAGGCAATATCACCATTTACGACCGCACCGCCTATACCGCCTGCCAGACCTGCACGACCCGGGACGGCAAGCCGGTCTGGCAGATCAAGGCGGCCCAGTCGATCCACGATCAGAACAAGCGCACAATCACTCATAAAGAGGCAGCCTTCGAGCTGTTCGGGCTGACGATCGGTCCCCTGCCCTTTGATATTTCGATGGCCGATCCGACCCTTGAGCGCAAATCGGGCTTCCTGACCCCGCGCGTTGTCACATCCGATGATGTGGGCTTCGGCGTCGAGATTCCCTATTTCTGGGCATTGGCACCCAATTATGACGTGACCTTCCTGCCCGTGCTCACCACCAAGCAGGGCCCCCTGGGCCGGGCCCAGTGGCGCCATCGCCTGGCCAATGGCGAATACTATATAGACGGCGCTGGCATCTACCAGCTCGATACCGACATCCCATCGCCGGGTGATCGCCACTTCCGTGGCTTCATTCGCTCCGCCGGGCGCTTCGAGCTGAACAAGAACTGGCACTGGGGATGGGATGGTACCATCACCACCGACCAGACCTTCATGCGCCGTTATGACATCGACGACCGCACCGATCTCGTCAGCCAGATCTATATGGAAGGGCTGGATGATCGGAATTATTTCCGCGCGACCACCTATAATTTCCAAGGCCTGCTGAAGACCGATAAGAAGAGATACACGCCCTATCTTGTCCCGCAGATCTTGCAGGACTACACGTTGGACACGCCGGTTCTCGGTGGTCAGCTCGGCATCACCAACAATTTCTACAGCCTCCATCGCAAGGACCCGACCATACCCTTCCCGATGGTCGAGCAGGCGGAAGATGCAACGCGCCTGGTGAGCGAGGTCGAATGGAAGCGGCGCATGGTCTCCGATTTCGGCTTCGTGACGACGCCCTTCACGGTGATGCGCGCCGACGTGTTCAGGGTGCGCGACCTCCCGGTTTATGAGGCCGCGGCCGGCCGCTTTCCATCGGATCTGATCGAGGATGAAACCACTGCTCGGCTTCTGCCGACCGCCGGTCTCGATCTCAGGATGCCATTCGTGCGCTCTGACGGCTGGGCGCAGCATGTCTTCACGCCCATCGCCCAGATCATCACCGCACCCAACGAGACAGATCTCGATGACATCTCGAACGAGGATGCGATTACGCTCAATCTGGATCAGACCAATCTCTTCCTGAGCGACCGCTTCACCGGATACGACCGTTTCGAAGGCGGCACCCGTGCCAATCTCGGCTTCAACTACTCGCTGCTGTTCCCGAATGGCGGCTTCGTCAAGGCAACGCTTGGCCAGAGCTTCCATTTGGCGGGCCGCAACAGCTTCCAGCACGGCTCTGGGCTCGAAGGCTCGTCATCGGATGTGATCGCGGCGCTCCAGGTGCAGCCCAACAAGCATCTCACCGGCACCTATCTCGCGCGCTTCGATGATGAAAGCCTCGAGATGAATGCGCAGGAAATTGGGCTCGCCGCCACTGTCGACCGCCTCACTGCCGCCGTAAACTACTCTGATGTTGCGGCAGCCCCTCTCTACGGGCGGCCGGATGATGTCGAGCAGATCTGGGCATCCGGTGCCATGAGGGTCTGGGAGAATTGGCGCCTCTTCGGGGGCTTCCGCTATGATCTCGCGAATGACCGACAGGTCAGGAATGTGATAGGCATTGGATGGGATTGCGACTGCATGTCGGTGAGCCTCGCCTATGCCGAGGATTTTACCCGAGATCGTGATGTCGATCAGGAGCGCTCTATTATACTATCGGTGTCGTTCCGGACCTTGGGTGCAGTGAGGGGTAGTATCGGAATTGACTGATCACCGTGCATGAGGCGCGGCAGATCGGATTGAGCTCCGAATTTCAGGCAGCCTCTGATGGTTGAAGTCATTGGTTGAGGCGCCGACAAACGATTCAGTGCGAAGAGTGAAATGCGCAACGGTTCCAACAGCAAAATATGCCTGCACCGGAAGTGGCGGTTTTCGGGTGCGGTGATCGCCATTCTGCTCGCCTTGCCGGTACTCGGCCTGCTGCAGAGCGAGGCAAGCGCGCAGCAATCGGTCGTGGTGACGGTGAACGACCGTCCGATCACCAACTACGATATCGATCAGCGGATGCGCATGAACGAGATCATTGGATTTCGCACCCGTGCCGCGGGAAAGGCCGCGCGCAAAGAGGTGCTTGAGGAGCTGATCGACGAAGTCCTCAAGGTGCAGGAGGCCAAACGCGTCAAGATCACCATCAGCCCGAAGGAAGTCGACGAGACCCTCAAGGGAATGGCCAGCCGCGCCGGTGATTCGGTCGACTCCTGGGCTGCCCAGCTGAAGAAGCACCGCATCGACATGTCGACCCTCAGGCAGCGTGTCGAGGCGAACCTCGCCTGGAACCGGATTATCGCCGCCCGTTACAACATCAACACAAACATCGAATCAGCCTTGGTCGATCAGCGGCTCAAGGCCATCAAATCGGATCCGAGCCGTCAGCCGCGCACCATTTACCTTCTGCAAGAGATCAGAATGCCGATCGACACGGCGGGCGGTGCCGCCGCCGACCAGCTGCTTTATGCGCGTTTCGTCGAAGCGCAGCAGGTGATCCAGCGCTACAAGGGCTGCGACAGCGTCCGCGAGGCGACCCGTGGCGTCTTCAATGTGCAGGTGCGCCCGACTGTGCCGGTGCCGCCGGAGAACCTGCCGCCGCAGCTCAAGGAGGCGCTCGACAAGGTCGGCGTCAACAAGATCCTTGGACCAAGCCGCGCCAAGGAAGGCATTCAGCTCATCGGCTTCTGCGGCAAGCAGAGTGTCGCGCCGCCCGAGGTCAGCCGCGATCAGGTGGAGAATATGCTCCTCAACGAGCGTATCGGCCTCTATACCGAGCGCTATGTCCGCGAGCTGCGTCGCAACGCCTTCATCGATTACAAGGACACGTCCTACAGCCAATGAACCCGCAGAAACTGGAAGGCGCGGGGGAAAGCATGGGGCCTGAAGCATTGTCGAGCGAAGCGGATACCGCTCCGCCCGAAGAAAATGCGAATATTGAGGAGGAAGGCTCGCGCGCCGGAGAAACGCAACCGGGCTCAAGCCGGCAGCTCCTGGCACTCACCATTGGCGAGCCGGCCGGCATCGGCCCCGACATCGCGCTGATGGCTTGGCAACGGCGCGAGCTCGGCAGGTTTCTCCCCTTCGTTCTGCTCGGACAGCTGTCGGTGATCGCCGACCGGGCGACGGCCCTCGGCATCAGCATTCCCCTGCGCGAGATTGCCGATCCCAGCGAGGCGCTCGACATTTTCCCCAATGCCCTTCCCGTGCTGCCCGTGGCCGCAGAAATCGCCGTCATCCCCGGTGAGCCCTCGCCAAGCGCGAGCGCGCTGGTCATCGAGGCGATCCGCAAGGCGGTCGATTTGACCCTCGCCGGAGAGACGACGGCCGTCGTCACCAACCCGATCGCCAAGCACGTGCTCTATGAGGCTGGCTTCACCCATCCCGGCCATACGGAATTTCTCGAGACGCTTGCGCGCGAGCACGGCCATCATGCCCGGAGCGTCATGATGCTCACCGCAGCCGGCCTGCGCACGGTTCCCGTCACCATCCATATTCCGCTCAAGGATGTGCCGACGCGCCTCTCGCAACAGCTCATTATCGAGCAGGCCCGCATCGTTGCCCGCGACCTGACACGCTGGTTCGGCCTTGCCGGTCCCCGCATCGCCATCTGCGGCCTCAACCCTCACGCGGGAGAGCAGGGCACTTTGGGCCGCGAGGACGAAGAGATCATTGCCCCGGCCGTGAATGCTTTGCGCAGCGAAGGGTTCGAGGTGACCGGCCCCCTGCCCGCGGACACCCTGTTCCACGAGGAGGCACGGCAGAGTTATGACGTGGTGCTCGGCATGTATCACGACCAGGCGCTGATCCCGGTGAAGATGCTTGGCTTCCACGAAGGTGTGAACTGCACCCTCGGCCTGCCCTTCATTCGCACCTCTCCCGACCACGGCACCGCCTTCGCGCTTGCCGGCACCGGTCGTGCGAACCCGTCGAGCCTCGTCGCAGCCTTGGCGCTGGCAAGCCAGATGGCGGCCGCGCAAACGTGATCGCGCTCGATGACCTTCCGCCCCTGCGCGAGGTGATCGCCCGCCATGGGCTTGCCGCACGCAAGGCACTTGGCCAGAACTTCCTGCTCGACCTCAATTTGACCCGTCGCATTGCCCGCTCCGGTGGACCGCTCTCCGGTCACGTGGTGATCGAGATCGGCCCGGGCCCTGGCGGCCTGACCCGTGCTTTGCTGCTCGAGGGCGCCGACGAGGTGATCGCCATTGAACGCGATCCCCGCTGCCTGCCTGCGCTTGCTGAAATTGCCGCTGCCGCCGAAGGCCGCCTGACCGTGATCGAGGGCGATGCGCTCGATGTGGATATGGCAGCCCTTATTGCGAGCCGGCCCGCCCGCATCATCGCCAATCTTCCCTATAACGTTGCAACGCCGCTCCTCGTCGGCTGGCTGCAAACCGACCCCTGGCCGCCCTGGTACAGATCGATGACGCTGATGTTCCAGCGCGAGGTGGCCGAGCGGATCGTCGCGCCGCCAGGTGGTAAGGCTTATGGCCGCCTTGCGGTGCTTGCCCAGTGGCGGACTGAGCCGCGCATTCTGTTCGACATCGCACCGCGCGCCTTCACACCACCGCCCAAGGTGACCTCCAGCGTGGTTCAATTCGAGCCCCGTCACAATCCCCTGCCCTGCGATAAGCGTGCGCTGGAGCGCGTGGTGGCGGCCGCCTTCGGCCAGCGGCGCAAGATGCTGCGCTCAAGCCTGCAAGCCCTGGGAACTGATCCCGCTCCCCTGCTTGAAGAGATTGGCATCGCGCCCACCGAACGGGCGGAACGCGTCTCGGTGGCGCAATTCTGCGCCCTCGCCCAGGCCCTGGAGCGCATGCGCGGCTGACCCGCCCACGTGGCCCTGCAATGCCCTGAGCAAAACCAGAGCATGATGGTGCCCGCGCGTCATCACCGGGCCTGACCCGGTGATCCAGATCCTGCGCTGGCGATCCCTTTGACCCGCTTTAATGTTCGTGGCTTGACAAGGTCCTGACCCCGGTCCTAGTGTTTCCAATGTTGAAACTCTGTTTCAAATAATAAAACAACGACACTTGGAAGCGCTGTGAAGGACAATCGTGCAATTCACCTACGGGCCGATGATGCGCCGGGCTTGCCCGAGCCGCGCAACGACGCCGGTACGGGCACGCTCGACCTTGCCTTGCGCATCGTAGAATTCTTGACCCAGCAGCCTCAGGCGACCCCTCTCACCGCGATCGCCCGGCATTTCGGCGCCTCCAAAGCCACCGTCTACAGGCATCTCAATACCCTGGTGCGTCATGGCTTCGCCCGCCGCGACCCCGATACGGGCCGCTATGAGGTCGGTGTGAAGCTGATGGTGCTGGGCGAGGCTGCCCGCAGCCGCCTCGATGTGATGAAAGCATCCCGCGACGAGCTTATCCGTCTGCGCGACGCCTCGGGGCAGGCCGTGACCATCTGCAAAGCCATCGACGATGAGGTGGTCGTCCTCGATCTGATCCAGGGCCAGACGGTAATCGAATTCGGCACTCGGCCCGGCACCCGCTTGCCCACCTACGCCAGCGCCCATGGCAAGATCTGGCTCGCCTTCGGACCAAAGGCGCTGCTCGCTCGCACCCTTGACGCCCAGCGCAAGGCTCTGACGCCCCAGACCCTGGTTGATCCCTCCGCGCTCACCACCGAGATTGATCTTGTGCGTGAACGCGGCTGGTCCACCGCCCCCAATGAGGTGGTGACCGGGGTCAACGCGCTGGCCGCCCCGATTTTCGACCATCGCGGCGAGCTCGCCGGCTCGCTGGCGATTGTCGGCTTCACCCAATTCATTCCCGAACAACCCAACCCGCGCCAGGTGGAGCAGGTGGTGGAGACCGCCCGCCGCATCTCGCGCAGCCTCGGCGGAACGCTCGGCTGGAGACAATGATGACCTACTCGCTTGCCGTCGATATCGGCGGAACCTTTACTGATATCGTGCTGCGCAATTCCGATGGCCGGCTGGTGGTGGACAAGACCCTCACCACCCACAACGATCTGCTCGAAGGCTTCTTTCGCGGCATCGGCTCTGTGCTGGACAAGGCCGGACTTGGCCCCGATGCGGTGAATGGCGTGGTGGTACACGCAACCACCGTCGTCACCAACGCCCTGATCGAGCGCAAAGGCCTGCCCACCGCCCTCGTGACCACCGAAGGTTTCCGTGACGTGCTCTTCATCCGCAATGAGCACCGTTACGAGATGTATGATCCGCAGATCGAGTTCCCCGAGCCCCTGGTGCCCCGCGAGCTGACCTTCGGTGTGGCCGAGCGTATCGCAGCCGATGGACGGGTGCTGAAGGCACCCGACGATGAGGCGATCACGTCCCTTGGTGACTCGTTGGAAAAGGCCGGCGTGGCTGCGGTTGCCATCTGCTTCCTCAACAGCTTCGCCAATCCCGAGAACGAACAGAAGGTCGCCGAGGCCCTGAGCCGCCGGTTTCCGGACATGTTCATCTGCACCTCGTCCGACGTCGCTCCACAGATCCGCGAATATCACCGCGCCTCGACCGCGGCGGTGAACGCCTATGCCATGCCGATCTCCGAGCCTTACCTCAAGCGCCTGAGCGCGCGGCTGAAGACCGAGGGCTTTGCCAATTCACCGCTGATCATGCTGTCGTCCGGCGGCGTGGTCGGTGCTGACACCGCCGGCCGCAACCCCGTCCGCATGATTGAGAGTGGACCGGCAGCCGGGGCGCTTGCCGCCTGCCATTATGCGGAGATGCTCGGGATCGACCGGCTCATGTCCTTCGATATGGGCGGCACCACCGCCAAGGCCTGCCTCATCGAGAACCGCGAGCCCCTGGTCACCGGCCTCTTCGAGGTGGACCGCCGATACCGCTTCAAGGAAGGCTCGGGGCTCCCCGTGATCGTGCCCTCGATCGACATGATCGAGATCGGCGCCGGCGGCGGCTCGATTGCTCATGTGGATGGGCTTGGACTTCTGAAGGTTGGCCCGGAAAGCGCGGGCTCGAACCCGGGTCCTGCCTGCTATGGCCGTGGCGGCACGAACCCCACCGTGACGGATGCGGATCTCGTGCTGGGGCTGCTCGATGCTGACAACTTCCTTGGCGGCGACATGGCCCTTGATCTCAAGGCTGCACGCACCGCCATGCGCGCGCTCGCCGAAAAGCTCCAGCTTTCCGAAACCGAGGCCGCGCGCGGCATCTTCCGCGTCGTGACGGAGGCCATGGCCGCGGCTGCCCGCACCCATGCAACCGACCGTGGCGTCGACTATCGCGGCCTGCCGCTCTTTGCCTTTGGCGGCGCCGGCCCGGTGCATGCCTGTGAGGTTGCCATCCTCCTGCAAAGCACGTCCGTGATCATTCCGCCGCAATCGAGCGTGCTCTCCGCCTTCGGCACGCTGGTCACACCCGTGCGATTGGATCTCGTCCGCAGCGACCTCTGCAAGCTCGATGACATCGACTGGACCCGTGTCGACCGGGTGCTGAGCGAGATGATGGATGAGGCAGCGGCAGCTCTGGCCGAGGCCGGCTGCAAGCGGGCGGATATCACCGCCACATTCGCAGCCGACCTGCGCTATTTCGGCCAGCAGAACGAGGTGACCGTCACCTTTGCCGATGACCCGCGATCAGCGCGCGACGCAAACGCGATCGCCCAAGCCTTCGAGGCGGCCTATCACGGGCTTTACGGCGTCAATCCTAGCCACGTTCCCATCGAACTGGTGACCTGGCGGCTCACCGCCCGCGGACCTGTCGTTCCCTTCCATGCCGCAGGCCAGCCGCCCAGCAGCGAGGGCCGCCCCAAAGGCGAGCGGCTGGTTGAGGCCTGGAGCGATGGCGCCCGCGCGCCCGTCTATGACCGCCTGAGCCTCGCCGTGGGGCAGACCATTGCCGGCCCCGCCATCATCGAAGAGCGCGAGACCACCACCGTAATTCCCCCGAACTGGACCGCCACCATCGACAGCTATGGCTGCATCGTGGCGAGGAGAGCCTAAAGCCATGGACGGCGTTGAACTCGAAATCCTCTGGTCGAACCTGATTGCCATTGTGACCGAACGGTCCAAGGCCCTGCAGCGTATCGCCTTCAGCCCCATCGTGCGCGAGGCGGGAGACTTGGCCTGCGCCCTGTTCGACCGGCGCGGCCGCATGGTCGCCCAGGCCAACACCGGCACCCCCGGCCACATCAACTCTCTTGCCTTTGCCGGTGCCCATCTCGCCCGTATTTTCGGCAATGACATCGCGCCGGGTGATGTTCTGATCACCAATGATCCCTGGCTGTCGGCCGGGCATTTCTTCGATATCACCACGCTCACGCCGATCTTCGATGGCGACCGGCTGCTTGCCTATATCGGCTCGACGATCCACCACACCGATATTGGAGGCTATGGCATCGGTGCCGGCGCCCGCGATGTGCATGAGGAAGGCTTGTGGATCCCGCCGCTCAAGCTTTACGAGTGCGGCAAGCCCAACGCGGTGCTGCACGCCATGATCCGCCGCAACGTGCGCACGCCCGATGCGGTCTTCGGTGATCTTGCAGCCCAGGTCTCCTCGGGCCAGTCCGCAGCCGAGCATCTCATCACCATGTGCAAGCGCTATGGCCTCATCGATATCGAGGAACTGTCGGATGAGATCATCAACCGCTCCGAGGAGGTGACCCGCGCCGCGATCCGCAAGCTCAAATCCGGCACCTACCACGGCGAGAGCCAATTCGACGTGCCCGGCGGCGAGGTTATCACCCTGAAGACGGCGGTGACGGTGGACGCGGACAAGGGCGATATCACGGTTGATTTCACCGGATCATCGCCCCAGACCACCACCGGCATCAACGTGGTGCTGAACTATACGCACGCCTATTCGACCTTCGCCGTGCGCAGCTGCCTCAACCCGGAGCTGCCCAACAACACCGGGTCGCTTGCGCCCATCAAGGTTGTCGCGCCGGAAGGCTCGATCGTGAATTGTAAATATCCGGCCCCCGTCAATGCCCGCCACGTGGTGGGCATGTATGTGCCGATGCCGATCCTCAAGGCGCTCTACCATGTGATGCCGGACCGGGTGCTGGCGGAAGGCTCGGGTGCCGTCTGGACCATCCAGATCCAGGGCAAGCGCGCCGATGGCGAGGCTTTCACCTCTTCAATGTTCAACTATTCCGGCGGCATGGGCGCCCGCGCCGAAAAGCCTGGCCCCAGCGCCACCTGCTATCCCACGGGCGTGGCTGCGGTGCCGGTTGAGATCCTGGAAGCCGCAATGCCCATCCTGTTCGATCGCAAGGAGCTGCGGGACGGCTCTGGCGGTGCGGGCCGCACCCGTGGCGGCGACGGCCAGGTCATTCAGTTCCGTATGATGACCAAGGATCAGTGGCTGCTCAATGCGGTGCCGAGCCGGCTGAATGAGGGGCCGGATGGCATTGGCGGAGGTGCGGCCGGTGCCGCGGGCCGCTTCCTGGTCAATGGCAAGGATGTGAGCGAGGCGCGCAAGCTCACCATGAATCCTGACGACGTGGTCGTGCTGGAGACGCCGGGCGGCGGCGGCTATGGTGTACCGGCGGCAAGCTGACCGCCAATAAAAGGAGGGAGGACCGTTAAATGAAGAAGCGCTTATCCCATTTGGCCATTGCGGCAAGCCTGCTGGCGGCAGGCTTCGCAACCGGCCAGGTTCATGCCCAGGAACCCTATAAGATCGGCATTGCCGCCGGACTGACCGGTTATGCCGCAACCGTCGACCGTGCCTGGTCGGACGGCGTGAAGGTTGCTGCCGACGCGGTCAATGCCAAGGGCGGCGTGCTCGGCCACAAGCTCGAGGTGATCGTCGAGGACAACCGCTCCGAGCCTCAGGATGCGGTGACCGTCTATCGCAAGATGATCAGCTCGGATGAGGTGAACATCTTCATTTCCGGCTGTGTCTCCGCGGGCAACATGGCCGCGGCGCCCCAGGTCGTGCGCGCTGAAATCCCGATGGTCCTGTGCTCGATCCTGCCCAAGACCGAGAGCGACGTGAAATGGGCATTCTCGACCCTGCCGCCCGCGCGCTTCGAGATCGAGACGCGCCTGCAATATCTCAAGGACAAGACCAATATCCGCAAAGTGGGCGTGATGCACGACCCCTCGCCCTATGCCAACCTGCAGAAGGACGTTGCGGTCAAGATCGCCAAGGATTACGGCATCGAGCTCGTCGGCGTTGAGCAATACAAGACGAATGATGCCGATCTCAGCGTCATCATCTCCAAGATGGCCTCTGCCGGCGCCGGCGCCATCCTGAAGATCGGCCTTGGTGGCACCACGCTCACCGCCGCCAAGAACATCAAGCAGCTTGGCCTCGACATGCTCTTGCTCACGAGCCTCGAGGATCTCGAGGTGTTCCGCCCGGTGGCCGAGGTTCTCGGCGATAAGTTCTTCTTCGTCGCCTCCCCGTCTCAGGTCTATGACGCCCTGCCCGACAGCCCCCTGAAGACCGAGATCAACCGCTTCCTCGAGCCCTGGAAGAAGCAATATGGCGATCGTGATCCCAACTGGGCCGGCCGCGGCTGGGATGCGGTGATGCTGACCGTTGCCGCCATCGAGAAGGGCAATTCGATCGAAGGCCCGTCTGTGCGCGATAACCTGGAGAAGATCACCGGCTACCAGGGCACGACCGGCATCTACAATTTCTCGCCCGAGAACCATCAAGGCATCACCAAGAACCCCTTCGTGCTCGGCCAGATCATCGATGGCCAGGTTAAGATCGTGAACTGAGATGGCGGCGTTGAGCACCCGCGACAAAATCATGGAGACGGCAGCGCTTGCGGCCCGCTATGGCCATGTGCAGGCCCTGCAGCCGACCGACATCTATGTCGGCGAGGGCGAGCTTGTCGCGGTGCTCGGCCCCAATGGCGCGGGCAAGTCGACCCTGCTGCGCGCCATCGTGGGCTTGACCGCCAATACCGGTGAGGTGCGTTTTCGCGGCACGCCCCTGCCCCGCGCCAATGTGGTGGCGGTGGCGGCCCGCGGCATCGTGCTGGTGCCTGAGGGCCGCGGGATCTTCGGTCCGATGTCGGTTGCGGAAAATCTCGAGCTCGGTGCCTATCGTCTGAGCGATGGGCAGGAGTTCGAGCGCCGGCTGACCCGCGTTCTGGAGCTCTTTCCGCGGCTGAAGGAGCGCATGACCCAGACCGCGGGCTCGCTCTCTGGTGGCGAACAGCAGATGCTGGCAGTGGGCCGTGCTCTGATGGCGGACCCCAAGGTGCTGCTGCTCGATGAGCCCTCCCTCGGGCTTGCGCCGCGTGTCGTCTCAGAAATTCTGGAAACCTTGGGATCCCTCAACCGCGCCGGCCTGTCTGTACTCCTTGTCGAGCAGAAGGCGCCCCTGGCGCTTGAGCTTGCCAATCGCGCCTATCTCTTGTCGACCGGGCGCGTCGTGGCCGAGATTGATCCCCGTGAGATTAAGTCCCATGACGACCTCGCCCAGTACTACTTCACATGACCGCTGGCGCAGCGTGACCGGCGCGCAGCCCCGGACGAGGTGGCTGTGGCTGGCGCTGCCCGCCATCATCGGCTTGGGCCTCCTCGCCTATGCCTATACCGCTGGCGGCTACGTCATCTCGATCGTGAACTTCGCGCTGATCTACGCGATCTTCGTGACGGGCCTCAATCTCTTCATGGGCTATGCGGGCCAGGTCTCGTTCGGCCAGAACGCCTTTGCCGGCATCAGCGGCTATGCCTCGGCCATCTTGACCACCACCTATGGCTGGCCGCCCCTTGTGGCTCTGGTCGCGGGGGTCATCGGCGCGCTGATCGCGGCTGCGATCATCGGCTATCCCACGTTGCGCCTCAAAGGCCATTACCTCGCCATGGCAACCCTTGCTGTCGGCCTCATCGTCTATGAGGTGGCCGTCGAATGGGATTCCGTGACCGCCGGCTATATGGGGATTTCCGGCATTCCGCCCATGGGGATCGGCGGTCTTGAGGCCTATTCGGATCAAGCCATGCTGATCATGCTGGCGGTGCTCGCAGCGCTCGCGATCCTGGCCGCCGCCGGCATCCGCCATTCGCGCCTCGGCCGCGCGCTCGTCGCTATTGCCGGCAGCGAGGATGCCGCCCGCGCGCTGGGGATCAATGTCGCCCGCTACAAGCTCATCGCCTTTCTGATCTCGGCCGCTTATGCTGCCATCGCAGGTTCGCTCTTCGTGCATGTGGTGGGCTTCGTGAGCCCCGAAGTCTTCGGCCTGCACATGGTGATCCTGGCCTTTACCATGCTCTATATCGGCGGCATCGGCACCATCTTGGGACCGCTGATCGGCGCATTGATCATCAACGTGCTGCCCGAGACCTTCCGCGAGTTCAAGGACTATCAGGACCTCGCCTATGGTGCCGCCCTCATCCTGATCCTGATCTACATGCCGCGCGGTCTTGTAGGCCTCGCCGACCTCTGGCGCGACCGGCGCCAGGCGGCGGAGAAGCGCCCATGATCCGCCTGCGCCTTGAGAATGTGTCCCGCGCTTTCGGCGGCCTGAGAGCCGTCGACCAGGTGAGCTTGGCCGTCGAGAGCAAGGGAGTTACCGCCATCATCGGTCCGAACGGGGCGGGCAAGACCACCTTGTTCAATCTGATCTCCGGGGCGTTGCCGCCGACCGATGGCCGCATCTTTTTCGATGATCAAGAGATCACGGGGCTTGCCCCCGAAAAGATTGCCGCCCGCGGTCTCGTCCGCACCTTCCAGCTGGTGCAGCTCTTCCAGGACCTGACCGTGCTGGAGAATGTCAAGGTTGGCCGGCATCTCCACACGAAAGGTGGCCTCATCGCCGCCCTGTTCCGCACGCCACAGGCACGGCGCGAGGAGCGCGAGGTTGACGAACGGGCGCGCGGGCTGCTCGACTTCGTCGGCCTTGGTGCCCAGGCCGAAATGCGCGCAGCGGTTCTCCCCTACGGCCAGCAGCGTCTGCTGGAGATTGCCCGCGCCCTCGCGACCGAGCCCAAGCTGATCGCCATGGACGAGCCCGCCGCCGGCTTGAACACCGAAGAGAGCAAGCGCTTGAGCGAGATGATCCGGCGCATTGCCGATCAGGGAACCACGGTGCTGCTCATCGAGCACGATATGAACCTGGTGATGAACACCGCCGACCGTATCGCCGTCCTCGATTTCGGCAAGCATATTGCTGAAGGAACGCCCGAGGAGATTCGCACCAACCCGGCGGTGCTCAGGGCCTATCTCGGGGATAAGGAGGCCGCCCATGCCTGATATGACCTTCCTCGCCCAGGCCCTGGTGAGCGGCATCTCGACCGGCTGCATCTACGGGCTCGTCGGCATCGGCTTTTGCGTGATCTACAATGCGAGCGGCATCGTGAATTTCGCGCAAGGCGCCTTCGTGATGCTGGGCGGCATTGTCACCTACAGCCTCTTTGCCTCCGCCGGCGTGCCGATGTTGCTGGCCGCCGTGCTCGCAACCCTCGTTGTGGCCATCGGCGGCGTTATTCTCGAGCGTGTGGTCGTGCGCCCCTTGTGGGACCGTAACGCGACCATTTTCGTCATGATCTTGGCAACCCTTGCCGCCCAGATCGTGGTCGAGCGAGCAACCCTCATCCTGGTCGGTGATCAGCCCAAGACATTGCCCGTCTTCACCGATCTGCCGCCGCTCCGCATCGGCAATGTGGCAATCGGCTACCAGATCATCTGGATTATAGGCGCGTCCCTCCTGATCATTGCCCTGCTCGGCGCCTTCTTCAAATCGACCAAGGTGGGCAAGGCAATGCGGGCCTGCGCCATCAATCGCGAGGCCGCCATGCTGCAGGGCATCCCGGTCTCCCGCATGCTGGCTTTGTCCTTCGCCCTGAGCGCAGCGCTCGGCGCAATCGCGGGGATCCTGATCACACCCACCCAGTACACGGCCTTCAATGTCGGCGTACCCTTTGCGATCTCCGGCTTCATTGCCGCGATTGTGGGGGGCTTTGGGCGGCCCTTCGGCGCCTTTCTCGGCGGCATCATGCTGGGTCTCGCCCAGGCGGTCGCTGTCGTTTTCCTGGATGCCGGCCTCAAGAACGTCGCCGCACTTACCGTTTTGCTGCTCTTCCTCTTCGTCCGACCCAGCGGCCTCTTGGGTGCTGCCAAATAAGGAGCTACGTCATGGATCTGCACGCGATCGACTGGAACGCCATCCCCTGGACACCGGTGCGCGCCGGCGTCAAACGCAAGGTGTTTCATGGCGAGGGGGCAACCGTCACCCTGCACAAGCTGATGCCGGGTCATGAGCCGAAGCCCCACAGCCATCCCAACGAGCAGATCGCCTATATCATGGCGGGCCGCATCAAGTTCTTCGTCGGCGACCAGGAGCACGTGATGGGGCCCGGCTCCCTTCTGCTCATTCCGCCCAATGTGACCCATTGGGGCGAGGTGATCGGCGATGAGCCGGTGCTGAACCTGGATGTGTTTACGCCCAAGCGCCCGGAATATACGTGATCGCGCATGGATCAGCCTCGCGCCGGTAAGCCGGTGCCTCGACCGGGAGGATGCTCATGAATCTTGCGCTTTGGCTGGAGCGATGGGGCCGGGCCGATCCGAACCGGACCGCCATCGGCTTCGGCACCCGCCTCCATTCGACCTATGGCGAGCTTGCCGAGCGAGCGGCACGGATCGCCGGTGCCCTGCGCAACGGCTTCGGCCTTAGCGATGGCGAGCGGGTTGCGATCATCGCCAAGAACATGCCGGAATATGCCGAGGCGCTCTACGGCATCTGGGCTGCGGGCCTTGTGGCGGTGCCCTGCAATGCCAAGCTCCATGGCAGCGAATTCGGATATATTCTTGAGCAATCGGGGGCGCGCATCGCATTCGTCTCCGAGAGCTTGCGTGACACCGTCGCCCCTTTTGCCCCAAAGACGCTAGAGGCGCTGATCCCCATCGGCAATGCGGATTACCGCAAGCTGCTCACCGCCGACCCGATCCCTGTCATCGCCCGCAACATCGATGACGTGGCCTGGCTGTTCTATACCTCCGGCACCACGGGCCGGCCGAAAGGCGCCATGCTCACCCATGGCAATCTCGCGGTTATGTCTTATGCTTACCTCGCCGAGGTCGACCCGACGGAGCCCGGCGACACGATCCTCCATGCCGCCCCCTTGAGCCATGGGTCGGGCCTCTATATGCAGCCCCACATCATGCGCGGGGCGGTGAATGTCGTGCCCGAGAGCGGCGGCTTCGAGCCCGAGGAGATCTTCGCCCTTGCCGAGCATTGGCGGCGCATGTCCTTCTTTGCCGCGCCCACCATGATCAAGCGCATGCTGGCCCAGACGGCCGATTTCGACGTGAGCGCCCTGCGGACCATCACCTATGGCGGTGGCCCCATGTATCTCGAGGATGCACGTGCCGCCTTCGAGCGCTTCGGCCCGCGTATCGCGCAGATCTTCGGCCAGGGCGAGAGCCCGATGACCATCACCAAACTGTCAAAGCAGGTGATCGCCGATCGCGACCATCCGCGCTGGCTCGAGCGGCTCGCATCCGTGGGCGTCCCCTTCTCCTGCCTTGAGATGCGCATCGTCGATGGCGACGGCCGGCCGCTTGCCACCGGCGAGACCGGCGAGATTGCCTGCCGCGGCCCGATCGTCATGGCCGGCTATTGGCAGAACCCCGACGCGACCGCAAAGACCATACGGGACGGCTGGCTTCTGACCGGTGATATGGGCGTGCTCGATGAGGATGGCTATCTCACCCTCAAGGATCGCTCGAAGGATATGATAATATCCGGCGGTACCAATATCTACCCGCGAGAGGTCGAGGAGGTGCTATTGCAGCACAAAGCGGTGCGCGAGGCCTCCGTCATCGGCAGGCCGGATCCCGAATGGGGTGAGATCGTCGTGGCCTATGTCGTCGGTGACACGACCGCGGAGGAGCTCGATCGGTTCTGTATAGAGCACATCGCGCGCTTCAAGCGGCCCAAGCGTTATGTGTTCGTGGATGCGCTGCCCAAGAACAATTACGGCAAAATCCTCAAGACAGCCCTGCGTGAACAGGACCGCGGCCCTGTGGCAAGCTCCGGATAAGCGCCAAACCGGAAAGCCGTCCGCTGTTCAATCCTTCACGATCAGTTCCGCAATGCGCAGGGCCAGTTCCTCCTGCCGGAATGGCTTGATCAGCAGGCTCATATTCTCCGCCGCTTCCGGAAGTTCCGCATGTCCCGTGATCAGCAGCACTGGGAGATCGGGCAGAACCTTCCGTGCCCTGAGTGCAAGATCGAGCCCTGTCATTCCCGGCATGGCGAAATCAGCGACCAGGAGATCGAACCGCTGGTCGCTTGCCATGATATCGAGCGCACCCGGACCATCCTTCGCTTCCACGAGAGTATGGCCGAGGGCGGCGAGATGGGCTGCAGTCACCTCGCGCACACTATGGTCATCATCCACCAGCAGGATCCGGACTGGATCGATCTGCGGCACCTCCGCGGTGCGGTCCGTCTCGCAGCTCACCCCCGGCTCCGCATCCGCGCTCGGCAAGTAAAGCTCGATGGTCGTGCCTTCGTCCGGGGTGCTTTGAATTCTGATGGCACCGCCCAACTGCACGGCCATTCCATAGACCATCGAGAGGCCGAGCCCCGTGCCCTTACCCGCCTTCGTCGTGAAGAACGGCTCCAGGGCGCGGCGTCGCACTTCCGCCGACATGCCCCGTCCCGTATCGGACACTGTGAGGCGAATATACCGTCCCGGGGCGAGATCAGGCATCCGCTTACGGATATCCTGATTGGCCGTGGCGATGGTGATGACCCCGCCCTCCGGCATCGCATCCCGGGCATTGATACAGAGATTGAGAATGGCAAGCTCGATCTGCTCGGGATCAGCCCGCCCCGCCCAGAGCTCAGGATCAAGCTCCGTCTTAATCTCGACGAGACCGCCGAGCGTCCGCTCCAGCATGTCACCCATATTCCGGATGGTCTCGTTGATATCCAGGAGCTGGGAACGGATCTCCTTGCGGCGGCTGAAGCTTAGCAGCCGTTCGGTGAGCGCCGCCCCGCGCCGCCCTGCCGCTGTCGCATTGCGCAGGTAGCGGGCGACGCGCTCATCCCCATCGATACGCTTCGCGGCAAGCTCGAGATTGCCGAGCATCGCCATCAACAGGTTATTGAAGTCGTGCGCGACGCCGCCCGCGAGCGTTCCGAGCGCCTCCATCTTGTCCGACTGGCGCAGCCGCTCCTCCATCTGCCGCTGCTCGGTCACGTCACGCTGGATTGTCCCGATATGGGTGACATTGCCGGCCTGATCGAGGATGGGGAAACGGCAGACCGCAAACCAGCGCATCACGCCATTGGGCATCGGCCGCTCTTCGACCGTATCGATCGGACGCTTTTGCTTGATGACCTCCGCCTCGATCGTCGCGACCTCTTGAGCGCGGGCCTCGTCGACGAAGTCACGCTCGAAGCGGCCAATACAGTCCTCGGGCGTGACACCGAACTTTGCGGCTTTGAGCGCATTGACCCTGACGAACCGCCCTTCTCTATCCTTGAAGGAGACCGCATTTCCGGAATTGGCAAGCACGCCATTGAGCAGGGCGCGCTCAAGCGACAGCTCGCGCCCGAGAAGGTAACGCTCGCGTGCATTGGCCACCATGGCCCGGAGCATCTCCGGATCCCACGGCTTATGGGCATAGCCGCATACCCAGCCCGTATTGATGGCCGAGATCACCGCATTGATATCGGCATAGCCGGTGAGCAGAATGGCCTGCGCATTGCTGACAGCGCGGGCGCGGGCGAGGAACTGGTCGCCCGCAAGATCCGGCATCCGCTGATCCGATATGATGACGGCCACCTCGGGAACCCGCGTCAGGATCTCCAGCGCGTGCTCGGGTGAGGTGGTGGAGAGCACCTCGTAGGAATCTTCGAGCAGATCCTCCAGGGCGGTGAGGATCTCCGCCTCGTCATCCACAATCAGGACCGTACTCTTGGTGTCTCTTTTGTTCATTTTCTCTGAATGGTTTATGGCTTACGCGGCCGCTCCGGCGGAATGAAACGGAACAGTCAGCGAAAAGCATGCTCCCCCGCCCACTGCGGGACCAACCTCGATGGCGCCATGATGGGCTTGGGCGACCCGGTAGGCGATGGCAAGGCCGAGACCCGTGCCGCTGCCCACTGGCTTTGTGGTGAAGAATGGCTCGAAGATTCGGTCGCGCAGATCAGACGGCACGCCCGGCCCCGTATCCCTGATCTCGATCCGATAGGTGTCCTGATCGCAGGACGTGCTGATGGTGATCGTACCCTTGTCAGGGATCGCATCCGCAGCGTTGCTGACGATGTTCATGACGGCCTGATTGAGGAGCGCAGGCGAACAGGTCAGCATGTCGGGCGCGGCAAAATTGCGCTCGATGCTGATCCGGGTGCCGAATTTCGGTGCCAGCAGGGACAGCACCGTTTCGATCGCCTCCCGCACATTGACAGTCTCGAAGCTGCCCTCCTCCAGGCGCGAGAACTTGCGCAGGTTGAGCACGAGATCCTGTATGCGCCGAAGCCCTGAGCGCACCGCGTCAAGCCGCTCTCGCGCCTTGGCGGTCTTCGCCAGAAGATCCTCGCGCCCGTGCCCCTCTGTCTTCAATTCCGCTTCGATATCACCGCAGATGCGCTCGATCGTGCTCTGATGGGCAAGGATGAAGGCCAGCGGATTGTTGATCTCATGCGCGATCCCTGCGACCAGCTCACCGAGCGAGGCCATCTTGGCCGCATGCACGAGCTGCGCCTGGGTCTCGCGCAGCTGGCGGTTGGCGCTTTCGAGCTCCTGATTGGCTAGCGCCAAGGCCTCCGCCATGGATGCCTTTTCCTCGGCCGCGAGCTGCTTGGCGCGCGCCCGCTCCAGGGCCAGCTCCTGCTCCCGCGCCTCCGCCAGGATCCGGCGGTTCTCTTCATCGAGAATGGCCCGGCGCACCAGGCTGCGAATGCGAACCCTCAACACTTCCGGATCCGCGGACTGCGGCACCACATCATCTGCCCCCGCGGCAAAGCTCTGCACCACGATTGTACGCATTGCTGCAGGCTCGCCGGTGCCGAGCACGATGATCTGGAAGAGCGGCCCCTCATCCGCGGCCGCATCGCTGCTGCGGATCACATGCAGCTGCTCGCAGAGCGCGATGCCCGCCTCTGGGTCCTCGAGATTGATGATGATCGCAGCCCACCGATTGGGCTGTTCCGAGACGGCGCGCACAGCCGCCTTGTCATCCTGAACGACAGACGTCTTGTAGCTGTCTTGGGTGAGCAGCGCCTGGATCCTCGCACCGCCTTCCGGATGGTCATCGACCAGCAGGAGCTGAGCCCGCCGGAACAGCGCGCCGAGCGATCGATCATGGCGCGTTTCCGTGCTGCCGGGCGCTTGCCGCAACAAGGCCTTGATGCGCAGAAGCAGCAGCTCTTGATCGGCCGATTTCGGCACATAGGCATCCGCCCCGCTCTCGAGCCCATGCCGCTCGAGATCCCGCTCCCGCGCCTCGGTGAGCATCATGACCGGCACAGTGCGGGTGCTCATGCTGAGCTTGAGCTCCCGGGCGAGCTCATCGCCATTCATGCCCGGCAGATGATAGTCCGCAATGATCAGATCCGGGATCCTCGTATGCAGCGCGTCCAATGCCTCTTCGGCGGATGCGACCCGCTGCACGCTGCAGCGTTGGGATTCCAGCAGCATCTGCATCTGCAGCGCCT